>CAYYXC010000024.1:0-7532 GCA_964475505.1 uncultured Chitinophaga sp.
GAGGCTGCCAAGATCGTCAAGTATGGTGGCGTGACGGAGGAAGAAGCGTTGAAAATGGTTACGCTGAATCCCGCCAAGATGTTACACGTAGAAGATCGCGTAGGAAGCTTGAAGCTTGGTAAAGATGGTGATGTGGTGGTTTGGAGCGATCATCCCCTTAGCATCTATGCCAAATCGCTTTACACGATCGTTGACGGTACAGTTTATTTCGATCGGGCCAAAGACGAGCAGATGCAGCGAGAGGTGGATGCAGAGCGTTTGCGACTGGTTCGCAAAATGAATGGCGAGAAGCGCAGTGGCGCTCCCACGATCCCTGCACAGCCTTCTTATCAGTTGATGCATACTTGCAGCGATCATGGACACAGTCATGGTCTGCTGGTCATTGATGCCGAAGAAAATCATTAATCCTCCAATCAAGCACAATATGAAAAAGATATTTTTCTCCATCGTATTATCGATCTCTGTTTCCCTCTTTGCGCAGGAAACGGTGTTGCCTGCTAAGGCGCAGACGGATCCTATCTACATCATCAACGCTACCATACACGTTGGCAACGGAACGGTCATTGAAAAAGGAACCATCCGGGTGGAAGCGGGTAAGATCGTCGCCGTGGGTGACAACATTCCCGTCCCACGTAGTGCCAATATTCAGGTGGTGGATGCTGCCGGTAAGCATGTTTATCCCGGTCTGATTCTTTCCACCAGTGCATTGGGATTGGTGGAGATCAGTGCCGTCCGGGCGACACAGGATGCTCGGGAGATCGGCGATCTAAATCCCAACGTACGCTCTTTGGTAGCTTACAATTCCGATTCCAAAGTGATCAATACACTTCGTTCCAATGGAATTCTTCTTGCCAATGTAGTGCCACAAGGAAATTTTGTGGCCGGATCTTCCTCGCTGGTACAACTCGATGCTTGGAACTGGGAGGATGCGGCTTATCAAACCGATGGTGGTATACATGTCTATTTTCCTTCTCTATTGGCTCGTCCCTCTGGTGGTCGTTTTGGTATGGGCGGGTTTGGCGGACCACAAGCACCTGCTACAGATCCTGTCAAAGAGGGATTGGATAAGATCGAATCTTTCAAACAGTTCTTGCGTGAGGCAAAAGCTTATCATGCTCAATCGGTGCACGAGCAGACCAATTTGAAATTTGAGGCGGTAAAGGGACTGTTGAATAAAAAACAGAAACTCTATGTACACGGCAATACGGTGAAGCAAATTCTGGCTGCGTTGGATTTTGTACAGGAGTTTGGGGTTGATCTGGTGATTGTAGGTGGCAGCGAGAGCTATCAGGTAGTTGATTTGTTGAAGAAGTATAATGTATCGGTGATCTTGCAGCAACCGCACAGTTTGCCAACGGCGGAAGATGATGATGTGGATCAGCCTTATAAAACAGCCGCTGCTTTGCAGAAGGGGGGTGTACTTTTCTCCATTTCCGATGATGATTCACAGACCAGAGGCAGAAACCTGGCCTTTAATGCCGGTACAGCCGCTGCTTACGGTCTGAGCAAGGAAGAAGCACTGGCTGCCGTTACCTTAAATGCTGCCAAGATCATCGGTGTATCCGATCGTACGGGAAGTATTGAGGTGGGTAAGGACGCAAATATTGTGGTGAGTGATGGTGATATTCTTGATATGAAGAGCAGCAATGTTACGCTTGCGCTTATTCAAGGTCGCCAGATCGATTTGACGGATAAGCATAAGTTGTTGAATCGGCGCTTCGAAGAGAAGTATGAGATCAATAAGGGGAAGAGGGGGTTTTGAGAGAAGTCCGATGTCCGGTGACCGATGTCCGGTGTAGAGAGAAGTCCGATGACCGGTGACCGGTGTCCGGTGTAGTCCGGTGACCGGTGTCCGGTGTAGTCCGGTGACAGATGCAGTCCGATGTCCGTTGACCGATGTGATTACTTGTGGAGTGGTTGGCGGGAGGGTGATTAGCAAAGGGAGTTTCGAAGAGCAAAAAGCTTCCCATTTAGTTCTTGGCAACGGCTGTATATGTTGGAAAAGTCCTCCGCCTCAATTAGGTTTCTCTTCTTGGCCAGATGCAAGCAGGCGACTACTTCAATATTTGATCGAATGGCAATTGAAAGAAATCGTTTAAACTCTGGATTAGACTGGCCAGTTGACCCCTCTGCAATATTTAATGAAGTTGAATCTGCCGCACGCTTTATTTGAGCAGTCAATATAAAAATCTCCGACTTGGGGAATTTTTTAGTGATAAGATCTAACTCCGCACAAAGCTCCAATGCCAATTGCCAAACCTGAAGTCTCTCGAATTTAAACCCCATCTATCAAACATACTCCAGACAATAACTTGTCACAATAACACAAATCGTTAACAGATCAATATCAAGCTTCTCTCAACACCGAACATCTGACACCGGTCACCGGTCATCGGACTTCTCTCTACACCGGACATCCGACACCGGTCACCGGACAGTATCATCCAATCCTTAACTTTATGTAAAGTCCTCTAACATGTACAAATCCACCAAACACCGCATCCACCGTTTGCTGCACCCGGAGGTGTTGGGAAATGAGCGTTGGGATAAGTTCATAAATATTTTCATCATCATTCTGATCGTGCTGAATGTAATAGCAGTTATGCTGGAGACGGTACCGGGCTATAACGACGAGGAGGCAGAGCAGCAGCTATTTAACTCTTTTGATTTGTTCTCCGTCATTGTTTTTACCATTGAGTACCTGTTGCGGCTTTGGAGCAGTAATCACGATCCAAAATTCCGACACCCGATTTGGGGACGACTCAAGTATATGTTAACTCCCGGAGCACTGATCGACTTGCTGGCTTTTCTGCCTTTTTATCTTGTATCTATAGTTACAGTTGACCTTCGGATCATTAGAATGCTGCGACTGCTCCGTTTTTTGCGACTATTTCAACTAACCGCTTACATGCAAGCAACGCAGCTGATCGTAAACGTATTTAAAAAGCGGGCAAATGAGTTGGTGTTGAGTTTGATCCTGATGCTTTTTTTGATCATCATTGCTTCCAGTGCACTCTATTTTGCTGAGCACCTCCATCCCGTCAGCGGCGACCAGTTTACCAGTATTCCAGCTTCCATTTGGTGGGCGATTGTTACACTTACAACTACAGGATATGGGGACATGGTACCTATGACACTAGCAGGGAAAATTGCTTCCGGCATAATCATGCTGACTGGAGTGGCCATTTTTGCCCTGCCCGCCGGCATTATTACTGCTGGTTTTTTGGATGAGTTTCGACAAAATCAGAAAAAGGGGGAGTGATTATTAGGTCGGATGTCCTTTTGGGTCCGATGTCCTTTTGGGTCCGATGTCGGATGTCCGAAGTCCGATGAAGTTGAAAGTTTGGCACCGGACACCGGACAACCGACATTGGACTGCATCTGTCACCGGACTTCTCTCTACATCGGACACCGGACATCCGTCATCGGACTTCTCTCTACATCGGTCATCGGACATCGGTCACCGGACCTTACTCCTTACCATGACACTGCTTATACTTCTTCCCACTCCCACAAGGACACGGATCGTTGCGGCCGATGCGGGGACCGGATACTGCCGGAGCGGGTTTGTCGCGCTCGTTCGCTGCGTAATCATCCCCCAATGAATCAACCTCGTCCTTATTCACACGCATGCGGCTCATATCGGTTTTCTGCTGACGGCCCTCCTTCAGCTGGGTGCGCTCGTCTTGCAAGGGGATAGAGCTATGTGTCAAAAACGAAACGATGGATTTATTTACCTCTTCGTTCATCGTGCGGAACAAATTATAAGCCTCCATCTTGTAAATCACCAATGGATCCTTTTGTTCCAGATATGCTGTCTGCACGCTCTGCTTGAGATCGTCCATCGCACGCAAGTGCTCCTTCCAAGCCTCATCGATCACGGCAAGCGTAATGGTGCGCTCCAGGGCATTTGTGAGTTCTACACCTGCAGAATCTAATGTCTTGTTCATATTGGCCAACACATTCAATCCGCGCTTGCCATCTGTGAATGGCACTACTACATTCTCGATGTGATTGCCCTGTTGTAAACGAATATTCTTGAATACAGGAATCGCCTGCTCCTGCAAATCAGACTTAAGCCGCTCGTATCGTTCCATCACTTCTGAGTAAAGGGAATCGGTGAGTGTGCCAATATCTGTCTTGCTGAGTTGATCTTTTGTGATGGTCGTGTCCACCCCAAAATTCATGATAATGGACAATCGGAATCCATCGTGGTCTTCTTGCTCTTTGAACGAGTGGATCAATCCTTCTGCTACACTTACAAAGGCGGTGTCAATGTCCAATGCCAGTCGCTCTCCGAATAATGCATGGTTACGGCGCTTGTAAACAGCATTTCGCTGCATATTCATTACATCGTCGTATTCCAGCAAGCGCTTACGTATACCGAAGTTATTCTCCTCCACTTTGCGTTGTGCCCGCTGGATGGAGTTGCTGATCCAGCTGTGCTGAATCACTTCCCCTTCTTTATAGCCCAACTTATCCATCATGGATGCGATTCGCTCACTGCCGAATAAACGCATCAGGTCATCCTCCAACGAGACGTAGAACTGAGAAGATCCGGGATCGCCCTGACGACCGGCACGACCACGCAACTGACGATCCACGCGTCGGCTCTCATGTCGCTCGGTACCAATGATCGCTAATCCGCCTGCCTCTTTAACCCCAGCTCCCAATTTGATGTCGGTTCCGCGACCAGCCATGTTCGTGGCGATGGTCACTGCACCGGGCATTCCCGCCTCGGCCACCACCTGGGCCTCTCTTGCGTGCTGCTTTGCGTTGAGTACATTGTGTGGGATCTTTTTTTGCTGCAACATCCTCGACAACAATTCACTCACTTCAACCGATGTAGTACCCACCAGCACCGGTCTTCCGGCATTGCGGAGGATTTCAATCTCATCGATGACTGCCTTGTATTTCTCCCGCTTGGTTTTATATACCAGATCCTCTCGGTCGTCGCGGACCATTTTCAAGTGCGTGGGAATACTCACCACATCCAGTTTGTAAATACTCCACAGCTCTGCTGCCTCGGTCTCTGCTGTACCCGTCATACCACAGAGTTTGTGATACATCCGGAAATAATTCTGCAGTGTAACGGTGGCGTAAGTCTGCGTGGCTGCCTCGATCTTCACATTCTCTTTTGCCTCGATCGCCTGGTGCAATCCATCTGAGTAGCGACGTCCCTCCAGGATACGGCCGGTTTGCTCATCCACGATCTTGATGGCGCCATCCATCACCACATACTCCACATCCTTGCTAAATAATGTATAGGCCTTCAGCAATTGCTGTACGGTGTGGATGCGGTCGGCTTTTTGCGAGTAATCGGCCAATACCGCTTCCTTCTGTTGTAATTTTTCTTCCGGTGTCACAGTAGCTCTCTCTACTTCGGCTAACTTGACGCCGATGTCAGGGAGCACGAAGAATTCTGGGTCTTCTCCTGTGCGCGTGATCATTGCCAATCCCTTCTCGGTGAGTTCTACCGAATTATTTTTTTCATCGATGTGGAAGAGCAACTCTTCATCTACCAGATGCATGTTCCGCTGCTGATCCTGCAAATAATAATTCTCCGCTTTTTGCATCTTCACTTTGATGCCGGGCTCGCTGAGGAATTTGATCACCGGACTGTACTTTGGTAACCCGCGGTAGGCGCGGAACAGGTAGAGTCCACCTTCTTTTGGATCATCCTTTCCTTCTGCAAATAACTTTTTCGCTTCGTTCAGGCAATTGCGCACCAGTCGCTCTTGCTCCTGCACCAATTGCTGGATACGGGGACGATGAATATGATATTGCTGGTCTTCTCCTTTGGGTACAGGGCCTGAAATGCTCAATGGCGTACGGGCGTCGTCGATTAATACGGAGTCAACCTCATCCACCATAGCAAAATGGTGCTTGCGCTGCACCATCTCTTCAGGGGAATGCACCATGTTGTCGCGGAGATAATCAAAACCAAATTCGTTATTGGTGCCGTAGGTGATATCGGCTAAATATGCTTTGCGGAGTTGGGTTGATGTTTATCGATGCAATCAACGGTCAATCCCAGCCATTCGAAAATAGGACCATTCCATTCTTGGTCTCGGCGGGCCAGATAATCATTCACCGTTACCACGTGTACACCTTGTGCGGGCAACGCGTTCAGATAGGCGGGTAGGGTGGACACCAGCGTCTTACCCTCACCGGTGGCCATCTCAGCGATCTTTCCTTGGTGCAGCACCGTTCCTCCGATCAATTGCACGTCGTAATGCACCATGTTCCAGGTGACGGTTCCGCCCGCGGCGGTCCAGCTATTCTGATAGATGGCTTGATCGCCTTTAATCTGGATATAATTTTTCTTGACGCTCAGATCGCGGTCCAGCGCCGTGGCTGTGGAAACCACTTCGGTCTGCTGGCTGAAGCGACGGGCTGTTTCCTTGATCACGGCGAAGGCCTCGGGGAGGATTTGCTCGAGGACTTTCTCCAGCTCTTGGTTGCGCTCTTTTTTTAGTTTATCGGCCTCTTGGTAGATGGCATCCCGTCCGCCCAGGTCATTGGTTGGAAGGGCCTCTGCTGCCTGTTGCTTTTCAGCGATGCGGGCATCGATGGGGGCCAGGGCTTCTGCGATCCGTTGACGGAAAGCGGCGGTTTTACCCCGCAGTTCGTCATTTGAGAGGGATTGATACTGCTGGAAATATGCGTTGATCTGGCCTACCAGGGGCTGGATCTTCTGTACGTCTTTTTCGGATTTACTGCCACCGAATATTTTGGAGAGGAAGCCGAGCATTGTACCTTTTTGATTGGGGGTTTGCGGGGGGCGAAGATACTGTATTGTACGATGAGGTCCGATGTCGGTCGTCCGCTGCGCGGACTGTCCGATGACCGATGTCCGATGAGGTCCGAAGTCAGATGTCCAATGAGGTCCGATGTCAGATGACCGATGACCGATGAAGTTGAAAGTTTGTCACCGGTCATCGGACATCCGTCTGCACCGGACACCGGACACCCGACATCCGACTTCACCCGACACCGGTCACCGGACATCCGAATTCTCTGTACATCCGACACCGGACTCCGGACACCGGACATCCGACATCCGTCTGCACCGGACACCGGTCACCCGACATCCGACTTCACCCGACACCGGTCACCCGACTGCATACACATCCAACCCCTAAATATCTTACTTTTGCCCCCTCAGAACTAAAATCCATATGCCCGGACAACTGAAAGAAGTACGCACGCGGATCAAATCTGTTCAAAGCACCCAGCAGATCACCAAGGCCATGAAAATGGTGAGCGCTGCCAAATTGCGTCGAGCCCAGGATGCCATCCTGCAAATGCGCCCTTATGCCAGCAAACTGCAGGAAATGCTCAGCAACATCGTGAGCAGTTCCGATTCGGCTGCTGCCTCTAGTCTGGCTACCGAGCGACCCATTGAAAAAGTATTGTTGATCGTTATTACCAGTGACCGCGGACTGGCCGGCGCCTACAATGCCAATGTGGTGAAACTGGTTAAGTCGACCATCGCCGAGAAATACGCAGATGCTCAGAAGAATGGCAAC
>CAYYXC010000024.1:7542-10046 GCA_964475505.1 uncultured Chitinophaga sp.
GACCAAATCGGGCTACCAAACCGATGCCCGGTTCAAGGACATCTTCCTGAACCTGACTTTTGAAGCCGTACAGCAAGCCGCCCAGGCTGCCGTAAAGGCCTTTGAGAATAAAGAATTTGATGTGGTGGAAATCGTCTATAGTCAATTCAAAAATGCTGCCACCCAGCGTTTTGAACTAGAGCGGTTCCTCCCCATCCCCCGAGCTGAAAAAACTGATAACAAAGCCAACGCTGATTTTATTTTCGATCCGAACCGCGATGAGCTCATCGCTGAACTGATGCCCAAGATCCTCAATACCCAGCTTTACAAAGCCGTGCTGGATGCCAACGCTTCTGAGCATGGTGCCCGTATGACTGCAATGGATAAGGCCAGCGAGAATGCGAATGAGATGTTACGCGGACTCAAGATCTCTTACAACCGTGCCCGACAGGCAGCCATCACCACCGAGCTTACGGAGATCGTGAGCGGTGCGGCAGCGCTGCAGGGTTGATGAACGAAACCATCCATGGAAATCACCCAACTCATACCACACGTAGAGGCCTTGATCTTTGCCTCTGACAGACCCCTTAGCACGCTTGAGCTGACCGATCTGATCAATCAAGCATTTGGATTCATGGAAGATAAAATTCCCATGGACCAAGTAGAAGCAGCCGTAGAGGGTGTTGTGGAGAAATATGCCGCTGAATTTTATCCCTTTGAAGTGATCCAAAGCGGCGGCGGCTGGCAGTTTCTGTCCAAAAAGGATTACCACAAAACCATCGCCCAACTCAATGGCGATAAATTTCTGAAGCGTCTTTCCGTGGCGGCCTTGGAAACCTTGGCCATCATCGCTTACAAACAGCCGGTGACCAAAGGGGAGATCGAAGCCATCCGGGGTGTTAGCTCCGATTATGCGGTGCAGAAATTATTAGAGAAAGAACTCATCGTGATCAGCGGAAGAAACGAGAAACTTCCCGGCCATCCTTTGCTTTATACGACCTCCAAGAGCTTCATGGATTATTTCGGGATCAACTCTCCGGAAGATTTACCCAAGATCAAGGAAGTATTGGCCGATCAAATTGTGCTGCCTACGCACGTGAGCGAAGCCATTCATGGCACTGAAACCCAAACAGAATCAACCGAAACTGTGATCGAAGAAACCGATCCCGGTGCCGGTGAAGAAAGTTGATGACACCATCACTTACCCACGAGCAACTGCTAGAGGCGGCTCATCGGTTTGGGACCCCGCTCTATGTTTACCACGCGGAACGTATAACGCATCAGTTTCAAAATCTCACCCAGGCTTTTACAGGTTTACCCGCCCGTTTTTTCTATGCAGCCAAAGCATTGACGAACCAGCACATCTTGCACCACATTCGAAAAATCAGTGCTGATATTGATTGCAGTTCGATCAATGAAGTAAAATTGGCCATCAAGGCCGGTTTCAAGCCCGACCAGATTCTTTATACATCCAACAGCGTTTCTTACGAGGAGATCGCCGAGGTCCGCACGCTGGGCGTACACATCAATATCGATAGTATCTCCAACCTGCAAAAATTTACGGAGGTCAATCGCGGAACGTATCCGGTGGGTATTCGTATTCGTCCCAACATCATGGCTGGGGGAAATCTGCAGATCTCCACGGGTCATGATAAAAGTAAATTTGGTATCGCCCTCTCAGAGCTACCCGAAGTTTATTCACTGATCAAAGAGAAAGATCTTCGCGTACGGGTCTTACATATCCATACCGGCAGTGAGATCAAAGAGGTAGATGTATTTCTAAAAGGACTTGATCTGCTTTTTGATCTGGCACCGAATTTTCCGCACTTGCAAGTGATCGATTTGGGGGGCGGATTCAAGGTGCCTTACAAAGAAGGCGAGACCGGCACCGATGTAGATGCATTGGCAAAAGCGATCGGGCAACATTTGAATGCTTTTAAAAATCGCACCGGTATCAATCTGGAGATCTGGTTTGAGCCAGGTAAATATTTGGTGGCCGAGGCCGGACATCTTTTGTGTACGGTGAACGTGCTTAAGCGCTCAGGTGATATTGAATTTGTGGGAGTAGACAGCGGACTCAATCAACTGATCCGCCCGATGTTTTACGAGGCCTATCATACTATCGACAACCTATCCAATCCGAATGGAGAACACAGACAGTACACGGTGGTTGGAAATATTTGCGAGACGGATACGTTTGCCTCGGATCGCGCGCTCCCCTCAGTAAATGAAGGCGATGTGCTTTGCATCCGAAATGCCGGTGCTTATGGATACGAGATGGCCTCCTCGTACAATGCTAGATTTTTACCTGCAGAGGTAATGGTACGGGACGGACAGATGCATTTGATCCGTCGCCGTCAGACATTAGATGATCTATTAAGCTTGCAGACTCCGCTGGCGGATTAATTCACGGTAATCACCGTCGTAGAACTGGCATTGATGGGAAATTCTCCCATGCCGGTCACCACGTTACCAGTTGCGGTAGTGGTCAGTGATTTTTCTTTTACAATACCCGATTTTCTGTC
>CAYYXC010000024.1:10056-14422 GCA_964475505.1 uncultured Chitinophaga sp.
ATCTTGCCCTGCGTTTTATTTTTCAGACTGATGGTTACTTCCATGCCCATATTCTCCTGTACGCGGGAACTAGCGGAGTTGGAGAGGTAATTGATGATGATGGTATTCTCGTTGATGTCCGCCACGGAGAAAGCCTCCTCTATTTTGTTTCCGTTACGATCGATGGTGTTGGTCCAGCCATCGCCTACGCCCACTTCGGTGGAAGGCAATACTTTGAAGAAGCTGGCTTCTCCTTGTTTGGGCGCATCAATCATATCAGACAATCCTCCGATGAACTGAGACAGCATTTCGCTGCCGGTTGGCTTATTAGCATTGCCTTCAGTAAGCGCTACCATGGTGGTGCCGGATGCATCGACCACTAAATTCATTTTTTTAGTGAGTAACTGTTTCACCGGCTCTCCAAATTGCCCTTTCATGTCTTTTTCAGAATCGGAATCAAACTCGATATTGTTTCCCATGCCTTCTGAATTCATGCGGATACGCTTGATCTCGTGGCTGAGGGTGTGGCTTTCATCGTTGGTATTGGTGACGCGGTAAAGTTGGTCTACGGTCGACTCTGATTTAATCTCGATTTCTTGTCCCATCGCATTCACCAGATTGCTCATGGTACTTTTGGTGGAGACGTTGAGTACTTGTCCGGGTTGGAAGACGAGTTTGCCGGATACTTTTTGGGCATGCACGCTGAACGTGATGATTGTCAGTAAGAGGAGAGGGAGGGAACGCATGATTTAAAAGTTTGAAGAGTTTGAGAAGTTTGAAGAGTTTGAGAAGTTTGGTTGCCGGGTGGCCGGTTTACATGGATTAAATTAGTTGACAAACTTAGTGCTGTCAGGTTCAAGTACCAATCGTAATCGATAAATTTAACAATCAGTCCCTAAACCCTAAACATTGCATTCCAAACTCTTCCTTTCTCTCGTACGAAATCGCTGGAAGTTCCGCCTCTTTCAACTCTGGAAGCTTCCTGCCTCTTTTTTTTCGGGTGTGCGGGTGGTGTCATTGATTCCGGAGGCATGCGTTTGTTCGGTACCGCATCGGTGGATCACGCAAAATCCTTTTCGTTCCATTTATTTCGCATCACAGGCCATGGCGGCCGAGATGAGTACCGGATTGTTGGCCATGGCGCATTTGTATAAATCAGATCCGCCCGTGAGCATGCTGGTTACGCATTTGGAGGCTGATTTTTTTAAAAAAGCTACGGAGCGAATATTTTTTACTTGTTCGGATGGAGCTTTGTTTTATGAAGCCGTTACGGATACGCTGTCAGATGGAATGCCGCGGACAGTAAAGGCTCGTTCTATTGGAAGAAATGCAGCAGGAGAAGTGGTGGCTGAGTTTATTATCACTTGGTCTCTTCGGGCAAAGACCAAAAAATCAACAACATGAAAATTGCTTTTCACGGAGCGGCCCGAACGGTGACCGGATCCAAGCATGTGCTTACACTTACCAATGGGGAAAAGATCTTGTTGGATTGCGGGATGTTTCAGGGAATGGGGAAAGATACCGATCGATTGAATCGTCATTTTGGATTTCGTCCCGAGGAGATCGATGTCATGGTGCTTTCCCATGCGCACATCGATCATAGCGGACTGATCCCTAAACTAGTGAAAGAGGGATTCGCCGGAAAGATCTTTTGCACGCACGGTACGCGCGAGTTGGTGACGGTGTTGTTGGAGGATTCAGCGCAGATCCAGGAAGACGATATACGTTACGTGAACAAGCGTCGCAAGTTGCGGCAAGAGCCCTTCCTAAAACCTTTGTATACGGTAGAGGATGCGCAGCTGGCTGTTCGTTCTTTTGTGGAATCTGATTATGGGGTGTGGACTAATATCATGGAGGGAGTGGATCTTCAATTTACCGATGCTGGGCATATCATTGGCAGCGCTTGTGTGCATTTGCGTATTCGGGAGAATGGTAAGGATCGCATCTTGACCTTCAGCGGGGATCTGGGTAGATATCGGGATGCCTTGTTGCGCTCACCGGCCACGTTTCCGCAAGCGGATTACATCGTGATGGAGTCGACTTATGGGAATAGTCTGCATGATCTGCATCGCTCTACGCCTGATATGTTTTTGGATTGGATTGAGAAGATCTGTTTGAAGAAAAAAGGAAAGTTGATCATTCCGGCATTTAGTGTGGGACGTACGCAGGAGATCTTGTATACGTTGAATCAATTGGAGTTGGAGAATCGGCTACCGCCGCTGCCGTATTATGTGGATAGTCCGCTGAGTGTGCAGGCTACCGAGATCGTAAAGAAGTATCCGGGTTATTTTAATAAGACGTTGCAGCGCATTTTGGAGACGGACAAGGATCCTTTTTCATTTAGTGGATTGAAATATGTGAAGACGGTGGAGGAGTCGAAGCAATTGAATTTTATGGATGGTCCCATGGTGATCATCTCTGCCAGTGGCATGGCGGATGCGGGTCGGGTGAAGCATCATATCAGCAACAATGTAGAGAACAGCCACAACGGCATTTTATTTACGGGGTATTGCGAGCCGCGTTCGCTGGGGGGACGTTTGTTGGCGGGTCAGTCTGAAGTGGGCATCTATGGTGTACAGCACGAGGTGCATGCCACCGTGGGGGTGATTCGCAGTATGAGTGCGCATGGGGATTACGACGATATGAGTCAGTGGTTATCCTGTCAAGATCCCCAAAAGGTGCGGCGGATGTTTTTGGTGCATGGGGAGTACGATGTGCAGCAGGATTTCAAGGAGCGGTTGGTAAAGAAGGGGTTTTTGGATGTGGAGATCCCGGAGCAGCATTACGAGGTGGGATTGGGGTAGGTGAGTTGATTGGGCAGGATGGGTTCGTTGCCGGGCGTATTGAGTAGTGCCACTAATTGTGCTTTGGATTTTATGTTTAGTTTTTTATAGATGTTTTTCAGGTGGTGATTGATGGTGTAGGTGGAAACAAAGAGTTCTTCTGAGAGTTCTTTGTAGGTCTTTCCGCTGATGGTGGAGCGGGCAATTTGCATTTCTCTTTTGGTGAGGTTTTGGAAGCGTGTTTCCAGTGAATTCGTTTGCAGGTTTAGTCGGATGAGATTTACCAGATCGGGCGAGAGGTGTGCGCCGTAGAGGATCACGTCGTTTATGATTTGGGAGAGGTTGTTGAGGGGAATGGCGGTGGAGTGGCAGGCATGTGCGCCTCGTTCGAGTAGTTGTCCCACTTGTTTGATATTCACAAACGATGCGAACACGATGAGTTTGTTGTTGTGCTGCGGCTTGTGGAGAAGACTGAGTTGATCGAGGTGTTGATGATCACGGGTATCCAGTTCCAGCAGTAAAACCTGGGGATGCGATTGAATCCTTTTTTGGTTGAATTCGTATTCTTTAATGGTTTCGTATTCGAATAGGAGCTCGAATTGTTGCAGCCGTTGCAGCTGGTATTTGACTTTGTTAGCCAGTAGTTGGTTTTGGATAATGATCCCAACAGATACCTGTAATCCGCTGTTCATTTGCTTGGTTTTGGTAGGCCTGGGCCTATTTTGCTGCTAATATAAGTAGTTGTACTATTAAAATGAGTAGTAAAATGAATAATCTTGCTCAGGCTAATAGTTGGACCTATGTAAAGGTTTATAATACATTTATTTGAGATTATCAAATTGTTGTGAATAAATATTCCCTTTTATTCCGCATTTCGATAAACTACTCAAAATAGTAGTATTTTTAGGTCTTATTAACGTTATATTCGCGTTTGTAGAGTTAAAAAGACGTTTTTCGTCACTGTGGTATATGATTTACGCCAGCACATTGATTATGTGCTCAGTATTATCTGTGGATGACACTGAGAGCGGCGAAGCCCTGTGTTGTTGATTATAACTGAGATCAGTCGCTACAGTGGGTCTTAGTCATTACAATATGTGACCAGTATTAGTAAAACAGTTAATTTGAGTTCGTTATATGGCTTTATCTATTCCGCATAACAGAATGTTGGCTTTGTCGGCCGGTGTTGAGTTCACCGGTAGTCACGGTTCTTTCCCGGAGGTGCTGCGTGTGCTTTCGAAATACGGAATTATAGGAAAGGTCGTGGAGGTATCAGCTGCTGATCCCGCTGCCTTAACGCTTTTCTTTTACGAGGGGGATGAATCTTCCTTGCGTCTTTTGCAAAGCCGCAAATCAGCAGAGAGATTAGTAGTAGTTTCAGCCAACCAGGATAACTCACGCATAGCGGACGAAGGGATCAAGTGTTTTGTCGCTAACAATGCAAATGACAGTTACGAAATTGCCCGATACATTTTTGCTCAGAATTTCCGCATGAGCAAAACACGCTTCACCCCCTCCGGCCAAATGATGAGGAGGTTTTTTCGGTATGCGGTGCGGTTGTTGACGTAGGGGGGGAGTGTCATTTATTTCAATCTTTTTCTGAT
>CAYYXC010000025.1:0-2886 GCA_964475505.1 uncultured Chitinophaga sp.
ACTGCCGACCTCAGGGTTATGAATCCTGTGCTCTAACCAGCTGAGCTACCCCGGCTAATTTCTCACAAATACCACCCCAAAAATTCACCTCAGGAAAAACCCGTTGGGTCATTTGGGGACGCAAAAATAGTGTTTTTGTCGGATTGAATGGACCATGTACAAGAACTAGCTACCTCTTCAAAACCATAACAACTCTTTGGGTGTTTTTTTGATTAATTTGTAGCCCTTTGGGTGAGATGAATTATAAATAAAATCCTCTTGTCTACCGCTTCCGATTCCATAAAAAAAACCGACCAGCCCCAATGGTTTCCCCTTTACACCAAGCCACGTTGGGAGAAGAAGCTGAATGCTAAGCTCATCGCTGCCGGTTATACTTCTTACTGTCCGGTGCAGCGCCAGCGGAGAAAATGGAAAAACCGGTATAAGATCGTAGAAGAGCCCATTTTCAGAAGCTATCTTTTTGTTCAAATCCCGGCTCTCAGAAGGTTTGAGGTACTCAATTTCCCTGGGGCCCTTCGGTTTGTGAACTTCAATAAAAAACCGGGGATTGTGCGCGATGAGGAGATCCTCATGATCAAACGTTTCTTGGGGGAATGTGAAATAAAGCAAGCAGGTCCGGTAGAAGTCATCAAGGGCGATATCGTAGAGGTTGTATCAGGCGTTTTCGCCGGCAGCACAGGCGAAGCTGAAATGATCAAAGGCGGATTCATTATGGTCCATTTGCAAAGCATGGGCGTTCAACTCCGGGCAAGTATTCATAAATCCAACGTGGTTCCGGTTCGTAGGAAGAAGACGGGGGTTTGATGAGGTCCGCCGTCCGCTGACCGCCGCAGAAAGACCACCGTCCACAGTCCGCTGACCGCCGCAGAAGTCCACTGTCCACCGACCGCAGTCCGCAGTATGGTCCATTGTCCACCGAATGCGGACGGCCGACTGTGGACCGCGGACATTCCACATTCCTCTAAATTTGCCCGTGCTTTCCCGGATCCCCAAACCACTACATCTCCCAATTATCACATTACTGCTTTCAACAGCAGCTATTCCTAATACTTCCTTTTCCCAATTATGCACCGGAAGCTTGGGCGACCCGGTGTTGAAAATTGATTTCGGTACAGGCTCCTCCAATTATCCATTTATCGCACCGGGATACCAACTTGCTAGCGGTACTTGCCCCAACGACGGACAATACTATATCACCACCTTTCAACCTGACTGCGGACGACAATGGCATAACGTCCGGGCCGATCACACCGGAGGAGGTGCATTTCTGATGGTTAATGCCTCCAATAATCCCGGTGATTTCTTTCTGCAAACCGTCTCCAATCTTTGTCCCAATACCACATACGAGTTTTCTGCCTGGGTACTGAATGTGGTGAACAATCCCGCACTCATCAAACCCAATCTTACTTTTCGGGTGGAGTCCCCCAACGGCACCGTAATTAATCAATACAGCACCGGCGACATTGCCGTTCAGGCCCAACCCACCTGGGAGCCCTATGGATTTTTTTTCACGACCGGACCAGGCATCACAACCGTCGTGCTTCGTATCACCAACAACGCCCCGGGAGGAGGCGGAAATGACCTGGCTCTGGATGACATTCAATTCCGTCCCTGTGGTCCCACGCTTCGCTCCACCGCCGTTGCCGGACTGGATACAGTCAGGGTTTGTACAGACAATCAAACGGCCCTGCTTTATCAGGCAACCCTCTCCGCTGGCTTCATCGCGCCGGCTTATCAATGGCAGATGAGTGTGGATACGGCTCGTACTTGGACTGATATTCCCGGTGCCACTTCACTCCAATACCTGCGCCCGCCCGGAACCCCTGGATATTATCTCTATCGACTCACCGTGGCCGAAAGCGGATCCCTGGGCATTGCAAATTGCAGAATCGCCTCCAATGTTCACGTGGTGGATGTATATCCTAAACCTCTGGCTAATGCGGGACCTGATCGGACGAAACTTGCCGGCAGGTCGGTGCAACTACTGGCCAGTTCGGATATGGTCCCTGATCATCGTTTCGAATGGACCCCATCCGCATTCCTGAACAATCCCACTATCCTAAGACCGCTGGCAGACCCGCCTCAAACGCAATCCTATTCGCTGAAGGTTACCAGCAGCAAGGGATGTACAAGCACCGATCTCGTAGTGGTAAATGTGGTCGATCAACTCTATGTGCCAAATGCTTTTACGCCCAATGGCGACGGCAAAAATGACAGATGGACCATTCCTAACTTGGATCTTGCCGATGGAGCGCAAGTGCAGGTCTTTGACCGCGCCGGACAACCAGTCTTTACATCCTCATCTGCTAACATCTCATGGAACGGAACCCATCGAGGTATCCCACTTCCCGCAGGAGTATATATTTATTTGATTCGCTTCCGCGATGGATTTGTGATGAAGGGGCAGGTAAGTATCATTAGGTAATCTACGGCCGACCTTGTATAGTCCGCAGTCCGCAGTCGGCCGTCCGCGTTCGTTGGTCGGTGGACTTCTCGGCGGTCAGCGGACTGTGGACGGTGGTCATTCTGCGGCGGTCAGCGGTCGGTTGACGGCGGACACTCTCTCACCATCTCCCCCGCATCATCCTACGCACCACTCCCTCGAGCTCATCTGCAATCTCTTTATGCTCCTCTAAACTAGGGTGTGCATCGCATCCATTTATGTATCGCTTCTTGAAACTGTAGGTAAAAAGTTTATTCTCTCCATCCGAATGAAGTTGCTGTTTGATCGCATTCAGGGAGCGGTCTAAAAATGAGTGCAGTGATGGATCTGCCATGGGGCTATTCAGCAACAGCAAGGTTGCTTTTGGATACACTTTCCTTATTTGTTGAAGAAAGGAAATATAGTTGTTGACAAAACTGCTTGAATCTTGTATGCCATCATTT
>CAYYXC010000025.1:2896-13860 GCA_964475505.1 uncultured Chitinophaga sp.
TGAGGTTGATATCGATTAAAGTCCCAAACCAAACTATCACCATTGATATTGATCTTATCAAACACCTTGGGCATGATGATCTTTTTGTTGCAACAGCTTTTCATTAATCCAATGCCCGACTCGGAGGTGAGATGCCAGTCTGCCTTCAAACGTCTCGAAAGGGTAGGACCATATGCCAACCAGGCATTGTGCTGATCGTACCAGGCTCCTTGCTTACAGGCAACCTTCCCCTGATCGCTGCCCATACCACAGGTGATAGAGTTTCCATAAAATTCTATTCTTCTCCGACTGGGTTTTGGCGGCTTGCTCAATGACTCGCAAATGATTCCATTCACCTGCACAAAGCCAATGCCCGCTTCCGTATCCTTACAGATGGTGACTTCATGTACCCCCGGGTCTAAATTTTCTGCAAGGGCAATTCTGCTTTTTCTTCCCATCAACTTGATCCGAATCGGTGGTTGGTTGTCTACAATTATGCTGAGGTAGTTTTGATGATCGTTGTATCGATTCTCATCCTCCAGATCTAAGTAGCAATTACTCCCCTTGAAACGAAATCGAATATGTGCGCCCGAGGCCCACATACGCATCGTTTCACCTTTTTTCTCAAACCTGCCTACCGGCATGATGTTTGCATCGGTAGCGGGATGAAATTTGTTTGTCGTTTTCAATAATAGCGGTTCCAACAGCGGTTTCCAGATCTGGTAACCTTTTTTGTTCATGTGCAGGCTGTCGGATACAAAGATGTCACCACGGATTTCATCTGTCGGTGTTAACATGGATGAGAATACATCGAGGAACCTGCCCTGTGGTTGTGCTTCCAGAAAACGCTGAATCTGTTGATTGGCAGCGCGCATGGTGCCCAGGTATTTTCGTCTACTTGGACTGGGCTTCATGGATATGTATACGATGGAAGTAGAGGGAAGCCGTCCTCTTATTAAATAGAACAACGATTTAAACCTTTCTGTGACGGTATCGGCATTGATGTGCGTTCCACCACTCAGGTCATTCTCCCCACAATAAATAATTATTTGTTTGGGATCGTATTTAAATATCACCTCTTCTGCATAAAGCAACAGGTGTGGCAAGGAGGAACCCCCAAAGCCTCTATTGAGTAGAGTGTGTGAGGGGAAATACTCTTGTACGTCTTTCCAATTGGTGAAAGAAGAACTGCCAATCAGCAGGATCGGATTCTTGGGCGGGGGCTGCAGCGAATCAATTTTCTTAAAATGATTTATTTCATTAATGAAGGGTTGCGAAAGACCCCAAAATGAAAATAGGAGTAGAATGACAGTGGAGGTGATGCTTTTTAACATGAACGAATTGACTTAAATGAATACTCTGGTTTCTTTACTGTAATCGTCTCGAAAGGCCTTAGGGGTACATCCTTTTTTCTTTTTAAACAGGCGGTTGAAGTTTGAGATATTGTTGAATCCGCAGCTATAGGCCACCTCGGCAATGGGTTGATGCGTGTCTATAAGTAGGCGAGAGGCATGCCCCAGTCGGATATCAAGCAGTGTATCAATGAATCCCACTCCCAATTGTGCTTTCATGAATCGACTGAAGGATACTTCGGTCATATTGGCGATATGCGCGACATCAGACAGTTCTATAGGCTTATCGAAATTCTCACGCATGTATTCCATCACCTGTTCGATCCTCCGGCTTTTGTAAGAAGGTTGTATGTTGCTGAAACTGCTCTCCGAAAGCAATTGGCTGTTTCGGGAGGTAGACAGGTCGTGTAAAATCGACATTAGTTCCATCACCGAATCAAATCCATTTTTCGTGCGTAATTTTTTCAATCGGGTGCTCACCTGCTGCGAAGTAGTTTTAGAGAATAAAATTCCCTTGCTGGACTTCTCAAACATCTCACGTATGAATTTCAATTGATTTCTCCGAAGCATCTTTTCCTCGAATAAGTCTTTATGAAACTGAATGGTGATCTCCTGGATCTCCTTACTCTTGCATCGATGCGTTTTCCATACATGCGGCAAGTTCGAACCAACCAACACCAACTCCATATCACCGATTTCAGACATATGGTCGCCAATGATCCGTTTCGCACCTTTTGCATTGATGATCAGGTTGAGTTCCATCTCCTCGTGGTAGTGGAGGGGGAAGTCGAACTCTGTTTTCACGCGCTCAAAAATGGTGAAACAGTCGCTTGAAGTAAGCGGGGTGATTTCTTTTAAGATGTTCATGCCTACTATACAGTTAAAATAGTATTACAGTATTATGGGGCATTTTGGCAGTAAAATGTCTACTGAATTTCACTTTTTAAATATAGAAACTTCTTTGTTTCAATTTCTGGCTCAGTAGCGTTTCCTAAGATAGTACAATAAATGGATAAAAAAGTACTATTTTTTAGTTGGAGGGCTTATCTATATTTGGTTAAACAACTGCTTGCTTTATGAGAATAAAATTTTGCTTTGCTTTTCTTCTCTTCTTCCTGAGTCTGTCTTATGTATTTGCGCAGACACGCACCATCACCGGTACGGTGAAGGATGAAAAAGGTGCACCACTGCAAGGGGCATCTGTTCAGGCGAAGGGATCAAAGACTTCTGTAGCGACCAACGCAACCGGACAATTCAGCATTCAAGTGCAGCCCGGTGTAAATCAATTATCCGTTTCCTATGTGGGAATGGAACCGGCACAGGTCACCATTGGGAAGTCCACCATGGTTTCTGTGGTTCTGCAGCCCAGCGCATCCACCCTCAGTGATGTGGTAGTGATCGGTTATGGTACGGTTCGGAGGACCGACGTAACCGGTTCTGTGCAGCGGGTGAGTCGTGAAGATCTGTTGCGCGAAAATCCTACCAATATCCTGCAGGCATTACAGGGTAAGATCGCGGGTGTGAATGTCACGCAGAACGATGGAGCGCCTGGTGCGGGTGTAAGCATCCGTATTCGTGGTTCCAACTCTTTTTTGGGTGGTACTGAGCCCCTCTACGTGATCGATGGGGTTCCTTTTAATAATAGTCACAGCGGTGCTACCCCTGGAAGTATTGGAGGTGATGAAAAGCAAACAATCAATGCGCTGGCCTTTATCAATCCCAATGACATCGAGTCGGTAGACATCCTTAAAGATGCCTCCGCAACAGCTATTTATGGTTCTCGTGGGGCCAATGGGGTGGTTCTAATCACCACCAAAAAGGGTCGGGTTGGAAAGGATCGGGTGGAGTTGAATGTAAACGTAGGTATGACGGAAATAAGCAAGAAGTTGCGCGTGTTGACACCTGCGGAGTATGCACAATATCAGAACCTGAGTTATAAGAATGCCAACTTCTACGATGGAACCAATTATACGCAACCCTATACGGATGCGGAGATTGATTCATTGATGCCCAATACAAATAATTGGCAGGATGCCATCTTCCGCCGCGGCTTTACACAGCAGTACAGTGTGAATGTGTCCGGCGGGTCCGATGTAGGCAGTCACAGTTTGTCCTTGAATTACATCAATCAAGATGGTGCCATCATCAATTCGAAATTCAGCAAGATCGGATTGAGCTTCAATCTCAACCGTAACATAGGGAAGTTCTTACGGATCGGGACGAGTACATCCGTTTCCAACACCATTACAGATGGAGTGAAAACGGGTACGGATAAATCCGATGCCGCCAGTGCCGGAGTTATTCGTGCGGCCATCACATTCCCTTCTACCATTCAGCGGGAGGAGGAGTTTGATGGAACCGGAGAAGGATTCTTTATCACCAATCCCGTGATCTATTCACGCGATGTGTTGAACCGGGTGACAGGTATCAATATCTTCACCTCTAATTATGCAGAGCTCTCTTTCTTACGTCATTTCAAGTTCCGTCAGAACCTTGGATTCAATTATGGATCCAATACGCGTGATCAGTATTATCCCCGCACCGTGTTTGAAGGATTTAGCGTCAAGGGCCATGGGTTGAAGGCGGATAACGTATGGGCAAGTTTACTCTCTGAGAGTTTGCTATCCTTCCAGCAGAAGGTTAATAAACACAACATCGGAGTCACTGCGGGTGCAACTTTTGAGCGTTCGAATGGCAATTCAATTCGTGCTGAAGGAAAGACCTTCCCCAATGATTTCCTGAAAAACGAAAACCTGCAGGCGGCTGAACAAGTGCTTCCTATCGTTACGAATCGCTATCAGTCAACCCTCATCTCCTTTTTGTCAAGAGCCAGTTACAGCTACGACGATCGTTACCTGATCACCTTGGCTTATCGCCAGGATGGCTCTAGTAAGTTTGGAAAAAATAACAAGTGGGCGGGATTCCCTTCGGCCGGATTGGCATGGAAACTGCACAATGAATCTTTCTTGAAGAACATTTCATTGATCAGCAATTTGATCCTTCGAGGCAGTTTCGGAAAAACGGGTAATCAAGGAATCGGTTCTTACGCCTCCTTGGCTAAACTCGCCGTATATAATTATCCGTTCAATGGCTCGGTTCAGACCGGTCTTGCCGATGATGTATTTGCAGGTCCCGCCAATGCCGGATTGCGTTGGGAGACCACCACTGCATACAATGGAGGATTGGATCTCGGGATCTTGGATGGCAGAATCAACCTACGCGCAGATATTTATTACAAGCGTACAGATGACCTGCTTCAGTATTTGACTACGCCTGCGTCTACCGGTTTCCAGCGCCAGTTGAGGAACTCCGGATCGGTGGAGAATAAAGGTGTCGAGCTTTCACTCGAGGCGGCAGTGGTTCGCAAATCTGATTTTCAATGGAGAAGCCAATTCAACATCTCTTTCAACCGCAACACGATCCTGAGTCTGGGCGATGGCATCACGGAGCAGTTTGCCAACAATATCTCCACCAGGGATGCTCCATTCATTCAGGCGGTGGGTCGACCCATTGGTGCCTTGTTTGGATATGTTGAGTCTGGATATTACGATAACGAAGCGGAGGTGCGCAACGACCCTGCTTACACCAATCTTCCCTACAACATCATTCGCAGAATGGTTGGGGAGATCAAGTACCGGAATTTTGATGGTGATCCGACTTCCATATCCATCAGCGACCGTACTTATATCGGAGATGTAAATCCCAATTTTATTTTCGGTTTCACTAACAACTTTACCTACAAAAACTTTGATGTTAGCGTATTGATCAACGGTGTGCAAGGAAACGATATCGTTAACATGAACACCATGTTCAATGCCAACTTGGGCGGCGGTAAAAACACATTGTATGATGTGTTCGCCGGTGCATGGGCTGCCGGAAAGGATAATTGCAATGCAACCAGTCCCAAGGCCATCCGTCAATTCTGGCGCACGGTTTTATTCTCGAATCGTTTCGTTGAAGATGGAAGTTTCGCACGTTTGAAGAACCTGACCATCGGCTATACATTGCCCAAAAAGGTCATAAAGGGCATTAGCTCGATCCGCTTGGCCTTGGCAGGAAACAACCTGTACACCCTCACCAACTATTCAGGATACGATCCGGAGATCAACAGTTATGGTGATAATCCTGCTTTGTTTGGCGTGGATTTGGGTGGTTATCCCAACAACAGAAGCTTCAATTTCTCCATTCGTTGCATTTTTTAATTCCGATCAAAAAGAATCATATGCGAAACATGTATAATTATAAAAGTCTGCCGATTCTGCTTTTGTTCAGCAGCATCTGGATGTCTTGCACCAAGCAACTAGAAGAAAAGTCCTTTTCTTTCGTTTCTCCAGAATCATTCTACAAGAATGAGTCTGATGCCAAGACGGCCATTACGGGTGTGTATAATGCCCTCTATACTTGGGATCTGTATTTACAACCTATGTGGAACCTTACCATCCTGGATGATGATCATGTATCAGGTGTGGATTGGTTCTTGGGTACTTCCGGGGCCGGTAATCCGCAAGGATATTGGGGTGTAAATGGTCCCTGGGTGGGCTGTTACACCATCATAAGTCGTGCCAACACGGTGCTGGAAAATGTCGAAAAGATCAATGCTAACATTGATCCCGATGTGAAGACCCGCATTCTGGGAGAGGCATATTTTCTCAGGGGCTGGTCCTATTTTCAACTGGTTCAATTGTATGGCGGTGTACCCGTTCGCCTGCAATCGTTGAATCCCAACCCGAATGCAAATGTTCCCCGCAGTTCAGTCATCGATACGTATAAAGCAGTGATCGAGGATCTTAAAAAGGCGGAGACCATGCTATTCCCCTTTGGTCATCCCAAAGCCGGTGAGCCGGGACGAGCCACTCGCGGACTGGCCAAGTCAATGCTTGCGAAGGTTTATTTAACCATCGGTTCTGGATCATTGGCAAATGCTAATGTGCGGGTTCGTGGCGGTACCGATAATGGTATTTATACGCATGCCAAACAAGTTGTTGCC
The DNA here is from genome assembly GCA_964475505.1 of uncultured Chitinophaga sp. Taxonomy (GTDB): domain Bacteria; phylum Bacteroidota; class Bacteroidia; order Chitinophagales; family Chitinophagaceae; genus JJ008. Next base: position 9,215 of record CAYYXC010000025.1, read on the forward strand.
GGATTGGAGGGCGTGGATAGTCGTGCTTATTTCCAAGCCGCAGCCGATAAAGCTCAGGAGGTGATCACCAGCGGAGAATATAGTTTGTTCTCCAGTTGGAAAGACATATGGAGCAAGGCAGGTAGGAATAAGCAGGAGAATATGTGGCAGCTTCAATCAGTAGCCGGCACGGCGTTCGTTAATCAGCTGAGTATCTATTTCTCTGCCTATTCAACATTTGGCAGGGGAGCGGTATGGTTCACCAACAACCATTATATGGATTACGAGGATGCGGATAAGCGGGTGTTAGACGGTGTATCACACAACTATACCACCAATACAGGTGTTCGCTATTTCTATCCCTCTTGGCAGGCTTCTTTGTATCAAGTAGTGGGTGGACTCACCTACAACAACAACGGTACAACCGATAACCGGGCCTATACGATCAAATACGCTGATGTCAATGATCCAACAGTATCAAATAGCGATGCCTTTTTCCCACTGATGCGTTATGCTGAGGTGCCACTGATTTTGGCTGAAGCATTGAATGAATTGAATGGTGGTCCCACCGCTGAGGCCTATGCCAACCTGAATCTGATCCGTTCCAGAGCGGGTGCTACAGCCAGTCCTGCCGGGATGGATCAAGAGCAATTCAGGAGTTATGTATTGGCGGAGCGGGCGCGTGAGTTTGTATTGGAGGGTGTTCGCCGATTTGATTTGATGCGTTGGGGTATTTATTTACAGGTGATGAATCGGATCTCTGCCGGGCAGAATAATATCTCCAAGGTAAGAAGCCTGCGGAACCTACTCCTGCCCATCCCACTAAGCGAATTGAATTCCAATCAAGCCATCACCGGAAACAACCCCGGCTGGTAAAACATTAAATCCCACGTTATGCAAAAAAGTATAAAAGTTTGGACGATACTCTTCGCCTGGCTGCTGCTCCTGACAGCTGTCGGTTGTAAGAAGAATGAAGTGGAATTCTTTCCGCTGCCTACGTTGTCGTCAGTCACTGATCTGAACAGCCGTAGTATTTCACTCACATCATCCAATTATGGTGATTGGGTAATCTTGAAAGGGACGAATTTGGCTACCACCTACAAAGTTGATTTCAATGGGGTGTTGGCTGCGGATTCGCTTTTCTATGCAGATGATACAACCATAACGGTGAAGATTCCATCTGTCTTGCCTGATCCGATCGATAATCCGATAACCGTAACCACAAAGTATGGAACGGCTACATTGAATTTTCGCATCCTTCAGCCGCCCCCAGTCATTTCTTGGTTTGACCCGATGGCAGGACCTAGCGGACAAGTGGTTACCATCAAAGGAAACCATTTTGGCGGGTTGACGGGTGTAAGCTTTGGAACGGTGCCGGCTACAATTATTTCCAGCACTAGAGATGAGATCAAAGTGAATGTTCCAGCGGGGATCACTTGGTCTTTCATAACTGTAACCACGCCGGTTGGTTCCGTCACAACTTCTATGGCATATGGTTTCACCTATGTTGTTTTTGATGATGCTGCTGCAGCAGGATGGTCAAATACCTCTTACAGTGCTACCACTATTTTAAACAATACAAGTCCTGTACGCCGCGGTACGGCTTCCATCAAAACAACTTGTACATCCACCTTTGGAGCATTGCGCTTAAGCAAAGCAAACCCTTCAATTAGTTTGACTGGTATGCGAGCAATGAAGTTCACGGTATTTGCTCCTCCGGCTTCTGTAGGTAAACGGATCAGGGTGGTGCTAAATGGGCAAAGCGCATCGGGACTCACCATTACACTTGCTACGGAAGGATGGAATGATTTTCAGATTCCATTGACCAATCTTGGAAACCCGTCAACACTGTCTTCCATCACTTTCCAGGAATTTAGCGGCCTACGTCAAGAGTTTTTTGTGGATGACCTCGGACTGTTCTGATCATGCATGCAACAAGAATGATTTATACACATAAGTACAGGGCTGCGCTTGTGGTGGTCCTGTGCTTATTTCTCTTTCCTGGCAATACCGTAGCACAAACCTTAGTCGATTCAAAGGCAACCAAGGCCACCAAGAATCTTTATGCTTCATTGTTTCGGCTACAGCGTAAAGGTGTTGTTTTTGGTCACCAAGACGCTCTTGCCTATGGCGTTGGATGGAGTGGTTTGGCCAATACAAGTGATATAAAACTGGTAACAGGTGAGCATCCGGGGCTGATAGGTATGGATATTGGCGATCTGGAATTGGGTAAAGAAAGAAATCTGGATAAAGTGCCTTTTGATTCCATGCGTAAGCAAGCCATCTCCGCTTTTGAGCGGGGCAGTATGGTCACCATTAGCTGGCATGCCCGTAACCCGTTTACCGCCGGTTCTACTTGGGATACCACTCCCGGTACGGTGGCGGCTATTTTACCGGGAGGAAGCAAGCATGATTTATTCAATACTTGGCTAGATCGAGTTGCTGATTTTTTTCAATCACTAAAAACAGCAGGCGGGGTACCCATTCCGATCTTGTTTCGCCCATACCATGAATTGACAGGTAATTGGTTTTGGTGGTGTAAGAATGTTTGCACGCCGGAGCAATTCAAATCCCTCTGGAAATTCACCGTTAGTTATTTACGGGATGTAAAACAATTACACCATTTGATCTACGTGTACAATACGGCTGATTTTGATTCAGAGCAATCATTTTTGGAGCGTTATCCCGGAGATGAGTGGGTTGATGTATTCAGTTTCGATCGATATCAATATGCGGGTGCTAACAGCAAAAAAGATTTTTTGGCTGTCATGCAAGCGCAATTGGATCTGCTTGGACGGATGGGGGCCAAACAAAAAAAGCCCATCGCCTTGGCAGAAACAGGATATGAGACCATACCGGATAGTTCCTGGTGGACCGGCACCTTGTATCCCTTAATTCGCCGTGTGCCCTTGTCGTTTGTGCTGGTTTGGCGTAACCATGGATTTATGGCCAGTGCGAACAAATATCACTACTATGCGCCTTATCCCGGACATGCTTCTAATCCGGATTTCATTCGTTTTTTCAAACGACCCGATGTTTTGTTTGAACGTACGCTGGCCGGGTTAAAAATATATCATTGATTATGCGATTGCACTGGATCGATATTTCCATTTTAGTAATGTACCTACTGACCATGGTGGTGGTGGGCATCTATATGCGTAAACGAGCCAGTGTCAACAAGGAAAGCTATTTAATGGGGGGTAAGAAAATGCCTTGGTATATGCTGGGGCTCAGTGATGCCAGTGATATGTTTGACATCAGCGGCACCATGTGGATGGTGGCATTGTGTTTCGTGTACGGATTAAAAAGTATTTGGATTCCCTGGTTGTGGCCTGTATTCAATCAGGTTTTCATGATGATGTTTTTATCAAAGTGGCTAAGGCGTTCCAATGCAGATACCGGAGCCGCCTGGTTGGCAACTCGTTTCGGGTCGGAGGGACCTGGCGTACAGTTGTCACACGGTGTGGTGGTCGTATTTGCGTTGATCGGTTGTTTTGGTTTCCTGGCTTATGGTTTTATCGGATTGGGAAAATTCATTGAGATCTTTTTGCCCTGGTCCGCGGTTGCTCCTTATGTCCCTTTCAATGTTTCACCTTCTTTTGTTCCTCATTTCTATGGAATACTTTTCACTGCATTCGCAATGTTTTATTCTATCATCGGCGGACTTCACAGTATTGTACTGGGTGATTTGATCAAATATCTCATCATGACGCTGGCGTGTTTTTCGATCGCCTATATAGCAATGGACCATTTACACGGACAAAATCAGGAATTGGTAGTGCCAGAAGGTTGGCTCAATCCGTTTTTTGGTTGGGAGTTGAATTTGGATTGGTCAGCGATCTTGCCTGCAGCGAATGAAAAAATTACATCTGATGGGTATGAGCTCTTTGGTATTTTCTTCATGATGATGCTATTCAAGGGGGTATTTGCCTCGTTGGCCGGTCCGGCACCGAACTATGACATGCAGAAGATATTGTCGACCCGCTCGCCCAAAGAAGCTAGCAAGATGACCGGATTTGTTTCCATTGTGCTCTTGCCAATTCGTTACTCGATGATCATCGGTCTAACCGTATTGGCCCTCTTGTATTTTCCTCAATTGGATCTGCATCATTCCAGTGATGTTGATTTTGAGAAAATCTTACCTGCAGCTATCAATTCATTTATGCCGGTAGGCATATTGGGATTGGTATTGACCGGTTTGTTGGGGGCTTTTATGGGAACTTTCTCCGGCACCTTAAATGCTGCGCAGGCATATATCGTGAATGACGTTTACCTTAAGTATATCCGTCCTCAGGCCAGTAATAAATCGATCCTTTGGGCCAATTATATCATAGGAGTGATGGTGGTGGTGATCGGTATATTTCTTGGATTTTTAGCAAAGGATGTAAACAGTGTTTTGCAGTGGATAGTGGGTGGTTTATACGGCGGATACATTGCTGCGAATCTGTTCAAGTGGTACTGGTGGCGTTTCAATGCAAGTGGGTTTTTCTGGGGAATGGCCAGCGGGATCGTTTCGGCACTTGTTTTCTTGAAGACTTACGACGGACTTTTCTTATATGCATGGCCCTATATTTTTCTTATTTCCATTGCTGGTTGTCTGATCGGTACTTATGCTGCTCCGCCTACTTCTTGGGATACATTGGAGAAATTCTATCGGACCGTAAAGC
>CAYYXC010000025.1:13870-14301 GCA_964475505.1 uncultured Chitinophaga sp.
TGGGGGCCCGTACAACGCCGCGTCATGGCTTCAGACTCCTCGTTCTCGCCTAATAAAAATTTCTGGCTGGATATGTTCAATGTGGTATTGGGAATCATTGGACAGTGTTGTTTGACAGTCCTTCCGATTTTCCTGGTTTTGTGGAAGACGGATTCATTGTTGATAACCATAGCGATTTTGATACCCGTTGTTTTCATATTGAAAAAAACCTGGTGGAATCGGTTGGAGAACTGATTCCCGACTTGTGATAAATTAATTTTTATGATGACATTCTCGCAACGAAAAAAGCAATTGACTGAGCAGCATGCGCTCTTATCTGATTTGAAAAATACACCGGTGCTTCAGGATCACGGCTGGTATGAGCGATACGCGCTTCCCGTGCTCACTGCACAGCATGTGCCTTTGCATTGGCGATTTGATTTCAATGAGTC
>CAYYXC010000026.1:0-8976 GCA_964475505.1 uncultured Chitinophaga sp.
AGGATCTGCTACCCGGGAGCTAGTCGCACAAACACGGCTCTAAAGGCTTGTTTTTCAGTAAAATGAGGTACGTTTGGAGTCTGTATTGCTCAATCTTTTTTCTTCTTCTTGCGAAGAAGTCCCCTGAATAGGTCCCCCAGTTGATCATAGTCTTTTTGGTAGGATAGACTACCGCCGGTCCGGCGGGCGGTCATGGGGTTGGTGTTGTTGGTCAGGAAATCGTTGCTTTTTCGGTAAAAGAACCCAACCCGCAAGCTGCCGCTGGGGTTTATGAGCCATTCCATGGTTACATCGGGGAGAAGTTGGATGCTTTGGGAGAGATTGGCACTGGCAGCCGACTGGCCCAAAGGGGCGTCAAAACCCAGTCCGCCCGAAATGATAAAGCCGTTTTTGAAGAATGACCTTCCCACCGAGAAGTTGATGTTGCTACCAAGGTTCAGTGCATTGTTTCCGGCATCCATCCAATCTCTATTGTACAGGGAGGTGTTCAGGTTGATGGTGTATTTGTCGCTTTTCAGCAGGTTGCCCAGCAGTTTGTTGATCTGATCGCTCAGCACGTTCAGCAGCACTCCGGAAATAGTGGAAACTCCAATACCCGCACCTGACGGATCACCAGCCAGTTCACTGGGCGCAAAACTGTTGAATACGATTAGGTAGGTTACCTGCCGGTTTAATTCGTTCGGATTTTTTTGCAGTTGGTTTACCAGCAATGAAAGCTCCTGATTGCGGTCTACCACGCCGTTCGGCGGAAATCCAAGTGAGAACTTGATCTGCGGTTGGAAAAGTTTACCGGTCAATTCCGCATTCACAAAAACATCGCCCCGGGCATTGTTCAAGCCGCTTCCCAGGTTAAGCGAACTGGCCAGCGGGGCAAAGCTCACATTATCTGCTTTGTACATCGCCTCCAATTTGATGTTTGCATCAACCGGATCACCCACCCACTCCACGTAATGTTGACCGCCTTTTCGGATCTCAAATGGCTTTTTGAAAAAAGATTGGAAGGTGAATAGGTAATTTCCCTCTTCGATGTTGTATCGACCGCGCAAGGTTAGTGGCTCGTTGCTACCCGATCGAATTTTTAATGTACCGCTTCCTCTGCCACGAATTACATCTCCCGTTAGTTCATCCAGCACCACCTTCGCATTCACAAGGGGTGTGGCGGTTATTTCCATATCGACTGTAAAATTGTCTGCCCCGCCAAGCGATTCGTTTCCAGACATCTCGCGACCATACTCTCGCTCAACCATAAAATCTGCCTCACCGGATTCTCTTCCATCTTCTGAGAGCAAGGTGATGTAACTACTGTCACGGTCTGAGGCCCTTGCTTGCAGATTCAACACCAAATTCGATTGAGGCCCGCGCAATTGCAACGATAAAGTTCCTCTCGCAGTACCATAATAAACTTCCTCTTGCGTACGACCGGTGTTCAGCAACAAAACAGGCCGGTCTGTGTTGGTGACGAGCGAGCGTGTGGTAGCAGATAGGTCGTAATACATGTTTTGAAAAGACTCATGGGCGATGCCTCCTCTTATGTAAATCGGATTTCCCGTGGCAGAATCCTTTAATACCCAACCATCCAAATCGATCAGCGTGGGGGTGATGTCTATATCCGCATCCTGTATTGAGTAAAAACAATTAGTGTATCGAACGCGAAGACCTGCGCCATTCAATCTGCCATTTCCATAGAGAGATGGATTATTTAAGTCTCCCAGCAACTCAACGGTGCCGGTTAGCGTGCCCCTGATGTCGCTAAAGAGATCTCCCAGAAATCTCTCCAATATATTGATCGGATAAGCCCTCGCCTCCAGTAGAATCTGGTTGCTGTCTACGGAGCCATCCAACAATATTTTGGCATCGAAATGAAGTCGCTCTGCTTGATTAAGCGTCTGTCCTCTTGCAATCAACTTCTTCGTGCGCGGATCAAAAGACAGAGACGCCCCCAGTTCGCCGATCGAATCAGCATCAAACCGCAGCAATCGGGTTTGTATTGTATCTGCTTCAATCCGGATATTTCCAGCCGGGTCTACGATGCGAACCTTGGCATTTACCAGCCCTTCCAAATCCGTTGTTGGCAAGAAAAAAGGAGCGATATCGTGTAAATTGAGCGACTCGATAGATACTTCAATGTCGTTGTCTGTTCCGGACTCTGAGGGGATCGTTCTTACAGAGATGCGTTGATCTCCTTCCTGCATGCTCAAGTTCCCCAAAGCCGGCTGTCCCTTCCGTATAACGAGTTGTCCGTTTTGATCGATCGACCAAAGTTTTCCTTGCACCAAGAAGGTAGATGGTGAGAGGTCTAATTGCAAACCATCCGGATAAGCAATGAAACGGCTTCTGATATCAGCTTTATCCACCGCTTGGCTAAGACCGGCCATGAGCCGCAGATCGGCTGTATCTCTGCGCGCCGAGAGTTCAATGCGCGCCTCCGGAATGTTGATGCTGTCGTTTAAATAAATTTTCTCTACGGAAGCGAGCAGGTGGAGGGAGTCAGCGACTCCTTCTACATCCAGAACGGTGTTTTGAAAAACATTCGATTGGAATTGCAGTTTGGGAACGACCGCTTTCAATTGAGCTATACCCGTTCCGGCATTTACGTTTGCCTCGACAGAGGAATTGCTGAGACCACTCACCGGCAAGTGCAACAATTCGGTGTACGATTCTATATTGTAAGAGCGCATTGAGAATTCGACCTGATCAGTCAGACTTGTTGACGAGGGGGCTTCGATCCAGGAGGGGAAATATCGGTGCGCCAGTGATTTCCCTAAGTTGGGTAAGTTTTCCCACGAAAAATTACCTCGGATCGAGGCCTCCAGTTCATTGGATCTCAGGCTCAGGTTTCTTTTCTTTCCGTCTTGTTGCAACGACAAGTCGAACTCCTGCAGGCTCAAGGGCACTCCGTTCTTGGATAATTCCAGCGAGTAACCTTGAAGGGTGCCATTCACGTTCTCTATTCCATTACCGTAGAAATTCCCCTGTAGCGATCCTTTGAGTGTAAGTCCATCTTGATTCCAACCCAGCGCCGTTAGATCCATCCATTCCAACCGAGCATCCATTCCAATAGAAGATTTCTCAGTAAAGGGTTGAGCACGGATGGATACCACTCCATTCAGGATTGAGTCCTGTGTATTCAACGATATCATCCATACAGGATCGTTTGCATCCAGGTTGAATCGAATGGGCGCAAACCGATAGGTGGTTGTCTGAAGTGCTGTCAGCTCTCCGGATGCCTGTATGAAAGTTGTACCCTTGCCTGCAAGATTTACAGTTACGCTTGAAGATTTTACCCCCCACTCCGGAAAAGCTGTTTGCAAACCATTCAACTCTCCTTTCAATGATGCTTGGTAGGATGCCAATTGCTTTGCAGGATAACGGGCACTTCCAGAACCCGTCAAGGTGCCCAATTGTGTGCGTAGATTACCCCAAAAAGATGCCTGCTCAGCAGCGATTTCTCCCTTTCCCCTTAATTGTGCGTAACCGATTTTTGAGAGAGTAACTTGCTGACCCGCCGGTAGCCCAAACCATTTGGATAAGGGCGTTGCTCTTGCAAAAATTTCAGCCTCCTGCAGTTTTATATTCCATTTTTTCTCGTCATTCCAATTGGAGGCAATGAGATTGCTGCTGATGCGAAGGTTATTTCCCCACTGCGCCCATAATTGCTTGGCTTGAATTCGATCGCGCTCCACGATTAAATTTCCTGATAACTCAATGGGTGCAGAGGAGGGGAGCTTATAGCCGGTCAGCATGAAGATGTCGGCCGGATCGATACGGGTGCTCAACACCTCCATCTCGATGTGCGAACCGTTGGAAGATTGAACCCATCCGATCCCTTGCTTAATTTCACTGTTGGTGGTAGCCAGATGAAAATCCGACAACCGCCATCCTGACTTGCCTCCAGTCAACTGACCGGATAGATCTTTCAGAATAAGTCCACAGGACTCTCTGCCAGATACGGAGAAGGGAGCCCGAATGGAGTCGGCATCTGAGCGAATTCCATTTAGGCGCAACTCTAAATCGTACCAGTCCATGTTTAGTGGCGTCAGCTGTCCTTTTTTCTTGGCTACGCCTTGCTCTCTAAAATGAAAACTTCCTTTTTCTACTTGAATCTTTTCCGCATTTATGAATGGACCAGACCACAAAGGCATGGTGTCAAAAAAGTCTGAGGTGTCAGGCTTAGGTATATATGGGAGCTTCCCTTGTTACTCTTCAATGGATACGTGCGGTTTTGTCAATGACAGCAGCCGTATATCAAACACGGAGTCGTTTGCAGAGAGGCGGTCTGCATTCAGCACCAGTTTTTCCAGTGAGGCAGATAGGTCCATGCCAGTCCATCCATCACGTAAAATGAATCTTGCTCCGTTTATCTCCAAGTCGCGTAGATAGAAAGAGGAGCCGCCGCCGCCTGAGGAGGAATTGGTTTTTGGTCCTTGTAATTGCTTCAAGAGGGCATCGTGTTGCCAAGTAGAATCGTCTCGTTGCAATTGAACCAGTGCGTTGTCGAGTCGGATCGGCCCTAGGTAATTTTTGTCTCTCAGAAAAAACCAATTGGTAATCCTTGCTTCAAGTAAATCCGTGTTCAATAATGTATCCTGCTTCGAATCATAAACGGTCAGTGATTCCAACCGGATTCGGTTGAAGAGGGCAAACCTTGCTTTTTTCAGTTCAATCTTTGTGTTCCATTCGGCGGATAGGTAGCCCACCACTTTTTGGGTCAGCCAGTTTTGCCCGAACGGCGACAAGAGGAATAAATAAGCGCACAGGATCAACAGCAGCAGCAATCCCGCTGCCCATTTGAATATCCGTAGTGCCTTTTTCAGATTGATGTTTCAGTAAAATTACAGTAACTGCAAGCTGTTGCCAATTCGGATTGTAACGGATTTGTTAGGATTGATGTAACATTGACTTATGCAAAAACACCTTTACGCTGCACCATTGATCGTCATCATGCTGATGATCTCATTTGCCGAAAATGCATTTGCTCAAGTAGCACCCGCGTACACACTGGTCATACATGGCGGAGCAGGAACCATTACCCGATCCAACATGAAGCCCGAGATGGAGAAGGCCTATGCCCAATCATTGAACCGGGCACTCGATCTGGGTGAAAAAATGCTCGCGCAGGGCCGTTCGGCCTTAGATGTAGTAGAGCAGGTGGTTCGGTTGTTGGAGGACGACTCTCTTTTCAATGCCGGAAAGGGCGCTGTTTTTACCAATACCGGAGAGCATGAGCTGGATGCGGCTATCATGGACGGGCAAACATTAGCCGCCGGATCCGTGGCCGGTGTAAAGACCATCAAGAATCCCATTTCCGCTGCCAGAAAAGTGATGGAAAATACGGAGCATGTGATGCTCAGCGGTAAGGGGGCGGATGAATTTGCCAAGCAGATGGGACTGGAAATCGTAGACAACCGATATTTCAATACGGTGAGCAGACGAAAAGGATTGGAGCGGGCATTGGAGGCAGAAAGAAAAGAGGCAGCGCAAAAGCAAGCACCGACCAGTTCCCGCGCCTCCGTGCGTAACGATTGGAAATATGGAACCGTCGGCGCAGTGGCATTGGATCAACAGGGTCGTTTGGCCGCTGCCACCAGCACCGGCGGAATGACCAACAAACGTTTCGGCCGCATTGGGGATGCGCCCCTTATCGGTTCCGGTACCTATGCCGATAGTTTGGTAGCCGTCAGTTGTACCGGCTGGGGAGAATATTTTATTCGGATGGTTATGGCTAAGTCATTGGCCGATAGAATGCGTTTTGGCGCTGAAACCATCACTGAAGCAGGAAACAATCTTATAAATGTACTGCTGCCGAAAATGGGAGGAGATGGGGGATTGATCGCTGTAGATCGTAACGGAACGCCCATCATGCCCTTCTGTACGGAGGGTATGTACAGAGGTTATGTGCGCAAGGGAAAAGGATCTGAGCAGTCTGCTAGGGTGGTGGGTATTTATCGGGAATGATCAGCTCCCCAATTTCACACCGAAAGTCAGCACCACTTGTGTGCCCCGTTGTTGTATTTGCGCCATAGGGAAGGAACCATTTGCCAACCGGTAGGGATTGTGAATGTCCTTGCCCATGAGTTTAACATAGGTAAGATCAATGTAAATACCCCGATCGCGATAGCCTATGCCGCTGCTCAGTTGCATGCGAGAACCTTTTTCGCCGGCCAGGTTTTCGTAAGGGTTGCCTAGGATGGCTGCACCACCGCGTACCATCCAAGTATTGAATTTCAATTCACCACCCATCCGTAAGTTAAAAACACCTCTGTAGGCGCGGTCAATCGCTTGATTGAGTGATTTCAGGTAATTCCTTGTTTCCACACTGTTGTCTACTTCAGTGTCAGGACTGTACTGCACAGCCCGGTGATTCACGTATTCCAAATCGGCGGTTAAAAACCCTCTTTGCTTTCGAATGTCTTCCGCAGAGCGCAATACGTAGGAAGCACTTACAATGGCTCGATACGGAGTGCTCATCATGTATTCAAATCGTCCCGGGGCACCATCATTGAATGTAGCTGAGCTTTGCGTTTGCTCACCTTTGTAATTCTCCGTGTCGGTGGTGATAACGGTTCGGTATGTATCTGTTAAATGAAACCAGGTGGGTGTATGAAAGGCCAAGCCAAGACGCCAATATAGATTTGGACGGTAGATGACACCCAACTTCATATTTAAACCCACTCCCTTTGTGTCGAGATAATCCTCCACACGGGCAAAATCAAAATTGTTGATGGCCGTTGTTGCGTCCGCTTCGGTGAATTGCCCTACACGATTATAATTTAAAAAGGGAATGCCGAAGGTGGCACCATAATACAGTTTTTCTCCGGTGGTGCCTCCATATGCGATCGCTAATTCCGTGATGCCGCCGGTTTGACGGATCAAGTTTTCTTGCAATAAGCCGGTAGCAATGGGGGAGCGGCTTTTGAATTGAAAGTTTCCATTTGTACCTCCAAAAACGGTGTCAATCCAGTAGGTGTTAAAAGCCAGGCTGGAACTATTTGGATATTGATTGGCTACCACGTTTGCATCTCCTATGCCCTGGATCTCTTCCAAAAAACGGTTTGAGTAGCTTGACTGATTGTTCTTGCCCCGGTACAACAACTCGTTACGAAAATGTGCAGAGCGGTTGATGGCGAAGGAAAGCACGGAAACTTGCTTTTTGCCTTTGCGATTGGTTTCGGTACCGGCTAGTACCAACCCGCTGGTCCCAAAACTCAATTGACTTCTGTTGGCATTTTCTTTTCTGCCCAGAAAGTTTGCCTCTTGTCTGATTTGTTGAAAGGCCGGGGAGAGGACAAAATCACCTGTTCGGAAAAAAGCCAACCCCGCCGGGTTCACAAAACTGGCTGAGATATCTCCACCCAATGATCCCATAGCGCCGCCGATGGCTTGCTGGCGTGCCGTTCCCGCAGACTGCGTCCAACTCCATCTCAATGCATCAGTGGGATCTTGTGCAAGCGCATGGAAGTGAATAAAACTGAAGCCAAATACGAAAGCTATGGGTAAGAGGTGTGTTCGATTTCTCATCTATTAATTCAATTAGAATTTACGAACCGGTGCAGAAGGGGTGGAGTTGGAATTCGTGGCAGGGCGCGAATTGGAACTTTCACTGCTGGATCCACTGCTGCCGTTGCCAAACAGATCACGTAATCCGCTTCCAACGCTGCGGTAGGTTCGGTTGGTTTGGTTGTTGTTGGTATTATTGAACCGTGTTGAGTTCAATTTGGGATTCACAGGATTTCGATTTGAAAGCTGGTTGTTGCTCGGTGCTTGATAGGTGTTCAGGTTAGAAATACGCGGTCTGTTGGGCGTGCGCGTTCCATTGAAAACACCCCAGTATGGGTTGTGAATTACATTCCAGTTGTAGAAGGGGTGGAAGGGGGTCCCAAACGCATAATTCATTCCGTAGCCCCAACGCTCGTACATGTACCAATCATTGAGGTCATTCCAATGACGGCGGTTACGCACCTTCATACGTAAATAGCGGTCCTCGTCATTTACCACGCGTTCATAATCACCGCCGGCCAATTCAGGGGAATAATACACATCATCGGGGGTCTGTGCCTCGGGGAAAGCTGTTCTACAACCGGTAAACGTAAAACCGCCCAGAATGAAGAGGAGCAGGATGTTTTTCATACGGTTCATGTTTTAGGCGATGAACTTGATTATTTTTGGCCCGCCGCGAACGGGTTTATATGAACAAAGATTCGTTCTTTTTCCGCTACGCGGCTTGTATCGCTGTTAAAAATTACATAATTGGTTATCGCTGAAAAATATTCTTCATGAGCAAAGCTATTACGCCCCGCGCAAACGATTATTCACAATGGTATAACGACCTTGTTCTCCGAGGGGAGTTGGCTGATTATTCCGCTGTCCGAGGCTGCATGGTCATCAAGCCCTACGGCTATGCCTTGTGGGAAAATATGCGGGATGCCCTCGACCGCATGTTCAAGGATACCGGGCACGTGAATGCATATTTCCCGCTTTTTGTTCCCAAAAGTCTTTTTGAAGCCGAGGAGAAAAATGCAGAAGGTTTTGCGAAGGAGTGTGCCATCGTTACGCATTACCGGCTGAAGGCAGACCCCAACCAAAAAGGGAAACTCATTGTTGATCCGGAGGCCAAACTGGAGGAAGAATTAGTGGTTCGTCCAACCAGCGAAGCCATTATCTGGAATACCTACAAAGGCTGGATCCAGTCATATCGCGACCTCCCCATCTTGGTAAATCAATGGGCTAACGTAGTACGCTGGGAAATGCGCACCCGCCTTTTTTTGCGTACGGCTGAGTTTTTGTGGCAAGAGGGACACACGGCGCATGCAACAAAGGAGGAAGCCATTGCGGAGACAGTTAAAATGCTGGATGTATATGCCGATTTCGTAGAAAATTGGATGGCAGTGCCTGTGATCAAAGGAGTGAAAACTGCCAATGAGCGTTTTGCTGGAGCGGAGGACACCTATTGTATCGAGGCGGTGATGCAAGACGGAA
>CAYYXC010000026.1:8986-14219 GCA_964475505.1 uncultured Chitinophaga sp.
CCCATTTTCTCGGTCAAAACTTTGCCAAGGCCTTCGACGTAAAGTTTTCCGATAAATCGAATCAACTCGATTACGTATGGGCTACCAGTTGGGGCGTTAGTACGCGTCTGATCGGGGCGTTGGTGATGGCGCACAGCGACGATCAAGGATTGATCTTGCCTCCACGCATCGCTCCGATCCAAGTGGTCATCGTTCCCATTTACAAGGGAGATGAACAAAAAGCGCAGATTGATCAACGGGTCGGTCAGATCGTAGCGGAGTTGAAGGCTGCAGGCATCCGAGTGAAGTATGACGATAACGACCAGGCTCGTCCGGGTTGGAAATTCGCTGAATATGAAATGAAAGGAGTACCGGTTCGACTGGCCCTGGGCGCAAGAGATCTGGAGAACAATGTGGTCGAAGTGGCCAGAAGAGATAATCAAACAAAATCAACTGTGCCCCTCGATGGCATCAGCGGGCATGTGCAAAATTTATTGTCCGAGATACAACAGCAACTATTTGAGAAAGCCCGTGCTTTTCGTGATGCACATATCACTCCCGCAAACACCTGGGAGGAGTTCGAGCAATTGCTGGATAAGAAAGGCGGATTTATATCAGCGCATTGGGATGGTACGCCCGAGACCGAGGAGGCCATCAAAGAGAAAACCAAGGCAACTATTCGTTGCATACCACTGAATAACCCGGCGGAATCAGGTAATTGCATCTTTTCCGGAAAGCCTTCTACCCAACGCGTACTATTTGCTCGTGCCTACTGATCTGCGTGACATAAAAGCGGTTGACTATGAATCGGGGCAGGTATTGCTATTCAATAAGCCCTATAGCTGGACTTCATTCGATTTGGTTCGTAAAGTGCGTGGGCTGATCCGCATCAAAAAAATTGGTCATGCCGGCACGCTGGATCCGCTGGCGACGGGACTAATGATTCTGTGTACAGGAAAATTTACCAAGCGGATCAATGAGTTCATGGGTCAGGAGAAAGAATATGTTGCTGAAATGACCCTCGGTGCTGTTACGCCTACTTACGACTTGGAGTCGGTGCCCGAGCAATTCAAACCATGGCAATCGATTACACCGGATCAACTCGAACAGGTGCTCAAAACTTTTCGCGGGCCGATCATGCAAGTTCCCCCCGCGCATTCTGCGATCAAGTTAGAGGGGAAGCGCGTGTATGAGTTGGCTCGTGCAGGAAAAGAAGTAAAGTTGGAGCCGCGACCCGTTACTATTTATTCATTGGAGTGCATACAGTGGGAGGAGAATCGAATCACGCTTCGCATAGAGTGTTCGACCGGCACTTATATTCGGAGTTTGGTGCACGATATTGGTCAGGCACTCGGTTGCGGGGCTTATTTAAGCAATCTAGTGCGCACCCGAATTGGTCCGCAAAAACTTTCCGAAGCAATGGAGATCGCTGATTTTGAGAAAATAATCAGAGGATGAAGGGATAGCTGATGCCCAGTTGAAATTGATCAGCATCTGCCCATTTTTTGTATCCAAACCATTTGTTCTGAACCGCAGCGTTAGCCGGCGAGGGACTTGGATCTTTTGCCTTGTACGAATAATCCAGACGAACTACGAAGAAGGAGAAATCAATTCGAAGGCCGGTTCCGATGCCGACGGCGAGGTCTTGTCCCAATCTGCCAAGCGAAAAGATCTCCTCTTTCATTCTTCCAGGAGCTTCTTTTAAATACCAGATGTTTCCGATATCGCTGAACAAAGCGCCCTCCACATCAAATCCGGCAAATCGGAAAAAGGGAAAGCGGTATTCTATGTTTGCCTCCAGTTGCATATCGCCATAGCGCTCCGGCAATCCGCGGTTTCCAAAATCTTGAATGGAAGATCCGGGACCTAGTTTGCGAAGCGACCAGGCACGCATGCTGTTGGGGCCTCCGGCAAAATATTGTCTGAACAAGGGAAGATTGCTTCGCTTTAACTCGTTGCGGGTTGAGTTCAGTTCCAGTCCCGCCCCGGCAAACAGGTGCAATGCCAAGGCAGATTTTTTGAATTGGATTTTATGTGCAATGTCGAGGTCCAGTTTTACGAATCGAAATAGATTCGAATCCAAAAATTTATTTCGGATCATTCCGGTCAACAGACCAGATTCCTCCACATTGAACCGTACGTTGGTTGTACGGTTGTTTTTTTGTTTACTCCAACTCGCTCCCGCCATACCTGATACGATTAATCCATCGGCAAAGATGTTTCTGAGCAGTGCATTGCTGTCGATCAGTTCTAATAGTTTCTCTCTTTTCTTAATGAAGGATAATTCAATGTTGGGGACTCGAACCGTGAACAGGGTGTTTTTGACACGGAAGTCGTATCCCCAAGCCGCATTAAGATTAGTTACATTCACCAAAAAACGACGTTCTGTACTGGAGGCACTGATGGATAGAATGGATCGGAAATTATCCCTAATGCTATCGGATAACCACCTGAAAGCCGGCACGGCTCTGGGAAAATATAGGTTGTGGCTGATGGATATTTGTTGTGTCTGTATGAAGCGGACATCGGTTACGGTATCCCTTCCGGCTTCCACTCCATAGCGGAGGTTGGTGCTGGATTGAATACCTCGGCGGGCAACATTTCGATTTTGAAATCCAACGTTTACGGCAATCCCGAACAAATTACCCGATAGGATACTCTGGTTATTGCTGCCCTCGAAGTTTGCTTGGAAGGCACCTTTCTTACCGGGAATCATACGAATCAAAAAATCAGCCGTGTCGGTACCGGCGCGCGGAAGTTGGTCAATATTCACGAGGCGCCAAGTTCCCAATGCGTTGAGTCGGTTCAGTGTTTTATTGTGATCTCTTTGATCGTATCGCTGGCCAGGGTGTAGGTATATGTTGGGCTCCAGCATTCGGGGAATAAATAGATTTCGCTTACTGATCACGGTCAGGTTTTCAGTGTAGGTAGTATCTCCGGTGCGGGTGGCTTCATCGCCTTCCAGGTCGGGGAAGACGATTATCTTTCCCACTCGGTAGCTGATGCGTTTGGTGGAATCCATTCCATCGCGCAGTACCCATTCCAAATTTGCCTTCGGATTTTCCTTTCGGGCGCGCAGGCGCTCCAATTGCGCCAACTCTTCAAAAGGATCGAGGGTGGGGGTAAGCACACTTCGGTCTAGCGTATCCCAAATGGCGAGCAGGTCCTCCCGCCCAAAACGCAAATAGCCATTGTTTCGGAAGAGACTGACCAGCCTATTCAGCTCTTGGCTGATCATATTTTTGGCAAATGGATCGCCGCTTTTGATCAATGATTCAGCTTGGTTTTGTTTTGCCAATTCCTGCAGGTTAGAGTCGCTGAAGCTGTATCGGATGGTATCCAGTTGCACGGGCTTGCCTGGCCAGACTTGAAATCGGACTGTGGTGCGCAGTTGTTGGTCTCCTTTTTTGACGACACTGGTATCAACTCGAATGGAATCGTGATGATAGCCTTCCGCTATCAACAGGTTCCGCATGAAAATGATGGATCGATTTGCCGCAGCCAATTCGTAACGGGGTGGTTGTCTCAGTTCACTGTAGAACAATTTTGAAACAGTGCGCACACGCAAGCTGTCATCCAACTGTCCCTTCAGGCGGCTGACCAAGCGATTTTTTTCCGTATTGGTAAAATTGCCCTGAACCTGGATATTTGTCTGGAAAACGAAGGGCTGGTTAACGGGATATTGCTTCGGGATCACGCCGCAGCCGGTGGCGATCCAGAAAACGTATAAGGAAAGCAAAGAAATTGCTCCTGTTGGTACACGCCCAAAAATCCTCATGAAACATTTGCCATGATTAGCAAGGCCATCATCAAAGATATTCAAAATCTGGCCCATAAGGAAGCCCGTGATGAGCAAGGTCTGTTTCTGGCAGAAGGAACCAAGTGGGCACTTGAATTGATTGCCACTGCACCTCAGCAAATTCATCGACTATACGCCACAAGGAGTTGGTTGGCGACCAACGCTAATCGCTTGCAAGGAGTAGCAGTAGAGGAGGTGGATTCAGTATTGTTGGCCCGCATGTCTCAATTGAAATCGCCGCAGGAGGTGCTGGTGGTAGCTCGGAAATTCGATCGAAAAATCATGCCTGCCACTACCGGCATACATCTGGTATTGGCCACGATTCAGGATCCAGGCAATATGGGCACCTTGATTCGTACAGCCGATTGGTTTGGCGTTAAGCAAATTGTATGCAGTCAAGACTGTGTTGACGCTTACAATCCTAAAGTAGTGCAAGCAACCATGAGCAGTTTGATTCGCATGTCGGTTGTGTACACCTCTTTGCCCGAGTGGGTAGCAGCTCAAGCGGGTGTTCGAAAATGGGCCGCGGTATTAGCCGGTAATAATTATGCCTCAGCTTCCGGCGAAGGGATTTTGATGATGGGTAATGAGTCAAAAGGGTTGCCAGCCGATCTGTTGCAAATGGCTACAGATCCCATTACCATTCCACGTGTAGGAGGAGCAGAGTCCTTGAATGTATCCGTTGCAGCGGGCATTTTGTTGGCGCAGCTGGCAAAATGAAAATTATCTGAATCGTATCGCCTCAACAGGTTGTATACGTCGTACCAGCCAGGAAGGAATCCATGCGATGGCTAGCGATATGAAGGCAGTTCCACCCAGAATGGCCAATACCTCTCCCCAAACAATCTTAACGGCTGCTCGATCGATGTAGTATGCTTCCTCTGGCAATCGAATAAATCCGGTGCCCATCTGCAAGTATAACAGTCCCAAACCGATAACTGTTCCTAAGCCGATACCAATGGCCAGTATCCATCCGATCTGTCGTAAGAACAATTGTTGAATGCTTTCGTCGGTAGCGCCCAGTGCTTTTAAGGTACCGATCATTCGTACTCGTTCCAGTACCAGTATGAGTAGGCAGGTGATCAGATTGATGATCGCAACGGCGATCATAAGAGCGATTAGCAGTACCCGTGTATTGTCCATCAACGATAGCCAATCAAATATGTTGGGAATTACCCTCGTGATAGGAGAGGGGTCCCAGGTTTGAGGAAAACCACTCAATGCATAGATCTCATCGGCTGTCTTTCCCATTTGCTTGGGGTCGTTAACCCATATTTCATATCCACCGATTTTATCGCTAGGCCAGCCATTCAATTGTTGGATCAAGCGGATGTCTGCAATCGCGTACAGCCGGTCATATTGTTCAATACCCGTTTTGTAGATGCCAGCGATCTGTACTTTACGAGGGCGGGGTGCTTGATCGGATTGAAGGAAATAAAGCAGTACGCTGTCCCC
>CAYYXC010000027.1:0-14170 GCA_964475505.1 uncultured Chitinophaga sp.
GACTGTCGACTCTTTTTTGGTAACTACGGGTTTAGCGATCGGTGCATCCGCTTCTTCGGGCTCCGTAGTTTCTTTCGAGGGGGTAGGTTCGCCAGCGGGTTGACTGGAAGGACTGGCTCCGGAAGGACCGACGGCTTGAGCAATATTGCCGCCACCACCACCACCATCGATTTCTGTCTCGAGCGGTGGCTCAACGGGTAAATTCAACTCTACCTCAATGGAACTGGGCTCCTCGGGTTTAATGGGCAATTCAATCCGCCACTTCAGGAACAAGATGATCAAAGTGAGAAATAAAGCAGCTATCCCCGTGTAGAACAGGGCTTGTTTTCTGTTTTGTACTTCCAGTGTTGTTGCCATTACGTAATTCGATCGCATGTAAAACTAGTTTAACAGGTCCGCAGTTCCTCAAAAGGATTATGCACAGCTGTTAAAACGATGCAGTAGTCGGTTCCTCTGCACAAACAGTGGCCAAAAAAAGGTTAAGATTTGCCTAATGGTGGGCAAAGTCGGCAGTAAAATTGCCGCGGATGCGCTCCATGGGGGGATTGAAATAGCCGTAACGCAAATCGGGAAATTCCTCGCGTATCAACTGCTGCAGTTGCTTAATGCCCATGCAGGAGCCGGTGTCTGTTACACCTATCTTTCCCAAATACCAATCGGGGTCGATATTGAAATTTCGCCATTGAATCATGTTCAGTCCAGTCTCACGAATCAGTTTTCGCAAGGCCTCATACTCTGCCTCGGAGTCGGTCATTCCCGGGAATACGAAATAATTGATGGAAGTCCACCCGCCAAATGAACGAACCACTTTCAGACTCTCAACGATGTCGTTGAAATCGTAATTGTTGGGCCGGTAGTATGGCATGTAGATCTCTCTTCTCGCTGAATTTGTACTGACGCGTATGGAGTTCAAACCGGCTTCGCAAAGAGCTTTCACGGCATCGGGACGGGATCCATTGGTATTGATATTGATGCTTCCTTTGGACGTGTGTTTGCGGATCTCAATGATCGCCTCCCGAATCGTTTCCCACATCAGTAGTGGTTCGCCCTCGCAACCCTGACCAAAACTTATGATTGGGAAAGGAGCGGTTTCAAGATGGGGTACGGTGAACTCGACGATCTCTTCGGGTGTGGGTTTGAATTGAAGACGATCCTGCGTGGATACGATCGGCTCTTCATCGGGTTGCAGCGAAATGCATCCCACACAGTTTGCATTGCATGCGGGAGAGGCCGGCACCGGACATTCCCATCTTCCCAAGGCAAAATTTCTTGCGGCGGGACACTGATAGGTCTGGCAACAATTCTCCATCAGGTGTTTTACCAGCCGGTTTTGCGGATAGGATGCTAAGAGTTGCTTGGTTCCCTCATTGATCCTTTCCTGATCATACCCTTCGCAATCTTGTCTAATATCGGGTTCAATGCGAACGGCCGGCACGAAAAATTTATCGTCATGCCAAGCTGCAGCCGTATAACAGAACAATGGAAGCGTGGGCGCATCAGGAGCCGTTTCGTATGCCGATAAATAAAATCCGGTATGTGCTGGTGGAATAAAAGCAGCAACAGCCCATCCTTTTTCACAGAGCCGCATGTCGCCTGTCTCCACATCTATTCCAATCCCCCTACGACCGGGCAGCTCATACAAGGATCCGCCTGCAGGCAATTCAATCCACTCGTCTACGGGAATGGGAATAGCATCCCAACCACTTCTGCCAGTAGCATAGAGCGTACGATCCTCAAATATGTTTCCTTTTCCGTCGCTGTAGAGAAGAAAGGGAGATTGGGTTAGGACTTGCATTGTTGTTGGCAAAACTCGTTAAAATTGGCTTCGGTCAGTGCAGGATCTTTTTCTATGGGTTGTTGCAGCACTCTTCCGTTTTTGTATTCAAGGGTAAGCAGTCCGTCTTTTAGAACGATGAATTCCACCGCCTGCCATTGTACTTGATGGGGCCAAGGGAAATTAATCCGAAGTCCAGCTGCATCGAACCGAATCGAATGTTGCTTCATGGATTGTATATGCAGCAGGTAAATCAGCAGCATGGTTCCGGCCATTGCCCATTGACTGGCCGTCACCCACGCCATCACCTGTAAAAACAAACCTACCGATAGCATGGATATCCTCGTCAGATCCAAGATCAAAAACAATAATCCAAGTGCCGGCCAACCATACTTGACTTCGTTGGGATCGGATGCTACCATGAAAAGGATCGAACTTGCCAACAGTACGAATCTTCCCATCCAGCGGTAAAGCATCCTGTTCTTGGACGGGAAACGGATGGTATATGATTGACTCAAGGAAGGGGATTGCTGGTGGTGAGCAGATTGCAAAGCTTGAACAGCGCACGGGCTCCCACATTGGCGTTCCAATCATTTTCGCCAACGCCTACTTCGCACAGATCAAATCCGATCAGGGTTCGACCACTGGCGATGATCTTTTTGAACAGATAGAACAGTTCTTCCAATTCAAATCCACCGGGTACGGGGGTACCGGTGTCGGGACAAAGTTTTCTATCCAATCCGTCAATATCAAAACTGATATAAACCTGTTTTGGCAGTTGCTCGATGATCTCATCGGTCAAGGCTTTCCATGTCTCGCCCTCATACATGCGTTGACGGATGTGGAGATCGAAATAGGGGATGACTTTTGTGGAGTGTTCCTGGATGTATTTCCATTCGCAGGGGCCATAGTCGCGAATACCTAATTGCACCAATTTCTCCACCTGCGGAATATCGCGCAAGGTGTTGAACATGATCCCGGCGTGCGAGAATAAAAATCCTTCGTAGTTCTCTCTCAAGTCGCAATGTGCATCTATCTGTAAGATGCCAAAAGACCCTTTTCTTTCTCCCAACGCCTTGATGAATCCGTATGGCGTGCTGTGGTCGCCTCCCAATAGTCCCACCAGTTTACCTTGATCGATCAATTTGATGGTTTCCGCATACACCCATTCGTTCATCGCCGCACAGCCCTCATTCACCTCTTTCAGACTTTTGCTCATAAATGGATTGGCACTCACCAATTCACCATGGGCGATGTAGTCGATGTACAGCTCAGCTTCCTTACGGAGATAGTCGCTCTTGAGTAAAAGTTTTTTATCAGTGGGTCGCTGGAAATATCCCTGGTGCCAGGCCTCCGGCATGTCGGCATCAAAAACATCTATCTGATGACTGGCTCTCAGGATGCTCTCCGGAGCCCTTGCTGTACCAGCACCATAACTGACCGTAACCTCCCAGGGTATGGGTAATATGATTAGGCGGGCATCATCTTCTTTGGTCGGCAGGCCAAAGATGTTGTTATCCGGATTGCTGACCAGGTTTGGGTCGTACGAGGTGAGGTTGACCATAGCTATGGGGTGAAAAAGCGATGCAAGTTACAGAAACATGCCGCTCCCCCATAACTTGTTTTGTCATAGTGCGGGGCGACTGAGCGACCTCAGGTGGCGCACATGCGAAACGATCGCCATCCGCATCCGGGGGTGCTCGATATACGGTATGTTGAAATCGGCGCAGGCCTTACGGATGATCTCACTGATGGCGGGGTAATGGATGTGCGAGATGCGCGGAAACAGATGGTGCTCGATCTGATAGTTCAGTCCGCCTACCCACCAGGAAATGAATCGGTTACCCGTTGCAAAATTCGCCGTGGTGCGGAGTTGATGAATGGCCCACTCGTGTTCCATTACTTGTTTTCCGGGCACTGGTTCGGGGAAAGCCGTGTCTTCAACCGTGTGAGCCAGCTGGAATACCAGACTCAGGACCAACCCCGTGAACAAGGCATAGATCAGAAATCCCAACAACCATACCTTCCAACCCAAGAAGGTGATCGGGATGGCAATGAAGATTCCTGCATGGATCAGTTTGAATCCCCAGAAACTGAGGTGATCGGTCCACTTCATGGGCTGCAGCGGAATTTCGCCGATCCTTCCCAGGAAATATTTTTTGTAATCGGAGACAAAGATCCACCAGATATAAAGCAAGGAGTAGGCCGCCCAGAAATACCAATGTTGCAGGCGGTGTATCATCAGACGGGGTTGACTTTCACAAAGACGAAGCAAGGGACGTGCCTCCAGGTCGTCATCGATCCCTTCAATGTTGGTGTAGGTGTGGTGAATGATGTTGTGCTTTGAACGCCACATGAAATTATTGGCGCCTAGAAAATTCAATGTGAGTCCGGCCAACTCATTGGCCCATTTGCGGCTGCTGAAACTGCATTACATTGAAACCGATTGAAGCGGTTAAACCACCCAGCAGCAAGCACTCGGCGATCGCCCACCAAAGACCGGGTGTGAAAAAGATGAGGTGCACATACACGACAATCATTGCCGTGATGAGTAGAATGGCTTTGCTGTATAGTTTCCAATTGCCTGTCATTTTTTGACCGGTTTCCTGGAAATAGGCTTGTATTCTTTTTTTCAGTTCCGCGTGAAACTGTTGTCCTTGTGCGTTAAACTTGGGAAGATTCATGTGATGAATGGGGTAGAAGTGTAGATGGAAGAAAGAAGGGACTATTTATGTTTCATGTAAAATTAAGCTGCTGAGATTGGCCATCCCGATCTTTTTTTCGGTTACGTAGCCCTCCGCGTATTTCACACCGATGCGTTTTCCCATCAGCCGACAACGGGCAACAATTGCATCGAAGAATTCGGGTGAGGAGATGTAGGTTTTGGGGCCATCATTCTCCTTCGCGAGGAATTGGGTCTGATAGGCCTGTATGGATGCCATTTTTGTTTCAAAAGAATCAGTGATGTCTACGACTAGGTCTGGTTCATGGTAATGATCCTGGATATAATGCAATACGTAGGCGGGTCTCCATCGGGGTTGAGGATTACTGGATTCATCAAGCGTTTCGATCTTGCTAAGTCCGCTCAGAAAAGATGCATCCCGAATCAACTGACCAGCCCTGCCGTGATCGGGGTGACGGTCGTGCAAAATATTCGCCAGCACGATGGAGGGCTGGTATTTGCGTATTGTTTGAATGATTTTTTTTTGATGCGCCTCGTCGTTTTGAAAAAAACCATCACGCATGCACAGATTCTCTCGGTAATGCACGCCCATGATCTGTGCCGCGGCTCGGGCCTCCTCGTCACGGGTCTCGGCAGTTCCCCGGGTACCCAGTTCACCGCGCGTGAGATCCACGATGGCTACTTTCTTGCCATTTCTGATCTCGTTGACCAGCGTGCCGGCACAACTCAATTCCACATCATCGGGATGTACGCCAAATGCCAGGATATCGACTTTCATATCTGCGTGAAAATAATGATTTGTATCCGTTTTCATCTTCGGTAGGGATTATTGTACCAAGCACCATCGATTTCCCTCACGATGCTTTCAATATCCCGGTCTGTTGCATTTTCGAATGGATCCCAATCCTGCTTCAGATTTCCTCCAAAGAAAAATGCAACGGTTTGATAGACCCTTGCGTTCAGTCCCCCTTTATATTCTTTTAATATTTCATAGCAATTGTTCCCGGTTTGTCGGTTGATTAACTTCATCAATATTTTTCCCTGATACACCGAGAGATTGGTCAGCGGATCGGCAAACTCTTTTCGCAATTGTTTCTCCCGGCTATCGAGATAATTTCTTCTTGCTTTTTTTCCGGATAGGACTTCCAGCTGCTGATGGATCTCGTTGATGGTTGTGCCTGCAACGCGTGCGTATGGATAGGTCACATACACTGCGTTTCGCAACCTGGTCCACTCCCGAATCTGTCTCGCTTTTTGAGCCGCTGTTCCTTTGCCGATCCAGATGCCCTCGTTTTCCAGGTAGGTATGCATCTCATTGAGGTACCAAATGGCGGGGACTAAAATCGTGTCATTAGGTCCCCAGTTTTTCATACGGACGTGAAGAGGCGGTATCGGCAGAATGGTGTCGGGGGTGGGGATTTCCTGACCGAAGGAAACAAGCGAACAGAGAAAGCAAATCAACGCCAGGCAAAGCCCTCTCAGAAACATACCTCAAGTTAAACAATGCCCGGCTTATTTCTCGCGCGAAGGGGTTAGGACCCTGTTAAAGTCAGACATTCGAGTCTTTCAACCACTGCAGCATCCGCCGACGGGTGCTGATCAGCAGGCCCGCTGCTGTCAACCAAATCCCGAACCAAAGGAATTGTATGTAGGGATAATGAAAGGCTTTCAGCGTTACGTATTTCAGCAAGGAGTCAGACTCTTTCACGCCAACGATCAAACTTCCATCCGCTTTTTGTTCTTGCAATTGCACAACCATGCCATCGGCTTGCAGTGTGTCTGGCAGCGCAACCCATTGTTGCTTTGCTTGTGCAGCTTTAAGGGTGAGGGTAATGGTTTCGCCGGTGCGACGGTGTACCCGTATTGGCAATTCAATTACTCTTCCATTCGGACCAAATAGTTCTTGAGGCAGACTATCAACCGAGCGGGGTGAATCGATCGTTATAAAACCTTTGCCATAGAACACAGTATCTCCAGCATTGACCGTGTAGGGGAGGAAGCGAGTAGTATCTGCCGGCGCCTCGGGGTCGGGCAGTGAGGTTACGTAGGTGAACACGTCATGGTCCCAATAATGTTTCGCATCTGGATTCGCCATTAGTCCCTTATTGCCCTTGTAATTCACAAAAGCGTTCGGCTGCAAGGTGAATTCTTCTTTGCCATCTTTGCTCTTGAAACGCACCTGATAATACCAAAGTTTCTTTTTGGGATGTGCAGAGTCTTTCTCATAGGTAAGCGTATAGCGCCCCATCTCTGCCGGCACTCCTTGTACGAGTGTCAGGTTTTCGCGCGGGTTTTCTCCTTTCCCCAACGGCGTAGCAAAACCATTGTTGTTCTCTGAGATCACTTGCTTATTCGAAGAGGTGACCACTATGCCCAGCAGCGTGAGGGCAAATCCCACGTGCGCGATAGGTCCGCCCGATTTAGCAAGATTTCCCTTTATGCCGATCCAGATATAACTCGCGTTGGCGACCAGACTGAATAAGCTACAGATGGCGGAGATCCACAGGGCTGTTTGAAAACCCGGACCCTTCTCATCATAGTGAATACCGATCGCCCATGCAAAAGCAGCACCCAATACCACGGCAATGATCAGGGGAATGGAAATGCTTTTCCAGAACAAGGATTTCCCTGTCTCTTTGTATTTGAGGTAGTACGTGAATCCGGTCAGCAATGCAATTACGATCGCGATATAGATCTGTACGCTGTTATATGAAAACTCAACATCTTCCGGCGGTGCGATCTGCGTACCAAAGATCTTGTTGAATACAGGTAAGGAAGTTTGGCCGATGATCAGTATTGCAGACAGAAAGAAAAGCAATGAACCGATGTACATCCAAAACTCACGTGCAGAGAGATTCTCATCGGTGTGTATGCGGGGGATCTCTTTGTATCTGCGTATGATGTACCAGGCGGACGGAAGCATGAACACGGAGATCAGCGCCAGCAATTGCAGATTCATGCCCTCGCCGGTGAATGCATGCACCGAGGTCTCACCCAAAATGCCGCTGCGTGTCAAGAACGTAGAGTAGAGAATAAAACCGAACGTGAGTACAAAAAAGATGATTGTGCTGGAAAGGGCTTGTCCGCTGTGTCGATAAATCAACAGTGTATGCAAGCCGGCTACTCCGATCAGCCATGGCACCAGCGATGCGTTTTCTACCGGATCCCATGCCCAGTATCCGCCAAAGGTCAGCGACTCATATGCCCACATACCACCCATCATGATGCCCACGCCCAGTACTGCAGTGGAGAACAAGGCCCAGGGCTGAACGGGTTTTACCCAGTCGGTGTACTGACGATTGATCAATCCTCCCATGGCAAAAGCGAAGGGGATCAAGGTGGAGGCGAATCCGAGGAAGAGTACAGGCGGGTGAATCACCATCCAATAGTTCTGCAATAGCGGATTCAGGTCGTTTCCATCGGTAATTTTCTCGAGGTAATTAGGGATCAGCGGTTGAGTAACATCAAAGTCGAGGTGCAGGGCCGGTGCATTGTCCAATACGCCGGAATCACGCAGTAACAAGAACGGACTCGATCCAAGTTTCCATCCGAATATGGAGAGACCGATGATCATGGTCGACAAACAGAATTGAGCAAAACTCACGATCGACATTACCGGTGCCTCCCATTTCTTGGCGGTACGGATCAGGATCAATCCCAATACACCCTGCCAAAGCAACCATAATAGAAAACTTCCTTCTTGTCCCTCCCAAATACTGGCCAGGAGGTATTTAAATTCCAGTGATTTGCTGCTGTGCTTCCAAGCGTAATGATATTCGAATCGGTGGTTGTGTATCAGAAACAGCAGTAAAGAGAAAATGGTGAATACTGATATTACTTGTAAGAAAAAGCTGGCTCTGGCCAATCGTTTCCATCCAAACGAATCGATCGTAGATTGAAATGGATTGGCACGGTTGTAAGCATAGGCCGATAAGGCAGATGCTACTAGTGATACGATGGCGGCCAGGTGTCCTACCTGTCCAGGCCAGTTTAGTTCTCCTATGTACATGATCAGGGTTGAGTGTTTGGCAGCGGTACGTTGCCGGGGTGTTTGAGACCTTTTGCTTCTTCTTCCTTGTATTTAGAGGGACATTTCGTTTGGATCTCCTTGCAGAGAAAAACGCTGTCGCTGTAACGTCCCTTCAGTACCAATCGATCGCTCATCTCCAGGTTCTCTGGTTTGGCATTGTTGTATTCTACGATCATGCGGGCACCTAAACTGTCAATGGCTGAAAAGCGCAAGTAATTGGGATTGTTCAGCGCATCGTATTCGATCGGTTTTGATTTATCCAGTTTGGCCATCACGTGAACGAATTGGCCGGGTTTAAGACGCGCGGTATCAATTGTGTCGTAGGTGCTGGTCGTCTTCAAGAAGCTCAACAGCACGCCGATGCAGGCCGCGATTCCAATCAGTAAGATCAGCTGGGTTTTTTTCATAGTTGATAGGTGGCGCAAAATTAGGAAGCCCCTTGCCCGCCACGGCACAAAATTGCCCCTATATTTGCAATCCTAACAGATGTTAGAATAAAAAATTCTTAAATATGGATTTTCAGCTTTCGGAAGAGCAATTGATGATCCGGCAGGCTGCCCGGGATTTTGCCCAAAACCAGTGTTTGCCGGGCGTAATTGAACGCGACGAGCACCAGAAATTTCCCAAAGAGCAGGTGATGGCCTTGGCCGATCTGGGCTTCATGGGTATGATGGTCGATCCGGAGAACGGAGGCAGCGGACTGGATACGATCAGTTACGTGTTGGCAATGGAGGAGATAAGCAAGGTGGATGCCAGCACCAGCGTCTGCATGAGTGTGAATAATAGTCTGGTTTGTTATGGCCTGCAGGAATATGGCTCACCCGAGCAAAAAGAAAAATACCTCAAGCCCTTAGCCCAAGGCAAAAAAGACGGTGAACTCTATATCGGTGCATTCATGCTCAGCGAGCCTGAAGCTGGATCCGATGCAACCTCTCAGCGTACTACCGCGGAGGATAAGGGAGATTACTATTTACTGAACGGGACCAAGAATTGGATCACCAATGGTGGAACAGCCTCTGTTTACCTGGTGATGGCGCAGACCGATCCTGCCAAAGGATCCAAAGGGATTAATTGCTTGATCGTTGAAAAGGATTGGCCTGGCGTTGTCGTAGCGGCTAAAGAGAATAAGATGGGCATTCGGGGAAGTGATACGCACACCGTGATGTTCAACGACGTGAAAGTGCCTAAATCAAACCGCATCGGAGCCGACGGATTCGGTTTCAAATTCGCCATGAAAACACTTGCCGGCGGAAGAATAGGCATCGCCGCACAAGCGTTGGGTATTGCATCCGGCGCCTATGAATTGGCACTTGCCTATGCCAAGACCCGCAAGGCTTTCGGAACGGAGATTATAAACCATCAGGCCATCGCTTTCAAACTGGCCGATATGGCCACGCGCATCGAAGCGGCCCGCATGTTTTGTTTGAAAGCAGCTTGGGAGAAAGACAATGGATTGGATTACACTGTGAGTTCCTCTATGGCAAAAGTTTATGCTTCTGAGACCGCCATGTGGGCAGCTACAGAGGCGGTACAGATACACGGCGGATATGGCTTCGTGAAAGAATATCACGTAGAGCGACTCATGCGCGATGCCAAGATCACCCAGATCTACGAAGGAACCAGTGAGGTGCAGCGCATTGTCATCAGCCGCTCGCTGATCAAGTAGCATCCATCTATTTTTGTGGAATGGCTGTTAACCTGCAAGCATATCGGCAGTTGAAGGATGAGTTCGCCGATCGAGGCGTGACGCTGGTTGCTGTTTCCAAAACCAAACCGGTATCGGATATTCTCGAGCTCTATTCGGCTGGGCAACGCGACTTTGGAGAGAATTATGTGCAGGAATTATGCGAGAAGCAGCCCTCTTTGCCTGCTGATATTCGCTGGCATTTTATAGGTCATCTTCAAAGCAACAAGGTAAAATACATTGCCCCGTTTGTACATCTGATACACGGAGTAGATTCGGAGTCTCTGCTCAAGGAGATTGATAAGCAGGGCCGAAAAAACAACCGGGTAATCGATTGCCTTCTTCAAATGCACATTGCAAGAGAAGAAACAAAATTCGGATTGGATACAAATGAACTGACTGCACTACTGCCCAAACTCCCCAACTATCCAAACGCCCGCGTAGTGGGACTGATGGGCATGGCCAGCTTCACATCTGACACCGACCAAGTCCGAAACGAATTCCATCAACTGTCCCAAACTTTTCAAACGCTCCAAACTCCTCAAACTATTCAAACTTCTCAAACTCTTCAAACTCTCTCTATGGGCATGAGCAGCGATTACCGCATCGCCATCGAGGAGGGAAGCAACATGGTCCGCATCGGTAGCTTGTTATTTGGTGCCCGGGGCTAGAGATCTTTCTTCCGGAACACAGCCCAGGTAATGGAGTCGTTTCGCCAGATCAGTTTTTTGTCGACTGTTAGTTGATATCGTTTCGAGGCGTTCATCGCGGCCAGGAATTCTTTTTCGGCGTTGCCTACGCAGGATAAAGTGCTGCTTGAAAACTCAGTAATAAAAAATTCATCCCCGCTGGTGCGAAAGCGAGCGCCAAAACGATTGCATCCCGTACTTCCCGAGATCTCGTTGAATTGCGGTTGGATATTGATCAGCGCTTTCTGTCGTGGGTATAGTGTTTTCATTTGGTAGGCGGACTGCGGTAATGCCTCCAACTCCCAGCTGCCTGTCAGGGCGGTATCCACTACACTCACTTGTTGGACGGTGGAATCAGGTGAGGGGGTGTTTTCTGAGGATGCAGTTTTGTTTTGATCGCCTGCACAGGCCATCCAACCCACGGACAGTAAAAAAATCGCCAGCGTTCGCATAATGTATTTTTTTGCAAAACTAATTCAAGATAAAAAACTACCTTACAAACTGTCTTTTTCTTCAATCAAAAAAGTCAATTCATGAGACATTTTCTGCTGCTTATCCTCTGGTCATTCGCCACACAGATTTCAATTGCCCAGAACGCCGATGTTGAATACATGAAAGCGAATTACGACGTGTTCGAGTATCGCATTCCCATGCGTGATGGCGTCAAGCTTTTTACATTGGTCTATATCCCGAAGGATCGATCCAAGACCTATCCGATCTTATTGAACCGAACCTGTTATAATGCTTCCGACTACCGCGGTTTCAGAACAGGTGGTCATCCCTCTCGTTATTTAGTGCAGGATGGCTATATCCTGGCTTTTCAAGATGTACGGGGTCGATATATGAGCGACGGAGTCTTCAACAATATGACGCCCAATATCCCTGGCAACGATCCGAAAAATAAAAAAGACATCGACGAGAGTTCCGATACGTATGATGCCATCGATTGGATGGTAAAAAACCTGCCCAATAACAATGGCAGGGTAGGGATGTATGGTATTTCCTATCCGGGCTTTTATACCGCGGCAGCTTTGCCCGATGCGCACCCGGCCCTGAAGGCCTGCTCTCCGCAAGCACCCATCTCTGATTTCTTCTTCGACGATTTCCATCACATGGGTGCTTTTCTGCAGAGCTACACAGCCGCTTTTGCCGTTTTTGGTTATCAGAAAAAAGATACGACCCGCACCGATTGGTACATGCCCGAGATGATGCGCTTTTATGCCAATAACCCCCGCGACGGATATAATTTTCATTTGAGTCAGGGGCCGCTGAAGAACATCACGGAAAAATATCACTACGATAATTTCTTCTGGCAACAGATTGTCAATCATCCCAACTACGACACATTCTGGCAACGCCGAAACATCTTACCTCATTTGCAAAAAGTAAAGCCGGCGGTACTTATTGTAGGTGGATGGTTTGATGCGGAAGACCTCTATGGTCCGCTGAACATTTACAAGACCATCGAAAAGACCACTCCCGGTGCCAAGAATTCGATCGTGATGGGTCCTTGGGCACACGGACAATGGTCAAGCGAAACCAAACAAACCACCCACAACCATATTTATTTTGGCGATAGTATCTCCAGTTTTTACTTGAAAAACATTGAAGCGCCATTCTTTGCGCATCACCTGAAAGATGCTCCCGATCCCAAACTGCCGGAGGCCATGATGTACAACACCGGTACAAAGCAGTGGCAACGTTTTGAGGTTTGGCCGCCTGCCGACATCCCACCCGTCAAACTCTACTTCGGTGCCAATGGAAAGCTTTCCATCAATCAACCCACAGACGCTACCCAGCGATTCTCCTATGTCAGTGATCCCGCCAAGCCGGTGCCGTATACCTCGCAAACAGAGGGACTCACTTTCACGCCGCGTAATTTCATGAGCGATGATCAACGCCACGCTTCCCGCCGCCCCGATGTACTCACCTTCGAGACAGATCCGCTCTCAGATCCTGTTACACTCGCCGGAGAGATCATGGCTAAACTGAAAGTAGCACTGTCCACCACCGATGCGGATTTTATCGTCAAGCTGATCGATGTGTATCCTGATAACCATCCCAATTACGAGCATAATCCCAAAAACATTGTAATGGGTGGATACCAACAGCTGGTACGTAGCGAAGTGTTCCGCGGCCGATTCCGGAATAGCTTTGAAAAACCGGAGCCCTTTGTACCTGGACAACCCACCGACGTCAATATCCCGCTGCAAGATGTATTGCATACTTTTAAGAAAGGACACCGGATCATGATTCAGATCCAAAGTACTTGGTTCCCCTACATCGATCGCAATCCGCAGCAATTCGTAGAGAATATTTACAAAGCCGAGGAGAAGGATTTTATCAAATCTGAAATCACGGTGCTCGGATCCAGCGAAGTAGGAGTAGGAACAAATCAGGCTGCTAAAAAGGGATTTTGATGCGTGCACGCGATCGGATCGAACAGTATCAATTGGAGCCACACCCGGAAGGAGGCTTCTATAAAAGAACCTATTGTTCTTCGGAAGTATTTCCCGGAGATATAAATGTCGATCCTTTTCCTGCAGGCCGACCACACTCAACGGCTATATTTTATTTGTTGGAAGCGGGTGATTTTGCCGCATTTCACCGCATCAAAAGTGATGAGCTTTGGCATTTTCACGACGGCGGTGCATTGGAGATCTTCGTCCTTCAAGCCGATGGTCCCGCCCAGCATTTTATGTTGGGCCCCGCGCATCTGCTGCAATTGGTGGTGCCGAAAAACAGTTGGTTTGCGGCGGCTCCGGCAACTGAAACCGAATACGCGCTGGTGAGTTGTACGGTATCGCCTGGCTTTCATTTTAAGGATCATGAGATGGCCACGCAGGCTGAACTGCTGGCTAACTATCCGCAGGATAAATCCATCATCGAGCGGTTCTGCCGTGGCTGACCCAGCCCCATTTGGTATCTTCGCGGTCCACTATGGCAGAAGAACGCAGCTTGAATTTTTTGGAGGAGATCATTGAAAACGATCTTCGTTCCGGTAAGTATAAAGAGATCGTAACCCGTTTCCCGCCCGAGCCAAACGGATACCTTCACATCGGACACGCGTCGAGCATCTGCCTCAACTTCGGTCTTACCAACTCATACCCAGGTTACACCAACCTGCGCTTTGATGACACCAACCCAACCACAGAGGAAGCCGAGTATGTAGAGAGCATCAAGGAAGATGTAAAATGGCTGGGATTTGAATGGAAGCACGAGCGGTATGCCAGTGATTATTTTGATACGCTTTTTGAATATGCCTGTACCCTGATCGATAAAGGATTGGCCTATGTGGATGCCCTGCCCC
>CAYYXC010000028.1:0-11042 GCA_964475505.1 uncultured Chitinophaga sp.
GATGAGCTGATAATCCATTCGCTAAAGCGGATCAAAGATCAGCAAATTCGTATAATTGGTCGATGTGTGTGCCGGCTTGCATTTCAAATACCGGTTTGATCAAGCCATCCTTCAATCCATAGACCCATCCGTGTAAATGAGGGCGTTGGTCCTTGGCCCAGGATTTTTGAATGATCGAAGTTTTAGCCAGGTTCATGACTTGCTCTTGCACATTCAATTCAACCAGGCGATCGGCTCTTTTCTCCTCATCGGCGATGGCATCCAGTTCCTCCCGGTGAAAACGATAAACATCCTTGATGTTACGCAGCCACTTATTGATGATGCCGAAATTGTGTTTCGTCATGGACGCTTTTACGCCTCCGCAGTTGTAATGGCCGCAAACGATTACGTGCCTCACCTTCAGGTGATTCACTGCATACTCCAGTACGGTAAGCAGGTTGAGATCGGTGTGCACTACCATGTTGGCTACGTTGCGGTGAACGAAGATCTCACCAGGGCGGGTGCCCGTGATCTCGTTTGCCGGTACGCGGCTGTCGCTGCAACCGATCCAAAGAAACTCTGGAGTTTGCAGATTGGCCAGGCGGTTGAAGAAGTTCGGGTCATCCGCTACTTTCTCGGCTGCCCAAGCTTTGTTCTCAAGCAGGAGTTTTTCGTATGACATCATGGTGTGCGATTTTGGTAAATGTAAGTATGAAATGTTTAGGCAGAGGGATTTTCGAAGGTGGGCTTGCCGAAAATGTTCTGCTTGATCTCAATGCGGATATTTTTCAGGGGAGCTGATTTTTGGAAATCTTCTACTACTTCAATCACATCGGCATCGATAAAATCTGCACGACTGATGTCGATCAGCACATTACTGCCCTCAGGGATCTCTTCCAGCTGACGTTTGATGATCGGTTTATTAAGAAAACTGGCATCTCTTCTGAATCTTACCAGGTAGTTGTTACCCATCGAGGTAACCATACTTGATGGTCGGAAGTTGGATCGAATGATGAAAAGCAAACCAACTCCAATCCCGATCATAACGCCTTTGAGCAAGTCGGTAGTCACAATGGCCAGAATGGTGATCACCAATGGCATGAACTGATTCCATCCCTTTTGGAAATATAATTTGTACAGGCTGGGTTTGGTCAGCTTAAATCCGGTGAACAATAAGATGGCCGCCAAGGAGGATTTGGGAATGAGATTTAAAACCTGCGGAATGATTGCTACGGAAAGCAGCAGCAACAAACCGTGCAGGATGGTTGACATTTTGGTTCGCGCACCGGCATTTACGTTGGCCGAGGATCGAACGATCACACTGGTTACAGGCAGACCGCCCAAGAATCCCGATACCAAGTTGCCCCAGCCCTGTGCTTTCAGTTCTCGGTTGGTTGGTGTCACACGTTTGTAGGGGTCCAGTTCATCTACCGCCTCAACACTTAATAAACTTTCGATGCTGGCTACCAATGCCAAGGTGACCGCTGTGATCCACACCTGCTGATTGTTCCATTGCGACCAATCCGGTCCAGTGAAAAAAGAAAGGAACTCATTGGTGGAGCTTGCCTCCGGTAAAACCACCAGGTGCTCACCTTGCAACGGGGCGATCCAGCCGGTATTAGTGAACAGCGTATTCAATAACATTCCGGTTATGACCGTCAGCAAAGCGCCGGGAACGAATCCAATCCAGCCGGACTTCCCTTTTTGAAACCGCTCCCATCCAATGAGGATGAGTATTCCAATCACTCCAATGATAACTGCGGCGAGCTCAGGATTGCCCAACGCATTGAAAGCATTAATAAAGATGTTTCCTTTTCTGGGCGTGTCCTCATCGATTTCAAAGAGAGAATCATCGCCCACCAAATGTGGAATTTGATTCAGGATCAAGATCACGCCAATGGCTGCTAACATTCCTTTGATAACACTGCCCGGAATATAATCTCCCAATACTCCTGCTCTTGCAAATCCAAAGCCAATTTGTAGAATACCTGCGATCATCACGGACAGTAAAAAGGCCTCGAAACTGGGTAGCATGGCGAGGGAGGCGGCAACGATCGCGGTGAGGCCGGCTGCCGGACCACTTACACTGAGGTGCGAGCGACTGGCTAGTCCAACGATCACGCCCCCTACAACGCCGGCGATCAGTCCACTGAATAAAGGGGCATTTGAAGCCAGGGCAACGCCCAAACAGAGCGGTAGCGCAACGAGAAAAACAACGATGGCGGAGGCACTGTCATACGGTAAATGACGGATGTAGTCTCTTGTTTTGGGTGTTTGCATTATGTATCGGTTGCCTTTTGGGGTCAGAACAGGTTCCCCATCAAATGATCGATGGCGACACGTGTTTGTTTTCTTTTGGTTTTCAGTTGGAGTAATTTACCAACTGATTCCAACCACCTGATTTCCCTGGCATTCACGAGGAAAAGTGAACTTTCTCCTTGTTGAAAGCGAAGGATCTCCAAATCACGCAACCGAAGATAACTATCTGTAGCGGTTTCTTGAAAATCGATTTGCTGACGGAGTGTATTGAATTCCATCAGCCGATTCTGTAGCTTATTCTCCAGACTCCACTGTTTCCATGTTTGATCCAATTCAGTTTCCCGGATTTTCTGTTTTGCCAATTGATATGAGCCTCTCCCCATGGAAAGTCGCAAGGGCAATTGCATTTTGAGGCCATAGCGAAAATTATTCTCAAAGAAGGGCTGCGAGAGATTTTTTGCAAAATCGTATCCTCTTCCGAGTTGGTTATACTGAAAACGTACATCTGGCAAGAGGTCCTGGAACTTCAATCGCTTGTCAATATCCAGCTCCTGCAATTTCAACGGATAGCGTTGCAGCAATGGGTTTTGGCTGCGCAATTGTTCCGCCCATGTTTCGGTACGGTTATTCTGCAGCGAGTCCAGATTCATTTTTCGCGAGCGAGCATCGGGCGTTACCAAGGGCGGCAGATCATAAGCAACGGCATTGGCTTGCCATAGAAAATTGGATAGGTCCCGCTGTTGTGTTTGCAACAGTAAGGTTGCTTCGGATAGCAGTCCTGCCAGTTGCTGTACCTGTGCCCAGGCTTCGATGGTGTCCATGGCAGGACGATCCCCTCGTTGAAAGCCATCCCGGATCAACTTCAATCTTTGCTCACTGGCCTGGTAGGTTTGTCGGGTTACTTCCACTTGTTCGTAAGCCCTTACCCATTCCCAATAGGTGTACAATCCTTCTTTGATCAAATCATTGAGGGCAATGCGTCGCTCGATAACGCTGGCTTTTTGCAAAACCTGTGCAGTACGAAGCGTAGCGCGTCGTTTATCCATCAACAGATTTTTCGCCAAGGGAACGGAAACACCAACGAAATTGGTTTCTCCTTTGGTGTCGGACGGTAGCAATTCATTTCCTGCTACAAATTCGCGACCTGCATAGAAAGTAGTTCCAAACCAAGTAGGCAAGCTCAATTCCGGTCGGTTGTAATAGTAATACATCCGATCGTTCCATGTTTTTTGGGCGGTTTCATTTTCCAGCACCGGGTCGAATCCGGCCCGCGCGATCCGAACGGTTGAATTGGCTTGATCGATGCGAATATCCGCTTGCAAGGCGATGGGATGATATTTTCGTATCCAATCCACTAATTCTTCCGGAGAAAGCGTGGCCTGTTGTGCAAGCAGATGCACCGGAAGATGGGTCAGTAAGGTCATCCATCCGAGCGCGATATATGTTTTGATATGGTTGATGCGCATCATTTTTTCTCAGCGTTGGATTGAGGTACGTAATAGTCGGGCGGGAATCCGTTTATGTTCCGCCACAACTCATACCAGATGGGAACATCTTTCAATAAGGCCATGCCCTGTGCGCCGGCACCCATTCGCAGTTGTGCTGGCCAGGGTTTATCATTTGGATCTTCGGCAACCAGAATGCGAAATTTTCCATCTTCATTCACGTTGCGCTCCACTGCCGCAATAATGCCGCCGAATGTTCCGTATGAAGCCTGCGGCCAACCACTGAATACGATGGCGGGAAATCCATCGAACCAGAAACGAACGCGTTGACCGGTGTTCACAAGTGGGAGGTCAACAGGTCGAATCAAGAGCTCCACCGCTTTTTGCATTTTATCCGGTACGATGTCAACGATCCGCTCGCCGTCTTTTACGATCTCTCCAATACCTGCCTTTCGCGCATTGATAACTTGACCATCCTGCGGAGCCAAAATAAAGTACATG
This sequence comes from uncultured Chitinophaga sp., assembly GCA_964475505.1. Classification (GTDB taxonomy): domain Bacteria; phylum Bacteroidota; class Bacteroidia; order Chitinophagales; family Chitinophagaceae; genus JJ008. The sequence continues at coordinate 4,185 of CAYYXC010000028.1, forward strand.
TCATTGCGGATGGCATAGCTGGCGTAGAGATTTTGCAACTTGGCTGTTTCTGCCTCTCCTCCGGCCGCTTCGGAAAGCGCCTGCATTTGGTCTCCTTGCGTCTTGGCGATTTTTTCCGCGTAGGACTGTCGGATCGAATTCTGTTCGATCTCTAAAATGATTCTTTCTTGTTTTTCATTAGCGAGTTTGTTCTCTGCCGATACTTTTTTCGCCAGTGCGTTTTGGTAGTTTACTTTCCGACGCTCGAGGTCAACCAAGGAGATCGCGCCGCTTTGAAACAGGTCTTGTCCTGCCGATAACTGACGATCATTTACGGTCACTTCATTTTGTGCTGCTTGCAGGTCTTGTTCCGCTGCTTCTATCTTTCTGCTTTGCTGTTCCAGTTTGTTGCGGTTCTGCTCGAGCTTCAGTTGTTGCTCTCTTTCCAAGGCCTGTAATTGCGTAACTGCTGCATCCGCCTTCGATCGATAAAAGACAACACTGCGTTGTTTTGCATCCAATTGTTCGCCGGTGCGCTGTACGAGTTGCGGGTCTAGGTAAGATTCTTTAACCTCGGTGAGTTGCAGGAGCGTATCGCCTTTTTTCACGCGATCACCCTCTTTTACGTACCAGTTAACGATACGTCCGCCAATGATGGTGTTGATCTGTTGGGGACGTTGTTCGGGACGAAGTGTGGTAACCTTTCCTTTGGAACGAATGTTCTGTGTCCAGGGAAGGAATAAAAAGAATATGAGTGCGATCACGATGCCCCAGAACCAATAGCGGACACGGCTTTTCTGATCGTATCGATATATGTGCTCCTGTACGGAGGTGCTCATTTGAAATGGTTTCATGCGAGTTGGATTTTTGATTCACGATCCGGAGAACTTAAATCGATTTGGATCGGTGCACGATCAATGAATTCCCGATCATTGGTAACCACAACAACTGTGGTTGTTTCGGGCAGTTGTAGCAGGAAGTCCTGTATAGCCCGACGATCAGCCGCACTGCATCCTCTCCAAGGTTCTTCCAACAACAAGAGGCGAGGTCTTTTTGCCAAGGCGCGCAGCAACAAGATCTTTCTGATGGTGCTGCCGGATAAACGCGAACCCAGCGGACTAACCTTTGTATCCCATCCGGCCGTCCAAGCCTGAACTTGTTTATCGAAATGGATCTTTTGTGCGATCTCCATCAATTCCTCCACTGGGATCTCCATTTTACCCAACGTTACATTTTCCCAGATCGTTCCCTGGAAAATATGCAGCCCGCTCAGGCTGATGCCGATTTGTGAGCGCAGTGAGTCGAGTTGATAATTCGCTGCCGGGATTCCATCTAAGATCAACTCTCCCTCAAACCCGGTATAAATACCTCCCATCAATTGCAGCAGCGTAGATTTTCCGCTGCCTTCCGGGCCAATGATGCAGGCTTTACCGCCTGCCGGTATCATGGCTTGGGGTACTTGTACGATGGGTTGACCTTCTTGGAATCCAAATCGGAGGTTTCGTATATCAACCGACATGCCTTGACTTCTCCAGGGCATCACCAATTTTCCACCCACTTCCTCGGGTTTCTCGGTCAGTTTCGCCATTTTATCAACAGAAGTCAATACATCATAAACACTATCCAGGTTGCCGATGAGTTTTTCTACGGCTCCGATCACGATGATGATCACGATCTCGGCCGCGATGAATTGTCCGATGTTCAACTGCTGATCCAACAACAACACTGAACCCACCAGCAACATGCCCAGGGTGATGGAAGTCTTGAACGCAACCAACACCCTGTATTGAAAAAGAAGAATTTTAAAATGTTCGGTCCGTTTGTTGAGATAACGGATCGTACGACGTTCTGCATTGCGGGTGAGAACCGGTCCGTCCGGCTCAAACTTGAAAGCCTTGATGCCACGAGCCATCTCCTCGAGCCAGGCAGCCAGGCTGTATTTGTGTTGGCTCTCCTGTAAACTGCTTGACAATCCTTGTGCCCCGGTGTAGTAGAGGATACTGCCCAACACGGCGATCAGTAAAATGCCAAATAGAATGAATGCGGGATGATAAAAGGAGAGTAAGATCAATCCGAACAGGATCTGAATGCTGGCAGTGGGAAAATCCAACAACAATTTTGATAAGCCCTTTTGCAGCGCGGGGATTTCAAAAAAGCGGTTGACGAGCTCGGGCATATAATGTTCCTCTGCTCTTCTGAGGTCGATCAAAGGGAGTTTGTTGGCGATCGCCTGGGTGTAACGGACAAAAAGAATCTGCTGGATCTTTTCGATCAGCTTCATCTGATTGATGTACATGAGTCCGGTGGCTAACACACCGGCGACCACAGCGATGATCAGGATCACCAGTGATGTTGAAAAAGTGCCCCCCAACACAAAATTGATGATGCTCTGTATGCCTACTGGCAAGGAGAGTTGTATCAATCCGGCCAGGATCGCGTAAAAGTAAATGGAAGCAAATGTGGAACGTTCCTCTTTGATCAGTTGCCAAATACGGGCAACCGGTGATGTATTTAGTGACATATTGTTTTGTTGATGTGAAGTGGGTTGGCAACACTGTTTAGTGTCGGCCTCTGGATACATCAACAAACATCCGGCGGTGGGGTTTGCAATTCTAGTGCACGATCGACAGGCAAGGAGTTGATCGTGGCCGGAATCGTAGTAAGCGATTCTGCGACTTCCCAGTCATGGTAGGAAGGGAGGTGCTCTTCAGTGGGGTTAAACATTTTTCCGCTTGTGCTGCCTTTTTCTTCGTCAACGATGAACAGGGTCACCTCCGAATCCGGCAAAGCCGATTGAACGGCCGGAACCACCAGGGTGAGTGCCAAAACGACCAGGGCTATGCATGCTTTCCATTTCACGCGGCAAAAATATGTTCTCAGGATCTTATGAAGGAATAACTTTGGTACATTAACAAATGCTTTTTATAGGCCCTTTTCCGGCTATTTTGTTCATATTTTATCTATTTAATGAGTCAAAAAGTTAAACGAATTATCCCTTCTGTTGGACTTAGATCCCTTTTCAATGACTTTTTCCATAGCGAGAAATCCTCCGGAATCGTCCTGATCGGTTGCACCCTCCTATCCCTTTTGCTTGCCAATTCGGCATGGGGGGAGACCTATTTACATTTTTGGGAAACGCCGATCGGCCCTTACACGGTGGAGTTCTGGATCAACGATGGACTCATGGCCATATTTTTTCTGCTGGTGGGCCTTGAGATCGAAAGGGAGATCTATGTGGGTGAACTTTCCTCCCCCCGTCAAGCCATCCTCCCCATTGTGGCCGCCTTGGGGGGCATGCTCGTGCCCGCCGGTATTCATTTTGCGTTCAATCAGGGATTGCCCACTGCTTCAGGTTTCGGTATTCCCATGGCCACCGATATCGCTTTCGCCCTCGGCATCCTTTCCTTGGCGGGAAAATCCGTGCCGCTCTCGTTAAAGATCTTTCTCACCGCACTGGCCATCATCGACGACTTGGGTGCCATCCTTGTCATTGCCGTTTTCTATACCAGTGAACTTTCTTTGATCGATCTCTTTATCGCGCTGGGCATCTTCGTTGGATTATTCGCGATGGGAAAATTAGGTGTGCGCCGATTGATCTTTTATCTGTTACCCGGTGTGTTCATGTGGTATTTCCTGCACGAATCCGGTGTACATGCCACCATCAGCGGAGTTTTGCTGGCCTTCGCCATTCCCTTCGGAGGTACCGGCACTGATTCGCCCTCCTATAAACTTCAACACGCATTACATTTCCCGGTGGCCTTCATTATTGTTCCTCTATTTGCCTTGGCCAACACCGGTATTGTATTGGAGCCACAGTTTTACAACAGCTTGGTCTCGCTAAACAGCTTGGGGATTCTGGGGGGATTGTTTCTGGGGAAGCCGGTTGGTGTTCTCAGCTTTTGTTGGCTTTCTGTTCGCTTGCGCCTGGCCAGTTTACCTAATCATGTCAGCTGGAAACAACTGCTGGGTGCCGGCATGCTGGCCGGTATAGGCTTCACCATGTCCATCTTCATCACTTTGCTTGCATTCACTGATCAGCAAACGATCAACCATTCCAAGATCGCGATCTTGGCAGCCTCATTGCTTTCCGCTTTGCTGGGTTTATTCTACTTGAAACGAGTGAGCGCTTCCGTGGTTTCCAATTCGTCGGAGGAGTGAGGGAGTTGTTGGTACTCGCCCTTCCATGCATACCAGCCAAAGATCATCAGTCCGATCGCAATCGGTGTGAAGATGCCGATGATGATGATCCACACCACCGGATTGTTGATGTCTTTTTCTCCAGCCGGATCAATGAATTGAATAGCCGCCTTTACCAAACCATAGATAGCCAGTGGTCCCATTGCCATCCATATCAATCCTGCCCATTTTTTAATTGTATTCATGGTTTAGTCCATTACGTTTTCATCCGGTTTATTCTCCAGGTACAAGACCCCGATCAATAAACACAGCGTAGTGATAACAATAGGATACCAAAGTCCCACCAACGGATCACTTGGGAAAGAGGTGCTCAGTAACAATCCGATGAACGGAACCAGTCCGCCAAAAACTCCGTTGCCGATATGATATGGCAAACTCATGGAGGTATAACGAATACGCGTGGGAAACAATTCCACTAGAAAAGCAGCGATGGGTCCGTATACCATCGTTACGTACAAGATCAGCAGGAAGACCAATCCCACAAATCGCCAATACATCTCCTGACTTAAGGTGATGACACTTGCTTGCGGATCAAGCGCAATGCTGTTTTCCAAAAAATAGCCGAAGATGGGCCGATAAGTGAGCACTGCCAGCAGCATGCCCGTCATCAAGATCCATTTTCTTCCGATCCGATCGCTCAGCCATCCAAAGAAAACGAAGAATGGCGTAGCAGCGGCAATGGCCCATAGCAAGATGGTTCTGCTTTGCTCAAAATCCAATTTGCATTTGGTCTCTAAAAAGCTTTGCGCATAAAACTGACCGGTATACCAAACCACTCCTTCTCCCATAACTGCACCGAACAGGGCCAATAATACCATCTTGAAATTGGCGCGGTGTTGAAACGATTCTTTCAAGGGGTTGGAAGATGTCTTTCCGCTTGATTTTAATTCGGCAAACATCGGCGATTCGGACATATTCAGGCGGATATAGATCGATACCCCTACCAATAGCAAGGAGATCCAAAACGGATACCGCCATCCGCCCCACTCGGCTGTAAATGCTTCCTCGGACATGCTTGACTTCACCAGCAGGATCACGCCCAGTGCTACGAATAATCCCAATGTGGCCGTGGTTTGTATCCAGCTGGTATAATAACCTCTTTTATTTGCCGGCGCGTGTTCGGCTACATAGGTTGCAGCGCCGCCATATTCACCGCCCAATGCCAGTCCCTGCACCAACCGCAGGATCAATACCAGTACCGGCGCCAATAGTCCGATCGTTTCATAGCCGGGCACACATCCAATCAAAAACGTCGATCCCCCCATGAGTACCAAGGTGAGCAGGAACGTGTACTTGCGCCCAACTTTATCGCCCAGTCGTCCGAATACCAAGGCGCCGAAGGGACGAACGATAAAACCGGCAGCGAAAATGGCCAGCGTGCTGAGGAGGGCTGCAGTGGGATTCCCTGTTGGAAAGAATTTGATCGAGAGTGTTTTTGCCAACATCCCGAAGAGGTAAAAGTCGTACCATTCAATCATGGTGCCTACGGAAGAGGCGCCAATGATGCGGCGGATAGAGGAATTTGCCATTTCCGAAAGATAGTTGATAATTTTATACGCCTCGACCGAAACCAATCGTATGCATCATCCTTATCAGATCCGTTCACTTGAACAATACCACGCTGATTACAAACGCAGTATCGATGATCCTGAGGGATTTTGGTCTCACATCGCCGAACATTTTGTTTGGAAGAAGAAATGGGATAAAGTCCTTCAATGGAATTTTACTGAACCGCGTATTCGTTGGTTTGAGGGCGCGCAACTCAACATCACTGAAAATTGCATCGATCGGCATTTAAAAGACAGAGGTGATCAGCCGGCTATCATTTGGGAGCCGAACGATCCAAGTGAACGCACCCGTGTGATCACATATAACATCTTGCATAAAAGAGTTTGTCAATTTGCCCAAGTGCTGCGCAACAACGGCGTCAAAAAAGGCGATCGGGTGTGTATCTACATGGGCATGGTTCCTGAACTCGCTTATGCCGTGCTGGGATGTGCGCGTATCGGCGCCATTCACAGTGTGATCTTTGGCGGATTCTCGGCACAGAGTATTGCGGATCGACTCGCAGATGCTCACGCAACATACATTGTTACTTGTGATGGTGCATACCGCGGTGCAAAGGATATTCCCTTGAAATCAGTTATCGATGATGCCTTGGTAGGAAATACGACCGTCAAGCGCGTGATCGTTTATACCCGCACACGCACGCCTGTTTCTATGATCAAAGGGCGTGATGTATGGTGGGAGGAGGAAATGGAACATGCAGCGCTGCAGTTAGAACAAGCAGGATCGGTGCATGTGCCTGCAGAAACCATGGACGCGGAAGATCCCTTATTCATTTTGTATACTTCAGGTAGTACAGGCAAACCAAAAGGTGTGGTGCATAGCATTGCTGGCTATATGTTGTGGACGAACTATACGTTCCTGAATGTATTTCAATACAAGGCCGGGCAAGTACATTTTTGTACGGCAGATATCGGATGGATCACTGGTCATAGTTATATACTATATGGTCCGTTAAGTGCCGGCGCCACCTCGGTGATGTTTGAAGGTGTTCCCACTTGGCCCGATGCAGGACGTTTTTGGCAGATCGTTGACAAGTACAAAGTCAACATACTTTATACCGCTCCCACGGCCATCCGCTCGCTCATGGCGCTGGGAGTTGATCATGTTTTGCCG
>CAYYXC010000028.1:11052-14050 GCA_964475505.1 uncultured Chitinophaga sp.
TCTTTATACAGCTCCAACAGCCATCCGTAGTCTGATGGGTTTTGGCGATGCGCCATTAGAAGGAAAAGACCTGTCTTCTTTACAAGTATTGGGAACGGTGGGTGAACCCATCAACGAAGAGGCCTGGCATTGGTACGATGAGAAAATTGGAAAAGGCCGTTGCCCCATCGTTGATACTTGGTGGCAAACGGAAACCGGAGGGGTATTGATCTCTAACCTGGCCGGTATTACGCCCGCCAAACCTGCATGGGCTACCTTGCCTTTGCCTGGTGTGCAACCTTTGTTGGTTGATGAACATGGAAAACCGGTTGTGGAGCGGGATGAAACCGGGATGCTCAAAGGAAATCTATGTATCATGGCTCCCTGGCCGTCGACGCTGCGTACCACCTATGGTGATCATGAGCGTTGTAGGCAGAACTATTTTGCCACTTACGAAAATTTATACTTCACTGGCGACGGTGCCCTGCAAGATGCGCAAGGAAATTTTCGGATTACTGGTCGAGTCGACGATGTACTCAACGTAAGTGGTCATCGCATCGGTACGGCAGAAGTGGAGAATGCGATCAATGCACATGCCGGTGTGGTAGAGAGCGCCGTGGTGGGTTATCCGCATGATATAAAAGGACAAGGCATCTATGCCTATGTGATCGTATCCCAATTTCATCAGGACGCTGAGCAAACCCGAAAAGATATTTTGCAAACCGTAAGCCGAGTCATTGGTCCCATCGCTAAACCCGACAAGATCCAATTCGTCAGCGGCTTACCCAAAACCCGCAGTGGTAAGATCATGCGACGCATTCTTCGCAAGATCGCAGAAGGAGAGACGTCGAATTTAGGTGATACCACCACCTTGTTGGATCCAGGGGTTGTGAAGGAGATAGTTGAGGGGAGGCAGTTTGATGTCCAATGACCAATGTCCGATGACCGATGTCTGGGACAGTCCAATGTCGAATTTACCTGCCGAAGCGTTAGCGTAGGTGGGTGTCCGGGGTAGTCGGATGTCCGCAGTCCACTGACCGCCGTCTACTCAACCCCCAACTCCTTCAGTTAGTCAGCGAATCGGAATCCGATAGTATAAGGCGTCATGTTCAGTTCATTTCTGAACATATCTTTCATCGCGTAGCTGCCGTAAAGTTTGATGGGGCCAAGTCCCAATTCCCCAACATAGGCGAATTTGAAACGGTTGATTTCAAAATCGTCCCGGATCTTGGATACATCCCCTTTGATTTTTGTTTTGAATCGCGCAGAATAGAGGAATCCGCCACTGATACCACCGGCAATCGTAAATGGATTGTCTTTTCGCTTTGGCGTCAGGTTTAATTTCAACAGCAGCGGTACGGTGAGGTAATCGGCTGCGAGTTTCCCTTTTTTATAATTTTCTGCCCCCTTGTATACATACATCGGATTTTTGCTGATGTAGGTATTGCGTTGCTCAAAAGCATAATTATTCAGTTCCAATCCGAAACCGTACTGGAGCTGAAGTGTTTTTTTGATGAGCGGCGCTTCATCCAGTACAAACCAAAGATTTACGTTCCAGGAGTTACCCAATCGAAGATTCAGGTCTTCTGATGTCATCCCCATAGCTGCATCTCCCTGCAGGATCGCGCGGGTATAATTTGTGTTATCTACATAATTTGAAAATCCGATATCAATGCCGCCACCCGTTGACTTCTTTTTCTGATCCTTGGTTGATTTTCTAGTGAAGATTCGAAGAGTGTCAGTTTTTGTGTTTTTGGTGTCGCGTCCCAGTATGATGATCAACTTATTGTTGCTAATGGTATCAGACTGTTTTCCGGGCTGATCGGTCTTTTGAGCAAATACAGCGGTAGACAAAAGCACAGCACTAAGCAAGTAGAGATAACGATTCATGTTGGTTCTGATTTTTGCAAAACTATTTCCAGAGAATTGAAAAGAATGTTAATTGATTGAGGAGTCTGTGGACGGCGGACTGCGGACGGCGGACTACACCGGTCATCGGACACCGGTCATCGGTCTGCTTCCACCATCCCCCTACTCCTAAGTATCTTTGCCAAAATTCATACAGTATGAACCAAGGCATTGTTGACAGACTCAGGACAGAATTGAATGAGATCCGAGAGGCGGGATTGTATAAAACGGAACGGATCATAGAAAGCGAGCAAGGTCCAGAGATCCTCGTAGGCGGGAAAACCGTTTTGAATTTCTGTGCCAATAATTACCTGGGACTGTCCAGTCATCCCCGTGTGATCGAAGCGGCCCACCGTGCCATCGATGAGCGCGGCTATGGAATGAGCAGCGTTCGTTTTATCTGCGGCACACAGGACATCCACAAAGAACTTGAAGCAAAGCTCTCTGCCTTCTTAGGCACGGAGGATACTATTCTATATGCAGCCGCCTTTGATGCAAACGGTGGTGTGTTTGAACCGCTATTCAATGAAGAGGATGCGATCATTTCTGATGCACTCAATCATGCTTCCATCATCGACGGCGTTCGTCTTTGCAAGGCCCAGCGTTACCGGTACGAGCATAATAACATGGCTGACCTCGAGGCTAAATTGAAGGAAGCGGCCGGATGTCGCAGCCGGATCATTGTCACCGATGGTTCCTTCAGTATGGATGGCACCATTGCGCAACTCGATAAGATCGTTGCCCTGGCTGAGCAGTACGATGCCGTCGTGATGATCGATGAATGTCACTCCTCCGGTTTTCTGGGGAAAACAGGAAGAGGTACGCATGAATACAGAGGGGTGATGGGTAAGATCGACATCATCACCGGAACCCTCGGCAAGGCCTTGGGAGGTGCATTGGGCGGATTTACTTCCGGTCGTAAGGAGATTATTGACATGTTGCGTCAACGCTCGCGTCCATATCTCTTCAGTAATACCCTGGCACCATCCATCGTTGGGGCCTCCATCGCAGTGCTTGATATGCTCACTGAAACCACCGACCTGCGAGATAAGTTGGAGCGCAACACCAAGTATTTCCGGACCAAAATGACCGAAGCCGGTTTTGATATCAA
>CAYYXC010000029.1:0-1612 GCA_964475505.1 uncultured Chitinophaga sp.
CGTAAAGATGTTTCCGTATCGTTCGGCCAGCCAGGTTTTCAATGAACGTTCTTTTCCCAGCCGATCAGGTATGGAGAGAATGCCGGAGGGTTTGTCAATCGCTACCCAATCCGGTTGCTCCGTCAGGATCCAGTCGGATGCCCGTTTCCATAAGATGTCATTTTCCTTTTCCAAAGTATTTGAGATCTCTTATTTCTTTTTCGGTGAGAAAACGCCATTTACCTCGATCGACATTCTTTTTGGTAAGTCCTGCAAATACCACTCGGTCCAACCCTTTCACATCATATTTAAAATGTTCAAACAAGCGTCGAACGATTCGGTTCTTACCGCTGTGTATCTCTACACCGATCTGTGTTTTATCCTTTAGATCAGCATATGCAAGTACATCCACTGTGGCCAGTCCATCTTCCAATTGCACGCCTTTCAGCAGCGCATCAAAATGATTTCGCTCCAGGGGGCGATCCAGCTGTACATGATAAACTTTTTTGATCTCGTTACTGGGATGCGTAAGTGTCTGTGCTAAGTCACCATCGTTGGTCAGCAACAATACCCCGGTGGTGTTTCGGTCGAGCCGACCAACCGGGAAAATTCGTTCGTTTGTAGCACTGCGAACAACATCCATCACCGTTTTTCTTTTTTGTGGATCTCGAAGGGTGGTGATGTAATCTTTTGGCTTATTCAATAAGATGTAAACGAAATCGTGTGTGGGTTTGATGGGCTTGCCGCGGAATTTCACGGTATCGCTGGGCATTACTTTGTGGCCGGGCTCTGTGATGATTTTCCCATTCACGCTAACCAGTCCCTCTTTTACCAAGTTGGCTGCCTCACGTCGGGCTGCCACGCCGGCATGGGCCAGGTATTTGTTTAGGGGCATTTTGTCAACGACCACTCTGGTCGCTGTTTTTGGATTCGCAGGAGTGGATGAGCGGGTTGCCCTTTTTTTTGCTTCGAAAAATGCTTCCCTCTCTTTACGGACTTCACGTTTATCCTTTCGGATCTGCTCTTTTTTGGCGGCGCCTTTTTTATTATTAAAATGGCTGAACCGCTCGGAACCTCTTTTTTGCATGGTTGCTGTTTTACAACAGGAAAGAACAAAGATAGCGTATTGAACAGCGTTACATATCAATCCCCCGACTGGCGGGGGATTGATATGCTTTGATCGATTAGGATTAGCGTACACCTGGAGGTGGGGGAGGAGGCATACCGGGCCCTTGCGGACGGCGAGGTGCCTGCATCCGGCGCATGTCTTTCCATTTCACACGTTGCTCGGCTGAGAGTACTTTTTCAAAATTGTCTTTTTGCTCCTTCATCAGTTTTTTCATTGCTTCTCTTTTTTCGGATGCTGAAAGATCGTTGTTCTCCCGAATGGCTTTCATTTGTTTTTGGGTATTGGCTCGCTGATTTTTAAGTTGACCCACTTGCTCATCGGACAGATTCAATCTATTTTTCATCGCCTGTGTCTGCCTTACCTCTTGCTCCTCTCTCAGTCTTTTGATCTTTGCTTTTTGAATCTCTGTGCCTAATTTTGCACATTCTAGTTTAGACTGTCAACATAGCCTGAATAAAAACTATCGTTGAAGATTTGATTCTCAATTTCATTGGACTTCTCTAA
>CAYYXC010000029.1:1622-13539 GCA_964475505.1 uncultured Chitinophaga sp.
CGATTGATTGTCTTTACGCAGTTTCTCCATGCGGGATTTCCACTCTTTTACGGTTATGTTCTCCTCTTTTTTCAGTGCTTCCATTTTTTGCTTAAACGACTCTCGCTGTTTGCGAAAGGCATCCCGCTGCGCATCGGTCAGATCCAGTTCTTTCCAAGGTATACGGGCCATAGGGCCTTTTCTTTCTTGCTTCGGACGAGGCGGGGGAGGAGGACCATCCGGACGATTGGGAGTCTTTTGGGAAAAGGCAGCACCGGCAAGCCCGGCTACCAGCAATAAGGTTGAAAAAATCTTTTTCATAATGTTTTATTTATGTCCGCCAGCAGCGAACGATCAAATAGACGGGAAAGGGGGCAAAAGGTTTAATCCTATTTATTGGCCAACTGGCCGCAGGCGGCATCGATATCTTTTCCGCGGCTGCGACGAAGACGGGCATTCACTCGGTGCTTCTCCAGGTATTGCATGAAAGCCTCTACCTTCTCCTCCCGGGGTTTTTGAAAATCTGCCTTATCGATGGGATTGTACTCGATCAGGTTTACAAGATCGGCCGGCACCTGGCGATAAAGTTTGATGAGCTCGTCTGCATCGGCCAGCGAGTCATTGAAATCCTTGAATAAGATATACTCGAAAGTGATCTCGTTGCCAGTCTTTTTATAAAAATCGTTGAGTGCTGTCACCAATGATTGAATGTTGTTCGAATCATTGATGGGCATGATCTCGTTACGCTTTCGGTCGTTTGCGGCGTGCAATGAAAGGGCCAACTTGAAACGAACCCCATCGTCTCCCAGCTGTCGGATGCCTTTAGCTACGCCGGCAGTGGATACAGTGATCCGGCGCGGACTCATGGCCAGCCCATCGGCAGCCGTAATCCGATCAATTGCTCTCAGAACCTGTTTGTAATTGAGCAAGGGCTCTCCCATACCCATGAAAACAATATTGGTGAGTTTACGACCATACACCTTTTCACATTCACTGTTGATGAGCACCACTTCATCGTAGATCTCGTCAAACTGCAGGTTCCGCTTCCGCTCCATATATCCGGTTGCACAGAATTTACAACTCAATGAGCATCCGATCTGAGAAGACACACAAGCGGTCAGTCTCGCTTCAGTAGGAATCAACACACCCTCCACGAAATGTCCGTCCCATGTCCGAAAGCGAAACTTACGCGTGCCATCCTCCGATACCTGCATTTGATCTACTTGTAAGGCAGGCAAGGTGAATTGTTCTCCGAGTTGTTGCCTGAGTTCCTTGCTCAGGTTCGTCATATCGGCAAAATGCATGGCTTTTTTCTGCCAAAGCCATTCATAGAGTTGTTTAGCGCGGAATTTGGGTTGACCTGCCTCCAAAAAATATTGTTCCAGTTCCTGGAGCGAGCAGTGTCGAATATTGTGGCCGATCGGAAACATATGCTACAAAGATAACCATGCCAGCTCCGATTCCCGGGATTACATGATATTTGTATCAAATCCCACTCATGCAAGCTGTGTATGTAGTCGATGCGGTACGCACACCCATTGGAAAATTTGGAGGGGCACTCAGTCAATGGCGCCCCGATGATCTGTTGGCCTATATCCTTCGTGCTTTGCTTCGCAGAAATGAATCCATCGATCCGGCTCGCATTGAGGACGTGATCGCGGGTGCAGCCAATCAATCCGGTGAGGACAACCGAAATGTTGCTCGCATGGCAGCATTATTGGCCGGATTACCCGTTGCCGTGCCTGGCACCACTGTAAATCGACTCTGTGCATCTGGATTGCAGGCCATCATGGATGGGGCTCGTCAAGTTGCCTCGGGCGAAGCAGACCTCATCATTGCCTCCGGTGTAGAAAGCATGACGCGCGCTCCTTTTGTCATGGCCAAGGCACAAACCGCTTTCGACCGGCAGGCACAGGTATTTGATACCACCTTGGGATGGCGCTTCATCAATCCCCGCTTGGCTGAAAAATATCCGCCCTTCACCATGGGCGAAACCGCCGAAAACGTAGCTCGTCAATGGAAGATTACCCGGGAGCAACAGGATCAATTCGCACTAGTCTCTCAACAAAAATATTTTGCAGCCAAAGACGCCGACCGTTGGGCAGATGAATTGCAGCCCGTTGAGCAGGTAAGCAAAGGAATGGTGAGTTGGTTCACGCACGATGAGCATCCGCGTCAAACTACCCTCGAAAAACTTTCGTCTTTGCAACCTGCATTTGTAAAGGATGGTACGGTTACTGCCGGAAATGCATCGGGTATCAATGATGGATCAGCGGCCCTCCTCTTGGCCAGTGAATCAGCGTTGAAGGAATTTCAATTAAAACCCTTGGGAAGGATTGTGTCGATGGCAGTAGCAGGCGTTGATCCAGGCATCATGGGTATTGGTCCGGTTCCGGCCACGCAAAAAGCACTCAAGCGTGCCGGACTCAATATGAACGAGATCGATCTGGTAGAGTTGAATGAAGCATTTGCTGCACAAGCATTGGCTTGTATACACGATCTTCAACTGGATCCGTCCATCGTGAATGTAAATGGAGGTGCCATTGCATTGGGACATCCTCTGGGATGCAGCGGCGTTCGGCTCTCTGCCACACTCTTGCATGAAATGCGTCGATCGCACAAACGATATGGATTAGCAACCATGTGTGTAGGCGTGGGCCAAGGCGCTTCCGTTATCTACGAGCGTTGCTGATCAGGTAATCCCGTACAGCAGGTTCCTCACCATGCGCAAGTTGGTCAATACCGATAACAGCGCAATTACCCCGGCCGTAATCAACACGCTTGGGTCCAACCAAGAGGAAAGCTCCGGACGGTTATACATCACAAACTGATGGAACGTGTATTGAAGCAGTTGTGTTGCTGCTAAGGCAATGATCACCACTATCAAATAAACGGGAACAAAACGTTTGGCAACCTGCTTGCTTAGCCAATCGGGACGATAACCAATCGTCAACAGCAATTGCAGATTCTCCCGGCTGCGGGCTACCATCAACTGCAGGTAAAAAGAAAATAACAGCAGGGCCAGTCCCACCACCAACACTCCAAAAATCCCCAACCCGGCGATCACCCCTTGAAGCAGTTGTTTCGATCTGCCAAATGCTGTTTTCTCTTTGTTGACGCGGTAATTTTTTTCTGCAAGGAATTGCAAGAGCTCCGGACTGTTCGCATCTTTTGTCTTGAGATAAACCCTCGATGCATTGGCTGAGGGCAATCCCTCCAGCTCCATATTCGCCCAATCCAAAAATGATTTCGGAACCAGCAGGGAATTGATGCGATCGGAGAAGGCCACGATCTGTGCCCGAAATATTTGTCCCCCTTTTTGTCCCTCACAGCGCAACCCTATGATCACATTTGAAGCGGTTTCCATGGATAATTGCGGAAGTCCATAGCTGGGTGCAAATACATTGTACATCTCCAAAAAGTCGGAGGAAAAGATCAAGGGTACGAGGGGTTGACCTGGTTGCCATTGAAAGCCCAGCGGAACCGTATCGATAAATTCTGTTTCCAAGGCCTCCAGAAATATGTCAGAGGCGAAAGGGATTTGATCACCGGCTGTGGCTACTACTTCGAACCTGTTTGAGATCAGCGGCGCAGCACCTTGTATGAAGGGTTGTTGGCGGAGTGTATCCAGATCGGCAGCGCTGAACCGATTGTCCCTTCCCATATTCTCGTTTGTGATCTGCTTGGTCACTGAGATGTAATCGTATCCGTTCTTACGGACGCTGGTCTGCTTGATCAATGCCTGAATGTCGATGAAAAGCTGCTGAGCAAGCAGCAGCAACAACACGCCAATCCCCAAGCCAACGTAGGAGAACCAGCGGGAGGAAGATCTTTCCCCCGTTAGCAACAATGATTTGATGATATGAAATGAAGGTTGCTTCATGACAATAGACGCAACAGGCGATTCATTGGGTATTGAGGAATGATCTCTAGGTCGGACAGCAACACGGCAGCCGCCTGTTTCTCTGATTCTTCCAATATCAGTTCCATTGCCTTTTTGGTATTGGCATCATCCAGATGGCTGAAAGGTTCATCGAGCAGGATCCATTTGAATGGTTGCAGCAGGGCTCGTATGATGGAGGCGCGTTGTTGTTCGCCGTAAGAGCATTTTTTTGCAGAAGTGTCCAATCGGTGATCGATCCCCAGCCTTTTTGCCCATTTCTCGATGGTGGCCTCCGGATGAAAATCGGTCAGTTGTCTTTTGATCTCAAAATTCTCTCGCAAGGTGGGTTCTGAAAACAAACGCATATCCTGAAATACGATCGCCAACTTTTCTCTTCTGAGATCCGCTAGTTGATCCGGGTTCATTGAACGCAGCTCAATTCCGTCGTAATGAATCTTACCATTGTACTCATTGCTGATACCGTACAAAAAATGCGTCAGCGATGTTTTGCCACTCCCGGAGGGCGCTTGAATTTGGATGCGTTCGCCCGGCTCCACTTCGATCTTGCGAAGCCATAGTTCGGAGCGCTCGCATGAAGCGGTCTCAAAATAAGTGGGCTTTATGTGATCTAGCTGTAGCATTAGGGGGATAAAAAACCACCGCTGTTAAAGCGGTGGTATAAATATTTTATCAAATCAATAGGACGGATCAGCGATCGTTGAATCGGTTGACTCCCATTCTTTTTGACGACGCAACTCGTCTTCCTTTACAATCTTGGCAATCTGTCCCAAGTATTGATTCAATCCTTTCAAACTATTGGTATTGGGATCTCCCAGTGATAACCGGAGCTGGCTGATGGTGGCTCCTTTTTTGAATTCACCCCCTGTTAAAATCATATCCTTCCAGAATTTCAAGGAGAGATCTGCCATTCCTTTTGCAGCAGGATCCTCTTCTAGCTCAGCTGAAGATCCTTTGATGAAGGATGAAATGTTTACATACATGCCGATCGGGTGATCTTTGATGCGATCGATAAAGGCATGATCCGTTTTCTTAGATCCGTAATTATTGATCTGTGCCGAATCGTTGCCGGATAAAAACCATTTGTCTTTCAGTACATAAGGCACCTTATTCAGATCCGCTTCGGACATGCTGCCTTTGGAGGTCAACAGTTTTTTGGCTACGTCCATCATTTTCTGAAAAGCAGAACGCTCTTTTACATCTGCTCCGAATAACAATTTACCACTTGGTTCAGAGCTGGAATAGGTGACGGGCTCACCATCGAATCCTTCGTATGATTTCTCAACTTTTTTGATGTTGAAGTCCGACAGCGAGAAAAATAGATTGCCGCCGTTGGCTTTGATGAACTCATCGATGCTGAATCCTGCCTCTTGCATGAAATTATTTACGAGACCGTCCACCCCGAACAACATCAAAAGCGCTTTGATGCCTTCAGGCGGATAGTTCATGGCGAGCGCGAAATTCACCTCGCCGGCAGGGAGATTTTTCAATGCATTTTCATCAAAATTCGAAGCGGGATATTTTTTATACAACGCCTCCAGTTCTTTTCCTACGTATCCTTTGGATTCGATATCGATCGATCCATCATTGAAGTTCACGGTGATCGCGCCGATATTTCCTTCCAGCAGGGCGCTGAGTTTGGAAAGGGAAAGCAAGCTGCCGGCCAGGGTATTTCCGTACATTTTTCCGGTATTGAACCAGAAGTGTACATCTCCTTTATTATTGATGAGGTCGGCAAACTTGTCGTCATTCGTCAGCTTATTGCTTGACTTGAGTCCCTCGATCTCCAGCGCTATCTTAAGCAGGCTATCGTTAGTCAACCGGAATGGTTCCTCGATGGCATCGGATTCAGTGTTGGATAGCCCATTCAGTTCGCGGGTGAATTCGGAAGCATCACCCAACAGCATTAATCTTTTTCCTTTCCAGGCAAGCAGGGCCGTACCCTCGGCCATATAACGAATCGATTCTTTCTCCTGGATCTTGGCATTGGGGGCAGATTGCTTGATCAGTTTTTCAAATTTCTCTGCATCATCAAGACCCCAGATCAAAGCTGAGTAAGCCCCTTTCCCTCTATTGGCTACAAAGGCCCACCCGTCGGAGTTGATGTTTATACCTGATTGAGCCGGATCATTCAGCAACACCGTACCAAGTGAATCACCATTTACATTTTCGGCAATTGATTTGAACCATTCGCTTTGCTTGACTTCGGACCAGGGAAGTTTTTCACTCATGGTTTTTCCGTTGATGTGCATCACAAAAGCAGCATCGGCCGGTATCGGGGCGTCCGGTTTAGAGGAGCAGGAGGATAGCACTAATAGGAAGGACAGTGCGAATCCCAGGGGGGAGAGAATTTTTTTCATGATTGTGTATTTGTCGGTACTCGTTTTTCGCAGTGCAGTGTTCAGAGCGTAGCGTTTAGGAGCTCGGTGTGCGAGAGCGTTGTTTGCGTACCGGTTTGTAAATTTTTTAGTTGAATGGTTTGGCTTTTTAATTCGGCTTCTCCGAGGATTGCCACGTAGGGAATGCCTCTTTTCTCGGCGTATTTGAATTGTTTGTCAAACTTGGCAGGTTCAGGATACATTTCGGTAGCGATTCCCTTTCTCCTTAATGCCTGAAGCAGTTCGAAGGTAACCTGTGCTTCTGTTATACCGAGGTTAAAGAACAAGAGGCGGGGTGGCTGAGTGATGTCTGTGGGGAACAAGCTCAGTGCTTCCATTACATCGTAGATCCGGTCTACCCCAAACGATATGCCCACGCCGGGCACGCCGGGCACACCAAACAGTCCGGTAAGGTCATCATAACGACCCCCTCCGCCGATGCTGCCAATCGATACGCTGGCAGGCGCTTTCACTTCGAAGATCATTCCAGTATAGTAATTCAATCCACGGGCCAGCGAAGGGTCGATCTGAAAGGAGAGGGATTGGTCCTTTATATACTGCATCCATTCGCGCAGGGCGGCGATGCCGGCGGCACCCTCGGGTATATGTCCCAATAGGGATTCCAACTCCTTCAACACGGATTCGGCAGTGCCTTGCACCGACAGGTATTTCTCGATGGTCTGAATGGCGGCAGGTGGCAGTTGTTTTTGTTCCAGTTCCTGTTTCACTTTATCCAGCCCGATCTTATCGATCTTGTCGATCGCGACCGTTATGGGGATCAGCCAGTCGCGGTTGCCGCAAGTATCCGCCAAGGCCAGCAGCAGCGAGCGGTGGTTGACCAGTAATCGATACTCCTTTAATCCCAACTGGGTGAATACATCGTGATAGAGGCATGCCAATTCCGCTTCGTAAACAAGCGATCGGCTGCCCACTACATCTGCATCGCATTGATAAAATTCGCGGTAGCGTCCTTTTTGCGGACGGTCAGCGCGCCAAACGGGCTGAATTTGGTAGCGTTTGAAAGGGAAAGTGAGTTGTCCGTGATTCATTGCCACATAACGGGCAAAAGGAATGGTGAGGTCGTACTTGAGTGCACGTTCGGTGATATCGACACTGCTTTTTCCTTCCATGATTTTTTCAAATCCGGCTTGGGTTTTGGCTGCTTTTTCGGGATTGTCCAATCCGTTATTTAGGATCTTGAAAATTAACTTGTCTCCTTCCTCTCCATATTTTCCCATGAGGGTTTCGAGGTTCTCGAATGCGGGTGTTTCCAATGGTTGATAACCATATCGCTGAAAAGTAGAGCGAATGGTATCGAGGATGTGATTTCGTTTGCGGACCACATCCGGTCCGAAATCACGGGTGCCGGCGGGCAGACTGGGTTTGCTCATGCTGGTTTCAAATGATTACGAATGAGCGCTGCGCAGGCTTTGTCGAGCAACGCATATACGTTGTGAAAATCTTCCTCGGTTCCGTAATATGGGTCGGGTACATTTTCGTTCTTTCCCGGGTTCAATTCATTCATCAGCAGGCGTACCTGCTGACTGTTGTATCGTTCTCCCATTATTTTTTGAACGCCTTCGAGTACATCGTTGGCCAGTGCGTAGATGATGTCGAAGCGGTCGGCGTCTGCTTCAACAAGTTGCCTCGCTCTTTGTGCGCCGATGTCGATGCCATTTACCAGAGCAACTTTTTGTGAATCGGAGTGGGGGGGAGATCCTACATGGTAATGAAGGGTGCCGGCGCTGTCTACGGTCCAATCCAATCCGGCCGCCTCAATCTGTCGGCGAAGGATGCCTTCGGCGAGCGGACTTCTGCAAATATTGCCCAAGCAAACCATTAAGATGCGCATGAGACAAAGGTACGTGTTGGAACGGCTTAGGGAAAGGCCTCTTGCTTGTGCATTTTTGATGTTCGACGCATCTTCTTTGAAAACCATCATCATGAGAAAACAATCCAACCATGCCTCGATGATCGAGTTGGTCTTCGAAGGCCGAAACAAATCGTATGGTGCTTATGTGCTGCGGCGCGACTATTCTCAACGGATGGGAATAGCCCTGGGCATCATGTTCTCTGGCGTAATGAGTATTTGCATGTGGTTTCAATTCACCGGTTCGGAACATTCCGATGCTGCTCTGCCCACGCCACAACGTGATTGGATGAAACTCACGGAGGTGAACATACAGCCGCCGAGGCCGGTGCAGCCTGAGCCACTTCCTCCCATGGCCAAAAAAACGTCGCCTCCCGTGGCAACGCAGAAATTCACCAGCACTATTGATATCAAACCGACGGTGACAGACCCCATGCCCTCCACTGATGACTTAAAAAATGCAGCCGTTTCGACAGTTACTCAAACCGGAAAAGACCCCGGTAATCAGGTACGAATACCCGAAACAACCGACGGGAACGGCACTGGCAACAGTGAAAATGGCTCACCTTTTGTTTCCGATGAACGGCAGCCCGAATTTCCAGGAGGGGAGAGGGCGCTTAGAAATTTCTTGGCTGCTCATTTGCAAACACCTTCTTCGCTGGAGGAGGGTGAACGCGTAACAGTACGCATTCGTTTTACAGTGCAGACCGATGGGCGTGTAGATATGTTACATATTGATGCCAGTGGTGGCGAAGATTTTGATCGGGAAGTGTTGCGGGTTTGTAAGCGAATGCCCCGTTGGGTGCCCGGTTCGCAGAATGGACGACAAGTGGCAGTTCAATATGTACTACCGGTAACCTTTCTTATTGCGGGTAGCTGATAAATTGGCTAATTTGCCTGCCCCAATGCAAACCATATGAGCGAAATACAACCGAAAAGCTCTCAACCCCGTTTTTCCCTTCGAGCCCTGATCGATTACATCATGGGCGGGATCATCGGGTTGTTGGGGCTTTTCTTTTTGTTGAGAGGAGCATTTCCCACCCTTCCGGTGAACAGGTATTTTGGGGATCCCGATTGGAGTGATTGGTTTTTTGGAGCCCTCTGCATCGCGTACGCTATTTGGAGAGTCATTCGGGGTAAACAAAAATCACAATCGGCATGAAGCGGATTTGTTTTTGGGGATGTGTTGCTTTGAGTTCGATCCTTTGGATGGGTTGTAGGAATCAAAACAAAACGATCGTGCCGGCTGACACACCTGAAAAAGGCTCTATTTGGATCAGCGCCGATGAAAGTTTTCAGCCCATTGTGGACGAGTTGATACAGGTGTATCAATCCCATCATCCGCAAACACAGATCAACGTACAGTACAAGCCCGAAGCGGATTGTTTCAAAGATCTTTTGGTAGACAGCATCCGAATGGTGATCGTCACGCGAAGACCCAGTCCTGCCGAGGAGCGTCGGTTGACCGATTCAGTGGGTGGGATCACACGCATTCGTTCGGTGGCCCGCGATGGCATCGCCGTGTTGGCGCATCCACGTAACCCTAAATCGGTATGGACCAGAAGCGATCTTAAACAATTACTTATCGGCAAGGATCCGAACGGATTGGTGCCGGTGGTGGACGGACTCAAAGCGACTTCCGCCGTTCGATTTTTAGTCGATTCCGTACTCCGAGGCGAACAACCTTCCGATAAACTCATGGCGGCCCGCACCAGTCAGGGCGTAATCGAATACGTGGCCAATAATCCGAATGTCATCGGATTTGTAGGAGTAAGTTGGATCGGAAATCGGGAGGATTCACTGCAGCGTATTTGGCAACCCCGTGTTAAAATCCTGCGCATGGCCAACGACAAATTCCCCGATTATACCTCGTTGCCCGATCAGGTAAACGTATATACTCGTCTCTATCCGCTTACGCGTGATATCACCTATATCGTCAGTGAAAAGCACGAGGGACTGGCAACGGGATTGGCTCGTTTCATGGGGTCGGAAGTGGGACAATTAATCTTCAAGCGTGCCTACCTGGCGCCTTTGTTAAAAGATTTCGGATACCGTCCCGTACAACTGAAAGAATGATCATTTTGATATATTTACACCAACAATTTGAAAGAAAATGAAGCGCTTGATTCTTATTGGCTCACTGCCCGTCTTATTTGGATTTTTCTCTGTTTCTGCTCAAACCTTGGAAGAGGGCAAGCAGCATATGTATGCGATGCGTTCGGCATCAGCTGTTGCGCATTTTGAAAAAATGCATACTGCCACTCCTGCCAATCCGGAGGTGATCTACTGGCTGGGCCAATCCTATTTGGAGACCGATGAACCCATGGCCGATCGCCTGACTCAAGCGCGCAAAGTATATACAACGGGTATGACCGCCGCCAGCGATGCGGCGTTGATTAAAGTCGGCATGGGTCATGTTGAACTTTTGAGTGGTCAAACAGAGACTGCCCGTCAACATTTTGAATCTTCTCTATTGTCGACCAAAGACAAAAAAGGAAACAATCCGGTGATTGCCTATGCCATCGGAAGGGCATTGCAGGATGCCGATCGCGCAGATTATGCATGGGGCGTTCGGTTGCTTGAAGAGGCCACCAGCCGATCACCTAAGTCAGCCGAAATGTGGGTACTACTTGGTAACCTGCACCGTAAAGCCAACCCGGGCGAAAGCGGAAACCAGGCATTCCTTGCATATTCCAAGGCCATTGAAGTTGATTCTACTCATGGGGCCGCCTACCTGCGTCGCTCACGCATGGCTGAAAAGGCGCAAGACTATGAGTTGCAAAAATCATTGCTCGACAAAGCGGTTGCCAAGAATCCTGATTTTTCCGCTGCCTATTACGATCTATATTATTATTTCCTATACCGCTTGAAATTGGTGGAGGCTGAGGAGCAACTCAATAAATACATCAACAGCAAACCCGTGAAGGAATTGCAAGATGAATTTTTGTATGCGCAGCTTTGTTGGAAAAAAACGGATTTTGATTGTGCCATCTCCAAAACGGAAAAGTTGGTGGAGCAAATGGGTGCCAAAGCCAAGCCCAAAGCTTTTCGTTTGCTGGCCGATGCCTATTACCAGCGTGGCGGGGCACTGTTGAAGCGGGGTGACAATGGCGGGGCTGCCGGTGATTTTTCCATGGCGAAGAAATACAGTGATGAGTTCTTTGTGCGCAAAACACCGGAAGATTATATCCCTTTCGACCACAAGCTTCGTGCAGATATCATGGCTAAGACTGGAGGCAGCAAGCAAGAGATTCTTGATAACTACATTGCAGGAGCAGCGCTGGATACCGTAATGAGTTCCAAATTAGAATTCCTCAAGCAAGGCCAGCTGTATTTCAAAGAGAACAAGATGCGCGACATGGAAGCGGCGATGATCGAGCATATCCTCCAGATCAAGCCCAAGCCCACAATCAATGATTATTTCGATCTGACCCTGGCCCATTATTTCTCGAACCATTACGATCGTTCGAGAGAGGCCGCTCAACTCATGATCCAGAAATATCCCCAGCAGGTCTATGGCTATGAGTGGTCCTTCAACAATTCTATGGCCATTGATACGGTCCGCAAAGACAGCATTGCCGTTCCCGATGCCCTGAAGCTGAATGAATTCAGTGCAGGTGATACCGTTAAATACCGCAAGCAGTACATCAGTTCTACTCGATATTTGGCCGCCTATTACATCAATGATGCAAAGGACCGGGATCAGGCCCTGATCTATTTCCGCAAATGGCTGGCCATCGACCCTGCCAATGTCGCCGCGATCCAGGGATACATTGACCAGATCGAGAA
>CAYYXC010000030.1:0-1313 GCA_964475505.1 uncultured Chitinophaga sp.
GTCAGGGAGTAGTTGAGATGCGTCACATGCGTGTGTTGGATTGTTTTTCGACCGGGGATGTAAATGGTGCCGGCGCGTACATTACTGGCAAGGCGCTGATTTATGACTCTGAATTCATTGGCAATTCCGCTCGGAAGGGAGGCGCAATGGTTATCAATGGTATAAGCAATGATACCGTTCGAATCGTTCGCACGCTCTTTAGAAACAATCATGCCAGTGAAAATGGATCTGCGATTTTGATTTTTGGCTCAAGCAATTCAACCATTCAAATCGACAACTGCGTCTTTGCTAAAAATACCGGGGCTAGTCCCATTCATAGCCAAGGATCCAGTACGACTACCACGTTTGTCAATCACGCTACCATTTTCAACAATGCGGCTGCTGCGATCTACATGCTTAGCGGTAATGTAGTGGTTCGGAACTCAATTTTACGAGGCAATGCAGCCAATGAGGTGTTTTCTTCCATTGGTCCGAATACTGGCCCTGTTACCATAACCTACTCCAACGTGAAGGGTGGGTATACGGGTGTGGGAAATATCAATGTGGATCCGCTATTTGCCGACACCAACTACACCCGATTGCTTAACAATTCTCTTTGCATTGGCGCAGGCGATAGTACGGTTCGTCTGACCGATGATTATTTTCAATTTACCCGTCCGTATCCCGCAGGGTCAAGACCGGACATGGGTGCCTATGAGTCATTGGGTAAATTCCCTTCGCCTTCCATGACAAGCGTAGAGCCGGGCAACAAAAAAGTCAGTCTTTTCTGGAACCAAACACCCCCGGATGGCATTGTTGGATATAAACTTTACAGAAGTGCTTCGCCCATACGGGATACGGCTACACTACAGCCCTTGGTAGTAATCAGTGGGGTGCTTCAAAATAGTTACATCGATACGGTTTCGCTTGTAAATGGCAATACATATTACTATCGTGTCCGATCGTTTGACAACGACAGCGTGCAGTCTGGGTACAGCAATGAACTCATCGCTAAGCCGGATTCGGTGGCCGTACCATCTGGTCTGACAGTAGCCAATAGTCCGGCTACGGCTCGGCTCACCTGGAATACCGTTCCTGGTTCTGGCATCACCTATCGGGTGTATCGTGGGGTAGACTCTACAGCCAGTACGGCTGTAGGCGATCTGGTAAACAGTTCTGTGTTCAATGACTCTACGCTCGTCCGAAATACCGTTTATTTCTATTCCGTTCGGGCAGTGAACAGCGCAGGTGCCATCAGTGATTACTCTCCTTATGTAAAACTCACACCCACTCGGCGCTGGTATGTAGATTCCGCACAGGGTAACAATGCTACA
>CAYYXC010000030.1:1323-2770 GCA_964475505.1 uncultured Chitinophaga sp.
GCATTGGTTCGATCAGTCACCCATACAAAACGATTGCGAGGGCTGTTCAACGGAGTGTTTCCCTGGATAGCATCATGATCGGAGATGGTACTTATTCAGAGAACATTAGCTACAGCAACAAGCAATTAAGTTTTATTGGCATCAATGGAGCCCGTTCGGTTATCTTAAAACCTTTGTTGCAGCAGCAGATTATTGCAATTACTAACAATGGCGGGTATAGTTTGTTCAAAGGTTTGACATTTACAGGTGGGCATTCTTCTTCCTATGGGTCAGCGATTTACTCAATGTGGTCTAATCCGGTTATTGAAAATTGTATTTTTAGAAACAACCAAGGTCATATTCTGCAGTTAAGTAAGAATAATTTTATAATCCGCAATTGTCTTGTTTATAATAACAATGCAAATGTTTTTCTTGATTTATCAAATCAGGTAGATTCCATCCCTTATATCTACAACCTCACCTACGCGAATAATCAAATCAATTGGTTGTATAGTACTGGAATCACTTCTTTCCCACCTGCATTTAAGAACTGCATCATCTGGGGCTCTTCAGCAGTGAATTACACGGGGGGGATGACGGTAGAGAACAGTATTTACAAAGGTGGTTTTGCGCTATCTGGAACAAATCTGGATTTGAGTCCCGAATTTGTTGACAGCCTGAATGGTGATTTCCGTCTTCGAAATTATTCTCCTGCAATTGGCCTGGGGGCATCCGATGTGCTGCTCTCGCGCGATTTTGCAGATAGTCTACGACCTAGTCCTTTGGGTTCACGTCCCGATGCTGGTGCATATGAATCCATCTATGATCATCCGTCTCCTTATGTATTTGCAGACAGTTCACGTGACGGCTTGGTTCTCCTGAAATGGCGACAAGTGCCTGCAGATTCGGTGACTAAGTTCAAGGTTTACAAAGGCACCAGTTTGTCGAACGTATCGGCTTATGACAGTACGGGAATTCGTTACGTTTTTGCCGATTCGAGCAATCAGGTGTACAATACTGTTTTATATTATGCACTTACCTCAACTGGCACTAATATTCAAGAGAGTGGCATTAGTAATACGATACGTACGATATCGTTCACGCCTCCCGGTTTGGTATTGCCCGTGAATCAATTGACGGATGCAGATACCACCATTACATTCCGTTGGAATCGAATCAGCAATGCTCAGCAATACAAATTGCAGCTATCTACCGATAGTACTTTCCAAGTCAGCGTGTCTGAATTTACAACGGCTGATACCTTTTATACCAAATCTGGATTGCTTGGTAATACCTTCTACTACTGGCGTGTTCGTTCACAAGACTCCGTACACTACAGCAAGTGGTCTAACGCCCGCAAGTTTTTAACATTTGTATTGCCACCCAAGCTGACCCGCGTCTCACCAGCCAACAAACGAGATACATTGACCTGGCTGAATCCAAACGGCTACAACATTGCCTATTTTAA
>CAYYXC010000030.1:2780-5351 GCA_964475505.1 uncultured Chitinophaga sp.
ATATACAGAGATACCGTTCCCAATGCTGCCCTATTGATCGATTCTGTTCCCAGCGCTCAACTCTCGTATGTTGATACCGCTGGATTGCAGTTGAATCGGCGATACTATTACCGAGTGAGAGCAGTTAATACGCAATCCATTCAAAGTGGTTTTAGTAACGAAATGTCTGCCGTTCCATTTAATACATCTCCCGTCACCACAACACTGGTTAATAAGGAGTTTGCCAATGTCGGTGAGTATAATTTTGTTCGCTCTGTTTACAGCGCGCAGGGAAGTGTTGATCCGGATGGAAGAATTGTTTCGTACAAGTGGTTTGTGAACGACAGTTTGGTAAATGCTGCTGATTCAATTTTGATTTATTACTATGGGCGTGGTACCAACCGTTTGCGCTTGATAATTGAAGACAACGACGGAGCGAAAGATACCACCGAGGCGACCATCATTCTCAAGACCTTCGCCAAACAATTCACCGGCGGTATTTTGGGTGGTATAACCGCGGTCAATCCCAATATCATTTATACTGCCGATTCTACATTTAATCCGGCAACCGGTGCGCAGATTTTACGTCTGGATCGTCTGGGCAACACCGTTTATCCGCTGATCGTGAGTCAGAAAATTTTCACAACACCCTCAGTATCCTCTGACTCTTCGGTATTCATTACCTCAGGTAGTAGTTTGAATGGATTCAATAAAGCGGGTGTGTCCTTGTGGCCGACCATTCCGTTGGGAGGACTTTCTTTGGTAACTCCCACTGTGGACTCGCTGTACAAGCGTATCTATGTGGGTGTATCCAACCGAAATTTCCTTGCAATCAATTACCTGACAGGTGCAGTTGTTTGGAGCTATCTATCCGATGCGCCCATCAATGTATCCGCTGTGATTACGGGCAATCGTCAGTTGGTTTATGTAAGTGAAAGTGGGCGGTTGTATGGATTCAATATTGTTTCTGATTCCGCCCAGACGACACCCAAATGGAATTACAACATCGGGGAGATTGTCACAAAGACCTGTGCGGTTGATTTAAACAATGATCTTTATTTCGGGACTGTATCCGGAAAGTTGATTAAACTAAAGTTGTTACCCACCGGGGTTGTCACACAACTTTGGTCAACTTCTCTTGGTTCTTCAATTGAGTCTTCTCCGGTTATTGATGCCAGTGGCAATGTGTATGTTGGAACCAATGCCGGTCGTCTGTATAAAGTGAATCCATCCAATGGACAGGTAATCTGGATGCGCCAGTCGCAAGGTGCCATTAAGTCTACGCCTGCTGTGACTGAATATGGTAGCATCGTATTTGCAACGACTGAGGGCTCTGTGGTTGCAGTTGATACGCTTAACCGACTGAAGTGGTCACACAAGGAAGCCAATCCAATTTCAGCCAATTTGCTTTATATCAATAACATAGTTTATGTTGGAACACAGACAGGCAACTTTATCGGTTTGTATGACAACCCCAATACAAACACAGTAAACAATACACTGTCTTATCGTCTGGCGGATCCGTCCTCTGCTGCACTGAAGTCTTCGCTGTGCTCGCAAACGGATCAGCTTGTCAACATCATTGATCTGGCCGATGTATCCACCAATTCTTCACCAAATGTTGCAACAAATGCCATACCCAATGCACCCGTTTGGGGAACCTTCCAGGGAAATTACCGTCGAACAGGTGCGAGGTCGTTGGATTGTCCGGAATCACCTGCGCTCAATGTAACCGGTCAAGTCAGTATTTGTCAGAGTGATTCAATTCAGTTAACAACAACCAGTACCAGCAACTCTTTCTGGGAGTACAATGGTACTTTATTGAGCAACAGCAGTCCTGTGCTGTATGCTCGTAATGCGGGTATCTATCGAAGAGTCAATTTGAGTGAAAGTGGTTGTAAGGTAGGTTCGGGTTCAGTAGAATTGGTTGTGAAGCCGCTTCCTGTTCGTCCACAAGTATTCACCAATGGGGCGTTAACCTTCTGTGAAGGTGAGAGTGTTCAGTTGACTTCCTCTTATGCTGCGAATAACGGTTGGTTCAGGGTGGGAACTGCGCAAATCTTAGGAGCGTTACAGACTTTTACTGCCACCTCAACAGGTCAATATTTCGCGAGAGCGGAGAAAGACGGTTGTTACGCATATTCGGATACAGTCCTCATTACAGCCAATCCTCGTCCTGCCGTACCAGTAGTGAACGCTCCTGCGCTGAGTTTTTGTCTTGGAGACAGCGTGGTTCTTTCCACTTCCTCCTCATTGGCTAAGCAGTGGTTCAGTTCAGGTGTGGCAATTGTCAACGCAACCAGCAACAACTATGTAGTTCGAACCGGAGGTATGTATAGTGTGCGAGTAACCAATTCAAATGGATGTGCCACTACTTCATCGACGGTGGAAATTTTGGCAAATCCCGTTCCTTCCCTGATCGTTGCCACTGTTCCTGCCAATGCAACGGTTTGTGAGGGTAGTCCCCTTACTCTTACTGCCACGGGCGCTGCTACGTACAGTTGGACAGGTGGTGCAACCAATGGTGTTCCATTCATCCCTGCTCAATCGGCTACGTATGTGGTTACGGGTACAGACGCCAATGGATGTACG
>CAYYXC010000030.1:5361-13390 GCA_964475505.1 uncultured Chitinophaga sp.
AATGGATGCCGTTCGCAAGCAACCAAAGTGGTAACGGTTAATACATTGCCTACTCTTTCTGTGGTGAGTATTCCTGCTTCCGGTACGATTTGTGCGGGCAGTGCGGCTACTTTGGTAGCCAGTGGGGCAAGCAACTATACTTGGACTGGTGGTGTTGTCAATGGTATATCCTTCACGCCTGCACAAACTGCGACGTATACCGTTACCGGAACCGATGCGATTGGTTGCTCCAGAACAATCGCCAGAACCATAACGGTAACACCGTTGCCAACTGTACAAATCACCGCTCCCTCATCCTCCTACATCTGCGAGGGCGCGAGCACGGTTTTGAATGCAGTGGGCAATGGTCTTTCCTATCAATGGTATGTGAACAATTCGGAAATAACCGGTCAATCGGGTGCTTCGTATAGCGTCTCCAGCGAAGGACAATTTACGGTCGTTACAACCAATAGTGCTGGATGTAGAAGCCAGCCCAGCGCACCCATTGCGCTTTCGTTGGTTCGTAGTCCTCAGGTCTCGTTTAGTTACGATAAGAATTGTGTTGACATTCCAGTGCAATTCAGAAATCAATCAATTGTTTCTTACTCCGGACCAATTCAGTGGGAGTGGACGTTCGGCCCCAGTGCCTCATCTACGTTGGCGCAGCCAACCTATACCTATACCGATCCGGGTGTTTATACAGTGTCTTTGAAGGCTACCCCTTCAAATTGTCCTTCATTGGCTAGAAACGATGTGAAAACCATCACCATTGACAAGCCGCTGGTGGGATTACGCTATCCCTCCGTCAAAGCGTTGACCAACGTGCCGACGCCGTTGAATGCGCGACCTATTGGCATTTCATATGCATGGACACCTTCGATCGGGTTAAATAGTTCTACGTCAGTGAATCCTGTTTTCAATTCAGCTACCCCGCAGAACTATCAAATCAGAATCACTTCCGCTTCGGGTTGTGTAACGACGGATACGCTTAGTGTGTTTGTTTTCCAGCAGAGTGGTATATATGTGCCCAAGGCATTTAGTCCCAATGGAGACGGACAGAATGATCGACTCTACCCAGAGCTGGTTAATTTCTCAAATCTTCAATATTTCAGAGTCTACAACCGTTGGGGGCAGTTGATGTTTGAGACACGTGCCATGACCAATGCCGGATGGGATGGAACGCTCAACGGAGTTAGACAGCCAATGGATACGTATACCTGGTTTGCTGTTGGTACCGACAAAAATGGACAGATTGTAACCGCTAATGGTCAAACGCTCTTAATACGATAGTCAATGATTCGAATCTTATTCATACTGATCGCATGTGTTGGATGCCGCCTGGTTGCTGCTCAAGACCCTGTGATTACTCAGTTTTTTAATGCTCCTTTATTAAACAATCCTGCGCTTGCTGCACACGGTACACATACCTATAATCTGTATGCGAATTATCGTCAGCAATGGATCGGCTCATCTTCCTCATACAACACCATGCTTGCCTCTGTCACCGGCAAGATCTTGAAAGACAAAGTTGGTAAAAACAACGCGCTCGGCGTTGGGGGCATGTTTATGTCGGATGTGTCCTTAAATGGTGGATTTAAATCAACGTACGCATCGCTGAATGTTGCCTATCTGTTGGCATTGGATCCGGAGGGGAACTCCAAAGTGGGCTTGGGTTTAGCAGGTTTATACGGCAATCGACGTGTCGATTTTTCTCAACTCACTTTTGGTCAGCAGTTCAGCAGCAATGGTTTCAATACTTTGCTTCCTACGGGGGAAGCGGCCATTGGAGCCATGAATAATTATTTTTCGATGAGTGCCGGTTTGCTTTTTTCTCACCAGCTAAAAAATGCTCAAGTTACTTTGGGGGCTGCAGGGTATCATTTCAATACGCCTCGGCAAACTGCAGTCAAAGACCAATACGAGCAGTTGCCCACTCGTCTCGTTGTGCATGCTGGTATTGAGAATTATTTGGATGATCGTTGGGCACTTAGTTTCTCTACATTGTACCAGCATCAGGCTGCGAATGATTTTTTTACCGGAGGCGTTGTGTTGACTTTGCACCCTTATGAAACAAATCGAGAGTTGAATGTGGCTACCGGCCTGTTTTATCGAAATACAAAGACACTGGCTCCGTATGTGGGATTTACGAATAAGTCCATTCGAGTAGGACTTTCCTATGACATCAATATGTCGAGTGAGGGCTTGTTCGCTAATGCCATGAAAGCATGGGAGCTTGGTATGGTTTTTGGCATTAGATAATTTTTATACAATAAAACAGCCGATCATATTTTCACGTGATCGGCTGTTTTATTAACCTAATTTGAACCAAACCCCTCCTATAGAGCAGACACACTTCTTGTCACAAATGCTGTCAAGTCTGCTCCTTTGAGCATTCCTTGCGCCAGTAACGCTAGATCGAATGCTTGTTTCGCCAGTTTGGACTGCTCTTCCGCATCGGCTAGTAAAATCTTTTTCAGGAGCGGGTGATTGCCATTTAAGGAAACTTTATAAGTCTCCGGCATACTACCATAAAAACTCATTCCTCCGCCCATTTTGCTCATCTCTTTCATTCGGCGCATCCATTCCTCTCGGGTGATGATGACTGGAAGCTGATCGCCTGGCAAACTTTCTAATTCAACATTCATGGCCTTGTTGTTGATGGTCGATTCAAAAATCTTCTTTAGGTCAGCCACCTCCGTTTCATTCAAGTTGTGCGTGGGTGTGTCTGATTTTTCGATGAGTTTGTCCAAAATATCAGCATCCACGCGTTTCATCGAGGTTTTTTCCAGTTTCATTTCCAAGTGCTGGATGAAATGCATGTCGATGGGGGAGTCCATGACGAGTACATCATACCCTTTTTGATTTGCAGTTTCCACAAATGAATGTTGTCCTTCCGCATCTTGCGTGTAGAGCCACACCAATTGTCCGTTTTTATCCGTCTGAAAATCTTTCACCTTCGCTTGATATTCCTCCAACGTGTAGGTCTCTGATTTTGTATTGGATAGCAACGCGAAGGACTTAGCTTTTTCAAAGAATTTCTCATCCGATATGGATCCGTATTTTACGAAGAGCCCCAGGTCTTTCCACTTCTCCTGGAAGGCGGAACGGTCTTTGTTGAAAAGCTCCTGCAATTTCTCCGCCACTTTCCGGCTGATGTATCCGTTGATCTTTTTAACGTTGCTGTCGGCTTGTAAGAATGAACGGCTTACGTTGAGCGGTATATCTGGCGAGTCAATTACACCATGCAGCAGCAGTAGGAACTCGGGTACAATGTCTTTGACCTCATCGGTGATAAAGACTTGTCGGCTGAATAGCTTGATTTTATTTCGTTGCAGTTCCAGGTCGTTTTTGACCTTTGGGAAGTAAAGAACTCCCGTCAAATTGAAGGGATAATCAACGTTCAAATGGATCCAGAATAGTGGATCTTCTGACATGGGATACAATTCTCTGTAAAATCCCAAATAGTCTTCATCGGTTAGCTCACTTGGGGTTCTTGTCCAAATGGGATTAACGGTGTTTACAATGTTATCGACTTCAACAGATTTGTATTTGGGTTTTCCATCTTTGTCCTCTCCGTCTTGAACCGACTCATTTTTTTTACCAAACTGAATGGGGACGGGTAAGAATTTGCAGTATTTATTCAGTATTTCTTGTATGCGGAAGTTTTCCAAAAACTCTTTTGACTCTTCGTTGATGTAAAGGATGATATCGGTGCCGCGCGTTTTCCGTTTTCCTTTTCCGATTTCAAATTGTGTAGATCCATCGCAGGTCCAGGAAGCAGGTGCTGCTCCTTCTTGGTAGGAAAGGGTCTGAATTTCTACTTTTTCTGCTACCATGAAGGCGGAGTAGAATCCCAATCCAAATCGTCCGATGATCTCGTTGGCATCTTGTGCTTCTTTGAACTTTTCCATGAACTCGGTAGCTCCCGAAAATGCCACTTGGTTGATGTATTTCTTGATTTCATCTGCCGTCATGCCTATGCCAGCATCCGAAATGGTGAGCGTTTTGGCTTTTTCATCCAGGGTAACAACGATCCGGAGATCCCCCATTTCTTGCTTTATATGTCCCAGGCTGCTGAGTCTCTTCAGTTTTTGGGTCGCGTCTACGGCATTGCTAACGAGTTCTCTCAGGAAGATTTCGTGGTCGGAGTAGAGAAACTTTTTGATGATGGGAAAGATGTTCTCCGTATTGATGGAAATACTGCCTTTTTCTGTTGCCATATGTCTGAGGTTAATTTTCACCGCAAGGATCAATCTCCGTACCAAGGCCAAGTAATTGTCAGATTGTCACCGATTTTGACTGCAGAAAAGGGGGTTTCCAGGTCGATTAACATTTTTTTGTACAGAATGTCAGATTGTTTGGCATCACACTAAAAAAACATAGATTTACTTACTCAAATCAGTGTATGAAAAAACTAACACTTCTATCCCTTGCTGCCCTTTACTTGTACTCGGTTCAGGCGCAGGATTGGGAACTTCGCAGGCCTGGTTGCTCCAGTGCAGTCTCCAGCACCATCTTTCATTCCATAGATACCACCGCCTCCCGGGGCGTCGCCGACAATTATTTGACTTGGGAGCCCGGACAGGTCATCAAGGTTAAGTTCATGCCTGGAGGAGGGAAGGTGCTAAGGGATAAGGTCGTTGCCTATGCAAAGGAGTGGGAGAAATATGCGAATATCAAATTCCAATTTCTGCCCGACAATTCCGCTACCACAAATATTCGCGTGAAACTCGGGAAGGACCTGGGGCATAATTCGGCAATGGGTACGCAGTGCAATATCTACGAGCAGAATGAACACACCCTTCATTTGGATACCTTGTATCTGGCCGATCTGCGCTACTATAAATCGCTGATCGTTCGCGATAAAGTGCCTGGTCCTCACACCGAGGCCGTGTTCAGGGATTATATGGGTCGCTATCCAAACTACTGGGATGAAAAAGAACTGTATTCAACCGTTGTTCATGAATTCGGGCATGCACTTGGTCTGATGCACGAGCAGAGCTACCCTGGCGCCATCAAATGGAATCGCTCCGATTCAGTTTATAATTATTACTCGAAAACTCAAGGTTGGGATCGGGATCAGGTTGATCACAACGTTTTCAATGCGTCACATCAGTTCTATACAAATTCCACTGAGTACGACCCCAAGTCAATTATGCACTACACAATTGAGCCTTGGCAGACTACCAATGGGTATAATGTTTCTGCAAACTACATTTTATCAGAGGGTGATAAGAAGCTCATTGCTGCGCTCTATCCCCGTGATCCTGCTGCTATGAAGAAGGTGGTTCCTAAGGTGCAGATTGATAATTTCACCGGAATGCCCATAAGTTATGATGAGGTCCGCAAGGGAATTGTGATGTATCCGCAACTGGATCTAAAGACCAATAGTCGGCTGGGCGAAGTTTGGGTAGTTGCTCGCCTGGCTTACAAAGAGGGATACTATGTGCGCACCAATTTTGACTACTACAATTGGGGCGGAACCGTAGCCACCTATTACAAATTGAACCTGTTGCCCAATAAAAGCTACTCCATGAACAGAGGCAACAAAAATTTCGAGATGTTTTTGCCTGAGAAATTCATTCCTCAATTGGCCAGTACTGATATTTTTGTTCAATTCAGTGTGTATCTGGATGATCCTGGAAATGATCAAAAAAAGCGGTTATTGTTCAGTAAAGAGGTGGATCCCCTTCAACTGCAGCTAAAGAAATTGTGATTTTCTATTGTGCGGGGGCAAATGGAGGCGGATCAGTTATTACAAGCGTTTGAGTCAATCTCTTTGGATGATACCAATGCTAGTGCATCACTTTTACGTCGGGTAGATACGAAATACGTAATTCGCCCTGATCAATTGAGTGATGTACTTATGCAATGGAGGCATACCCATCGGATACTCGAGATCGAGGGGAGACGCATTTTTCATTATCACAGTGTTTATTACGATACGCCTTCTTTCTCGCTCTACCATGCACACCATGCAGGTGCAGGAAAGCGATTCAAATTCCGTGTGCGGGAGTACACAGACTCACAACGATCCTATTATGAGATCAAGGAGCGAATCAATACTGGTATAACCAACAAGCATCGAACCCGTATCCTCAGATCTGAGCAGTTAACTGAGCTATTGAAAAATGCCCCACTCCTTCAATCTCAACGACTAGGCGAGGAGCGGATGGAAGATGTTTTACAAGTTGATTACGATAGGATTACCTTGGTTGACAAGCAGGGCAAGGAACGCATTACGATCGACTCGAATCTGACCTATGGCAACAGAAGTCAGAAAATTGCTTATCCCGATCGTGTGATCATTGAGGTCAAGCATGAACGCAGCGTTCGGTCGAGACAGCGGGATCTTTTTCGCCGTTTGGGCATTCGTCCAGGATCTGTCAGCAAGTACTGTTTAGGGGTTATGTCCCTTTACCCGCAGGTGAAGAAAAACCGGTTTAAATTACCCTTACGTATTTTATCTAAACAACTCGAACAACATGGAGCTACTACAAATGCCAGCTGAAGAGGCGGTAAAACTTTTTGACAAATTAAATCTCAAGTTTGCAATACGGTTGGGGATTGACTTAGTGACAACTTTCATTATAATCCGTCTTATTTACTTTCGTCATTACCGCAGGACAGATCTATTTCTCACCTTTTTTGCTTTTAACGTAACAATTTTCCTGATCTCATACCTTTTAAATAAGGTAGAGATGACAATGGGTGCTGCCTTTGGTCTCTTTGCGGTTTTCTCTATGCTTCGATACCGGACAGAGAATATCTCCGCTAAGGACATGACCTATATTTTCATAGTGATCGCCTTAGGCTTAGTCATGGCAATAATTAAGGGTGGCTGGGATGAACTGAGTTTAATTGGGGGAATAATTGTTGCGTTGATGGCCTTGCTCGAGAGTGATTGGCTCATCCGTCGGGAGGTTTCACAGGAGGTTAATTACGATCGAATTGAATTGATTCGCCCTGACCGACGTGCTGAGTTGATAGAGGATCTAAAGGTCCGAACAGGTTTAAATATCTTGCGTATAGAGATTGGGAAAATCGACCTTTTAAAAGATACAGCACGCATCACCATCTATTATTAAACTTATGCAATTATTACTTCGAGGTATCATCCTTGTCGGATTTGTATTCCCTTTTAATTCTTGGAGTCAGCCTACCCGGACTGACCCTATTGACATGCAAGGGTGGTTTGGAACCAGTTTGACATTAGATCTGAAAAATAAATGGGAGGCAGGTATTGATTATCAGGTCCGACTGCAAAATAACCTTTCATCGTATAAGGGTTCCTATATAAGTTTTTCTGCTGCCAGAAAGGTCAGCAAAACTATTTTTATGCAAGGTGAATACAGGCTTGCCAGTGTAGCTGGGGCCACGTTTCATCGATTCTCTGTTGGGGGTGAGTATGAGCCTAAAGTGCCTGTGGTAGATCTATCTCTTCGCGTATTATTTCTGAATAATATTCAGGATTTCCTGGACCCTGCGGAGGCTACGCAAAACGAAATTTTTTGGCGGGCCCGATTGAAACTAAGCAAACGGATCAATAAGCAGTGGAGTGTTTATGCTTCTCTGGAACCCATCATGAAAATTGGCGGTAATAGCTTTGTCGATAACCTTCGAAATACGGTTGGCGTAAAGAAAAGGCTATCCAAATTTGCCAAGTTGGATTTATCCTACATGTACCGCCCCGATTACGCAAAGACGAACTACCGACGTTATTTCCATGTGATTGGCGCCAACGTAGATTTTCGCCTGGCACCGGGTAAAAAGAAAAAGAAATAGAATTTTACCTGTTATCGGACTTTATTATTCTCAGTCCTTCTTGGGTTCTTACTTTTCTATTGGAGTGAAAGGTACTTGATCACCCATGTGTTGTTTTCTTTTGCGAAACTTGCTTGGTGATCTTCTGTTTGTCTCATCACCTCATCGCTTTGATATTCCGGTGGTAGTCCGGAGGTGGGATATCGACTGTAATCGATTCGGAAGTATGCCGTTGCGGTATTGGGGCTCGCCCCGGATTCAATTTTTTCGATCTTGAAGGCATGTA
>CAYYXC010000031.1:0-13347 GCA_964475505.1 uncultured Chitinophaga sp.
CTTAGGACTGGGTTGTGTTCGCTTTGCTCACACATCGCAATAAGCTGGTCTTACCCAAAGCCCCACACGGCTTCGCCGTGACGGGCTTTTTACTTGTCTGCTTAGGCAAGCAAGCTTGCCACGCATCCAATTAAAAAAGCCCTCAACACTTCGTGTTGGGGGCTTTGTGCCCAGGACTGGATTCGAACCAGCACACCTCGCGGCGCCGCCACCTGAAGACGGTGCGTCTACCAATTTCGCCACCTGGGCCCAAAAGCGGAGGGCAAATATAGGGCAAAAAAAGAGCCATGCAAACCAGAAAGCGACAGTTGAATAGGTTACGCCCAGCCACAAAAGTGACTTTTCTCACATGGATCAAACCGAACAAATCCGAACATTGTGATCAATACACCAACAATGCGTTTCCTCTCCGCCATCCCCCTCCTATTCAGCTTATTCTCAACCACCCTATTCGGACAAGTGCCCCAACTGGACATACAAGCCCGTGTAATCCATGGATTGCCCGCCCTGCACTCATTCGCCTGGGGAAAATGGAATAACAACCTGCTGCTGGTCGGGGGACGAACCGACGGCCTTCATCAAAAACAACCTTTCGCTGCATTTCACCCCCGTAACCGAAATGACTCCTTATTCGTGATCAACCTTGTTACCAACCAGATATGGAGAGCCCCCCTACTAGATCTTCCTGCCTCCATCAAAGACCAACTGCAAAGCACCAATATGCAGTTTCACCAACAAGGAGATGAGCTCATTTGCATCGGTGGTTATGGATATGGTGACGCATCAAAAAAATTTACCACCTATCCATCCCTTCTGCGCTTGAAAATACCGGCGATCATTGATGCTGTTCAACAAAACAAACCATGGACCAATCAGATCCAACAAATCAATGACCCTCAACTGGCCGTTTGTGGAGGATATCTGGGACAGATCAAGGAGATTTTCTACCTGATTGGCGGACACCGTTTTGATGGCAAATACAACCCGCACGGACCAGATCATGGTCCTGGTTTCACCCAACAATACACCGACCAGGTACGGCGATTTACGCTTACAAAAAAAGGGAAAATCAAATGGCTGTCACCAATTACCGATACTGCACTTTTACACAGAAGGGATATGAATGTGCTACCTCAGCACCGACCCGATGGATCGGTTGGCCTAACCATCTTCTCCGGTGTGTTCAAGCCAGAAACAGAACTGCCCTACAAAACATTGGTAGATATTGACAAAAACAAAGTACGTGAGGTACCCAACTTTGAACAACAATACAGCCATTACCACAATGCCCACTTACCCATCTATCAAAAATCTACTGCAACCTCCTACTCTATTTTCTTTGGCGGCATCGCAGAATTCTATCGAAATGAAAAAGGGGAAATCCAACAGAATAACCTTCTCCCCTTTACTCGAAACATCAGTGTAGTCACGAGATCGGGCGATCGGGTGGAAGAAAAAATGCTTTCTATAGAATTCCCCGAATTACTAGGCGCCTCCTCCGCATTCATTCCTACGCAAACCGAATGGTTCGACGAACAGGGTATTTTACAATGGGACAAACTGCCTCTCGGAAGAAATAAAGTTGGATTCATTCTGGGCGGAATTGTAAGCACAGGCAGAATCATCTTCTGGCCCGGGGAAAAGGACAGTAGCCGTGCCAACGAAAAAATCTGGGAGATCTATTTGATCAAAAACGCAAACTAGTCGCGCTTAGGCTTCAACTGCATGAGTACCGTTTCCTGATCGTCCACCAACTCTATCGCTGACCCCAATAGCCGTAATTGGGTGGTGCGCTTCAATGCCTCCAAAAATTTAGCCTCTTTACTTCCCTCACAGAATTTTTTGGTCATTGCGCCGGGATCGAGTTTTACCTGGTCACCCACCATGCTATAGGTGCCTTGGAAAGCGTTGCAGCCAGTGTTGCCAACCAACTTTCCCGACGACATGAAACGAATTGAGGGTGACTCAGCCATCGGATCCTCTACATCCAATGCCTGCCCAAACAAAGTCGCGGTTCCCCAATTATTTCTCATCAGCGCTTGCTTCAACCCCGTAGCACCCGAGCCATTACCTGCTCCATCCGCAGGCGTTGGAGGCGGCGGAAAAGGATTCGGCGCAGAAGTTCTCTTCGGTGCCACACAACCCACTAAGAACAAAATGACCATTACAAACACCCGGAAGCAATTCGAATGGATGGTCGTTGATATTGGCATATAAAGTTTTATGGAAATTACTGCTTATACCTCAGTTCATAAAACGATCAATCAAAATGATGGGTAAAGGTTTCAGCAACTGAACACGCTTGGGCAACTGATCATCTAAACAGGCGCGTAAGCGATCGGCCTCTACCCGATCACCCATTAAAGCGTATCCTAACCCAATGGGGTCCTCCAATCGTATGCAACCATGACTTAAATACCGATTGTTCTGACCAAAAACATCTCTTCGGTTCGTATCATGCAAGAAAACACTGAAAGGTGTCTGCACGTCGATCTTGAATACACCTAACGCATTGTCACATCCGGTACGTTGACGAAGTACATAGGGAAATCCACCCCTTCGGTAAGCCGACCATTTGATGCCGGAGGCATCAATGACCTTTCCGGCCCCATCAACTACTTCCATATTGTTCCGACTCAACCAATTCCGATCACGAATGATCTTACGCACCATCTCGTCATAAAAGATGCTGGCCGGCACATACCAATAAGGATAAAGAAGAACCGATTCAGCCCAGGCAGCAAAAGTTGGTGAGGGCGTTTTTTTCTTACCCAGCACCACGCGCATTGACATCCGAATGGTATCGCCATCAAATAAATACAAAATCGCGCTGGATCGATCAATCAGAATAAATCGATCGAAACGAAAATGACCCAGCCACCTCAATAGGCTCATCGACTCTTTGATCTGCACCAAGGAATCAGCATCCTGCAGTCGCTTATATTTTGAATAGAGCTGCTGATACGCATGAATTGTTGGCTCCTGTGCTGCAAATAACTTTGCTAATGATGCGTCATCGTAAACACCCAGCAAGGCATCCACCGCCCATTGATTCTCAGATGGTCGGGTATCAACAGAAAGGGCATCAAAAGATAATTTTTTGGGAAAGGTGAAGCCACGCAGATGCATGAGCAGCAGATCCAGCGCGTAATCGGTATAGGCATACTCCACGCGCTGGGTATCTTTTCGTGAGCGAAGCGATGATCCCAGAATGAATTGTTTAGACGGGTAGTCGGACGGACATACACCCTGCTGCAAAGAAATATCCCAAATGGAATGCAAACTCTCCCTCAGGTCAAGGGAAACCGAATCATGCCGCAACCAGAGGAACTGCCCGGCTCGCTCCTCGTAAAACCGGGCGACCAACTCCGGATGCAAAAACTTTTGCTGAGCAAAAACGGAATCGATGCCAAATAAAATACATATTCCAAACAGTAAACGCAACCACATGTACCAAAACGAACTTACAACCGCATAAACCTTTCCTAATCCAAACTGACGCCAATCAGGCAAAACTATTTTTACTGAATGACCCTTTAACTTTAACCGGTGAGTCGGATCAAACAGGTCATGCACGTGGGCTATTCCCCCCGAAACCGAGTAGAACTCATTCGCGGTGGCCGAAACTATTTTGCCCGCTTGGAAAAACTGATCCAAGAATCCACCACCTCTTTACACCTGCAGTTCTACATATTTGAGCCCGACACCACCGGTGATCGTGTAATAGAGGAATTGTGTGCGGCAGCCAAGCGGGGTGTCGCCGTTTATTTGCACCTCGACGGATATGCATCCGCGAAACTCGATGGAAAACGAATCACCAAACTCAACGAATCAGGTGTACAAGTAAAATGGTTTGAACCGCTGCTTCGAAGTACTCGGTTTTATGTGGGACGAAGGATGCATCAAAAAATAATAGTAGCGGATGGGGTAAAACTATTGATTGGGGGACTGAATATATGTGATCGATACAACGATATGCCGGAAGAGCCGGCCTGGTTCGATATGGCCGCATACCTGGAGGGAGAAACAGCCTATGTCGCCTATCATCAATGTCGTCTACTGTGGGGAGAGAAAGAATTACCCGGCCGGATTGATTGGCAGACTGTGGATGCCTATTGCCTTTCGATCCTATCGGCACAGCAAAAAGAATGTCGACTCCGCTACAACGATTGGGTCAGAAGAAGAAGAGAGATCACTCGTAGTTATCTCGAGCAATTCCAATTGGCGGAGAAGAATATCCTGATCTGCTGCAGCTATTTTTTACCGGGGCGATTGCTGCGCAACAAATTGAGTCAGGCCCGTAAAAGAAATGTTCGCGTTCGGGTTATTCTCACAGGCATTTCCGATGTACCTCTCGCCAAATCGGCCGAGCGGTATTTATACAGATGGATGCTGGAGAGAGGCATAGAGATATACGAATACCAAACCAACGTGCTACATGCAAAAGTGGCAACGGTGGAT
Organism: uncultured Chitinophaga sp.; assembly: GCA_964475505.1. Classification (GTDB taxonomy): domain Bacteria; phylum Bacteroidota; class Bacteroidia; order Chitinophagales; family Chitinophagaceae; genus JJ008. The sequence continues at coordinate 4,462 of CAYYXC010000031.1, forward strand.
GACCGTTGGACCACTGTTGGATCCTACAACCTGAATGAAATTTCAGCACTAGCATCACTAGAAGCGAACTTGGATGTGCGGGATATGAATTTTGCCGTTGTTACCCGCATGTTGCTGGAAGACACGATACGAAAAGATTGCAAACGGATTGACCCTATGGCCTACGCGGCTTATGCCGGATTTTTCCAACGCATTGGCCAAAGAGTTTCGTTTTTTATCATCCACGCCGTATTACGGTTATTTATATTTTACTTCCGACAGGAATGAGTTACTGACAGCCCCATCCACTTATCCGATTCCATAGCTTTTGTACGGTGGACATTTCCCAGCCCTGAAATCGACCACGCTGAATCACAAGACTGTTGTTCTCGGGATGAGAAAGGAAATAGTAAAACACAAAGGGTGCAGTGGGATTCGTCCACCCCTGCCGCTGTCCGAACCGAAGATCGCTGAAGATGAGACTATCCTGTCTTTTGTCGACCACATAATATCCCTGAGAGAACCGGATCAGGTGTTGCAGGGGCTCGTGACCAAAAAGCGGAAAGAGCAACGAATCCCGCCGGGGGAAATAATGGAATTGCATCGTATCGCACCGATCGAATAAAGATCGATGTGCTACATACGCGCCATTGGGTTGATTGACTACCGCATACCATAACCACGTATTGAGTGGTGTGGGCGTGGTAAAATAGGATGCCTCTGTCCAATCTCTTCTTGCCATCTCTTTTTGCAAAACACCATCAATCTGTTGCTTGTTCACACCGGCATAAGACAAATAAAGAATGCTGCAACAAAGTCCGATTTGACTGATCCGCAACCGCCAAGGATGCTGCCTTCTCAAAAGCACCAATAGCAATAGAGAGATGCCTGGTCCCACCGAGAAAAAAGGATCCGCAACAAATAACCAATTAAAAGCAATTCGAATATGTGAAAAAGGCTCAAACCAGCCCGTGCCATATACATTGAAACCATCGAGCAGCAAATGGAGGAAAACCAATACCCCAAAAAAAACATAGGCCCTCCCTTTCTGTGGATATCCATTGGGATGCAGCCGGGCATGGGCCTGCACCAATAAATACATGGCGATTACGGCGAATACGATGGAGTGGGTGAAGCCCCGGTGTGCCAGGAGGTCTTCGGCAGGATCATTCCAAATACCGGCAATGAAATCGATGTCGGGTAGACTGTGTGCCAACGCCCCCCAGAGCATGGCTTTTCGTCCGAGTTGTTTGCCCGCCATCCATTCGCCTATACAGGCCCCGATCGCAATGTGGGTTAAAGAATCCATACCCGTTAAAGATAAGTGTCAGCAACAATTGAACAGATGATCCTCCTCAACACAGTCACCTTATCTTTGAACTAGAAGTCTCACCATGGATCTAAGCTATAATCAAAACGAGGATCGGTATCGCCAGCTGCTGAGCGAATTGCGTCAGCGGCTGGACAAGATCCATTTAGGCGGCGGTGCTGCCGCACAAGAAAAACAGCGTCAAAAAAACAAACTGCCTGCCAGGGAACGGATCGAACAATTGATCGATCCGGGCACTGATTTTTTAGAAATCGGTGCGTTGGCAGGATACGACATGTACGCAGAGCACGGGGGCTGTCCGGCCGGTGGTACCGTTGGTGGCATTGGCACCGTCAGCGGCAGAACCTGTATGATCGTTGCCAACGATGCTACTGTCAAAGCCGGCGCTTGGTTTCCGATCACCGGTAAAAAGAATTTGCGACTACAAGAGATCGCTATGGAGAACCATTTGCCGATCATTTACCTGGTGGACAGTGCCGGTATCTACCTGCCGCTGCAGGAAGATATTTTTGCCGATAAAGAACATTTCGGAAGAGTATTCCGAAACAATGCCCGCATGAGCGCCATGGGCATTCCGCAAATTGCGGCGGTGTTGGGACCTTGTGTAGCAGGTGGTGCTTATTTGCCCATCATGAGTGATGAAACCTATATGGTGGAGGGAAATGGATCGATTTATTTAGCCGGACCTTATTTAGTTAAAGCGGCGATTGGCGAAGTGGTAGAGCATGAAAAACTTGGAGGTGCTGAAACACACACCACCATCTCCGGAATCGCAGACAGAAAATTTGCTACCGAAAAAGAATGCTTGCAACACATACGCGAAACGATCGGGCGTATTGGACATGCGCCCAAAGCAGGTTTTGATCGCATCGCCCCAAAAGCACCGGTTCACCCTACCGAGGAAATATTGGGACTCTTCCCAACCGATGGCAAGCCATATGATATGCAAACCATACTCGATCGGTTGGTGGATGAAGGATCCTATCTTCCTTTCAAACCAGAATACGGGCAAACCATTCTCTGCGGCTATGCAAGGATTGATGGTTGGTCGATTGGCATTGTGGCCAATCAACGAAAGTTGGTTAAGTCACGTCAGGGTGAGCAGCAAATGGGCGGAGTGATCTACAATGACAGTGCTGATAAAGCCGCGCGTTTTATATTGAACTGCAATCAAAAAAAGATCCCCTTATTGTTTTTGCAGGACGTAACCGGATTCATGGTAGGTAGTCGAAGTGAGCACAGTGGCATCATTAAAGATGGCGCGAAGATGGTGAATGCCGTTGCTAATTCGGTGGTACCCAAATTCACGATCATCGTTGGTAATTCATTTGGTGCCGGCAACTATGCTATGTGTGGTAAAGCTTATGATCCTCGTTTAATACTGGCTTGGCCCACGGCAAAAATTGCTGTGATGAGTGGTGACTCTGCAGCGAAAACGCTATTGCAGATCGAGACAGCCACTCAAAAAGCAAAAGGCAAAACTATTTCGGAAGCGGAAGAAAAAGAATTGGGTGATCGGATCAGGCGTAAATACGAAGCACAGACGGCGCCTTATTACGGAGCCGCTCGTTTGTGGGTAGATGCCATCATCGATCCAAAGGAAACACGCAAATGGATTTCGGCCGGGATCAAAGCAGCTGATTGCAACTCGGATATTCCGGCACTCAAAACCGGCGTATTTCAGGTGTAGATGTCAGATGCGGTAATCATATACACCGACGGCTCAGCAAGAGGCAATCCTGGTCCGGGTGGCTATGGCGCCATCCTACTATTCGGCGATCACCGAAAAGAATTGGCGCAAGGATATCGCCTGACCACCAATAATCGAATGGAATTAATGGCCGTGATCGCTGCCCTTCGTGCACTCAAAAGAAACGGCCTGCGAGTGACCATTTACTCCGATAGTCAATACGTAGTGAAAGCCATTGAAGAGAAATGGCTTGATAAATGGATCCGCACACATTTCAAAGGGGGAAAAAAGAACCGGGATCTATGGCAGGAATATCATTCTATTGCGCAACAACATCAGATCCGCTTTCATTGGGTCAAAGGACATGCAGAGAATCCTTACAATAATCGTTGCGATGAATTAGCCACAGAGGCCGCAGACAGTGCCAGCCATACATTGCTGATAGATGAGGGGTACGAGTCCGGGATCAATGAGCCGTGACCGCAAGTTTATTAGTAGCCACCCAATTGCGATAAGTAACCATTAGCATCGGGAGAAATACCAAGGTTGCCAGCAGAGAGTTCCGATAAAAAGGGATGGCCATGGTGTAGCACTGCATCAGACCACTCCAGTCCTTGCTGTAAACCGCCTCACCCGCTTGCATCCAAACAAAAAGGTTGGAGAGCAGGAAATAGAAAGTAGGACCAGCGATTGCACCCAATACCACTCGGGAAGTGGAAGAGGAACCGATCAGTGCAGCCAACAGGGGTAACGTAAGTAACAAGAGATAATTCTTCCATTGTCCGGCATAGAATCCGGCATAGGGGAAAAGATTTTGCTCGTGGAGCAGTTGGATACAAGCATCACTAAGCAAGAGGGAGAGCAAAGGAAGCAGGAACATACGGTCCTTGCTTCTGGCAATAAATCCACTAAAGAGTGCGAGTGCTATCACCGGTGAAATACCGGAAAGGGTTGGGTTGGGACCAACGAAAAATTTGGAAGCAGTGGTGAGGGCTACAGCCAAAAAATAAAAAAGAATGTATTTAACGACGTTTTTCATGAATGCTTGTGTTGGATGCTGACAAAAATAGTTCAAAGCAAGCTACGGAGGCGGAGATTTATTAACGCCTGTGGAAAGCTGGATTGTTTAGCCTAAGCCACCCGGATTACCGGAGGCGATGAACAGCAGGGATGCCTCAGCGGCCTGCAGGTCGAACGGCGTATTGGCTTCAATAAAAGCTGCCAAATGCGGGGAGCCAAGCTGTACATGTTCCTGACCTGCCTTCAATTCGAGGTTACCCTCTGGAAGCAACAGCATGGTGTTTGAGGGAAAACAAAATTGATGGGTTTGGTTGGGGGCCAGTTCAATGGATTGAATCTTGAAATCATTTACTGGGGCCTCAAAATGGCGCAGACCGGTGGGATCGGGCAAAGGGTCCTGTATGATTGGCTCGATGGGATCGGGTCGTACGTGCCGAAGCAGTTCTGGTACATCAATGTACTTAGGGGTGAGTCCGCCCCGGAGCACATTATCCGAATTGGCCATGATCTCCACGTTCTGTCCCTCCAAATAGGCATGCGGCAAACCCGCGCCCTGAAAGATCCCTTGTCCCCTTTTCAAATGCACCAGGTTGAATAAAAATATCGAAAAGATCCCGCGATCGATGTTGCCGGCTTTCGAAAATGTCAGTTGCGCCCGTGCTGCCCAAAAACAGGGATCGGATTCAGGTAGTTCTCCAGCTTGGTAGGCCGCAACCATATCCTCGAGTGGTTTTTCTAAAAGCTCGTTCACCGCGGACTGAGGCATTTCCATCACCCACTTATAAAGACCCGCGTAGCCGGATTGCTCCCACTGTGCACGAAGCGGATTCAACCATTCATATCGATCAAAAATTTCCAAGAGTGACTGCGGCTGACGAAATCCATGCAACAACCAAAAAGAACTTAACGCAACCATCAATTCGGGTTTGTGGTTGGCGTCTTTGTAGTTTCTGTTCGGCGCATCCAGCGAAATGCCTAGCCTGTTCTCTCGTTCGAAATCCAGCTGGGCCATTTCCCTGTTGGGATGTACCTGAATGGATAGCATGTCACGCACATCGAGGATCTTCAGCAAATAGGAAAGATCGGGGTCAATTTCACTAAGCAGCTTGCTTCCACCGGCAGAAAATAATTGAGCGGGACCTTGTGGATGAACACCCATCCAATATTCAGCAAAAGGTCGATGAGTTGGATTCTGCTCGGCCAGGAGTTTGGGTAAAAAATCAGTTCCTCCCCAATCGTAATGCTTGACTTGTCCTTTTAATCGAAAAATACCCGGCATAAAACGTTTCAATTGCGTGGTTTACCCCTTGGTCATGTAAACATGCCATTTGAGATTGCATAAAGATAATCAATGGCAGAGCATCAGGATTTTGGGAGGTGGGGCGAGTCGCTGGCATCGGATTGGCTCGAGGCAAATGGGTTTACCATTCTGCATCGCAATTGGCGAATGGGGAAATTGGAAATCGACCTGATCGCGGAGAAAGGAAAATACCTGCACGTAATAGAAGTAAAAACACGAAACGGACATGCTTATGGCTGGCCGGAGGAGAGTGTGTCAGTAAAGAAATTTCGTCACTTGCAGACGGCAGCGGGCGTTTTTCTTCGATTCAATCCACGTTACCGGTGGTTACGGTACGATCTGTTGTCGATTACCCGACAGCCAGACGGCCATATCGATTATTTATTCCGAGAGGATATCTACTTCAGTCGTTGACCGAAAGAGCAGCCTTGAGTCGGCTTACCAGCTCAAATGTAGCCGGGCAGTGGTCAACGTTTTGATGATGGACATGTCCGTATTCAGCGAATCGTTTTCCCAAATGCGGGAACCCGGCGCAATCGGCCGGACGAACGGAATAGATGCTGCATTTATTATCGGAGCGATTCAAGAAAGGACAAGGCGTAGAGCGATTCATCCAATCACGGTCCCCTCCCCGCTCCTGTCGCAAATATTTCTTTTGGAATGCTCCCACGGTCATACCCAAGTAACGGGAGATGCGTCGCAGGTCGGCCGGCGTATAGGTGGGTGTCATCGTCTTGCAACAATTGGCACAGGATAAGCAATCAATTTTCTTCCAAACACCTTTTTCCAGTGAGCGAACCTTTGCATCCAATCCCCTGGGCTGATCATTGGAGAGTTTGGTCAGGAAACGACGAAGAGCACTGCGGTGCTTTTTAATTTGAGGTCGGTACGAGCGGATCTGATGGGATAACATTTTAGACATGGCCCGCGAAGATATTGGGCTTCGGGATATGAATGCCATTTCATAGATTTGAAGACAACTGTTTTTTATGCGACTGATCGTCCTTTTGCTGGTATTGCTGACGGGCACCCTGTTCACCCAGTGCGGCTCATCGGGTGGTCCTGCCCCCCTTTGCGATACCACTTGTTTGAAAGACACCATTCTCTTTGTGGGCGAGGACCCAAGTAAACCTATGGTGAGTATTGCCCCTAATCAATGCAAAGCCGATACACTTCTTTGGAGTTATGAAGGGATGGGGGTAAACCGGAAGATCGGCCTGGCAAACATACTCGGACAAGCCGTTCCCATCCAAGCCAGCTATGCGCGATGCTTATTTGACGGAAATAAAAAAGCGTGGCTGCTCTTCAACGACTGTGCCACCGGACGCGGATACCAGATAAAACTTCCGTATGACAAACGAGAGAGCATATCGGTGCGCAGCAGTGGTATCAATTCAATCGATCCGAAATTCAACATCGATCCGGATTTGATGGCTTATACCGACCGGGGAAACATTTATGTTGAACATACCAAAAACGAGACCTGCGCTATGATGACATTCCGGGAATTGGTTCCGATTGATTATAACCGGATCCATGACCACATTGACTCGGTTCGGGTGAGCAATAAAAAGATCTGGATCCGAATCAAGATTCAGAACGAATGGAAGGAACTGGAAAAGGACATCGACTTGGATAGCGTAGATAAATAATGTGGGTACCGTTTAAGAAGGGATTCAGCGCATACCTGCAGTTAGAGAAATCGCTGGCAGATCATACCGTCGCCGCTTATGGCCGCGACCTGGAACACCTCACTCAATTCTTAGAGAGTAAGGGATACTCGGGCGGACCAGATTCCCTGAAACTCCAGGACCTTCAGCAATTTTCAAAATACCTGGCAGAGCTGGGGATGAGCGCAGCCTCTCAGGCAAGAATGCTCTCCGGCATCAGAACCTTTTACAAATACTGCATCACGGAAGGCTTGGTAAAAGAGGATCCCACTCTATTGTTGGAGACACCCAAACAAAAACGAGCATTGCCCGATGTGCTGAGCTTTGAGGAGATTGAACTGTTAATCCAATCAATCGACCTGAGTAAACCGGAGGGTACCCGAAACAAGGCCATGCTGGAAACGCTCTATAGTTGTGGACTTCGGGTGACTGAACTGATCAGCTTACGGCTGTCACAATTGTACCTTGACCTAGGATTTATTCGCGTGATCGGAAAAGGGGACAAAGAACGATTGATCCCCATCGGAAGCAGCGCCATCAAATACTTGGAGATCTACCGCGATACAGTACGTTGCCATCTGGCTATACAAAAAGGGAACGAGGATTTCGTTTTCCTGAACAACCGGGGCAAGCAACTCTCCCGTGTGATGGTCTTCTATTTGATCAAATCGCTGGTCCGCATCGCAGGAATCCAAAAAACCGTATCACCCCACACCTTTCGACACTCTTTCGCCACGCACCTGATCGAAGGAGGAGCGGATCTCCGGGCGGTGCAAGAAATGCTCGGACATGCCAGCATCACCACCACGGAGATTTACACGCACCTCGACCGGGAATTTCTTCGTCAAACCCTGGCCAACTACCACCCGGCTTTTAATCATCAATAAACGGTTCCTCTTTGCGCTTTACTGGGTTAGTCGCAGCCCCGCTCGTCTTGGGTTTGACAGGCTTAACCGGTTCGATTCGGTTCAGCACAGGCTTTCCCATTATAAGTTTCCATGGCTCGGTTCGGACCTCTCTAGGACCCGGTAAATCTACCTTTGGTATGGAATCAATGTTTTGAGCATCCGCCTTAGTGTTAAAAAGAAAAGGAAGTAACAAGGCCAAGGCAGAACGAAACCAAACACTCCAAGAACGGGATTGAGTGCGGGTATTATTCCCTAATTGGGTATCGCGAAACCGACCACAAACCCTGTCGGTTCGATGGGTAGAGAAAAAGTCCAATAATTGCTCATCAGAGTAAGCCGAAAAATCAATGACCGTTTGGGAACAGGCACCGCAAAATCGTCCGTTGGATTGGGGTTGCATGGCCGACCAAGATTGCATACAAGGGTCCTGGACCCTTATCTGCAGAAGATTTTCCTTTTTCATTGTATATCTTTTTTACGAGATGAATAAACAGGAACTATTACACAAGCCACAAATAGTTATATTTAATAGTGGCCTTTCTAAAGAACATACAGACCTCCCGGCTACCCGACTCCGACTTGGTCATCCTGTACAAGGAGAGCGGCGACCTGTCCATCTTGGGTGAGTTGTATCAACGACATATGGACTTGATCTTTGGCGTCTGCCTCAAATACCTGAAAGACCCCGAGCTGGCCAAGGATAGCGTGATGGCCATTTTTGAGGAGCTAACCCTGAAACTCCGTAAACACGAGGTTAACCACTTCAAAGCCTGGCTACATCAACTGGCAAGGAATCACTGCCTGATGTACCTGCGTAGCCCCCGAAATAAAAACTCCCTCCCCTTACCCGACGAGCTTATGCATTCAGCCGAAACGGAGCATCTGAATGCCGTGATGGAAAAAGAGAAAAGCCTAACAAACATGTCTGAATGCCTGGAGACCCTGGGCGCCGTCGTCGCAGTCCCCGTCCACCTCCGCCCAGCCGTCCC
>CAYYXC010000032.1:0-13185 GCA_964475505.1 uncultured Chitinophaga sp.
CCCATGGCTCGCATTAATGCCATGATGGGCGTTCAACTTGAACTATGAACCGAGGCGAGCATCACCAAAGCTTTCTTTCCATGCTAGCACTCCGCCAGCCAAGTTGACCACATTCTTAAAACCGAGAGCCTCCAAAAAAAGTCCTGCCATCATACTGCGTTGTCCGCTGCGGCAATGCAGTATGATTTCCTCCTCTTTCAAATCTTCAATGGGCTCGATCTCCATAGTCTGGATCTTTCCAAGGGGCAAAAGAAGACCGCCCAGGTTAAACTCAGCATATTCATGCGGCTCCCGGCAATCGATCAGGTGGATCGTCTCGCCCGCATCCATTCTTGCTTTTAATGTATCAACTGTAATGGTACGCAATTGAAAATATTTATTTGGTTTTCAAAGAATCAATGGTGGGTTGTCTAGCTCCAAGCCAAATATCAATCAACTGACCCGAACGTATCCGATTGGTGACTGAATCACCCAACTGCGGGGTCGGTTCTTGTCGAATCACAAAACCGCTGAGCGTATCCTTCAGGTCGGGGTTCAAGAATAAAACCCCTACACCTAGTCCCATCTCCTCTACCAAACTACGCGCGTCTAAAAAAGACATACCGACTAAATTCGGCACCAACATCTCTTTATCCCCTACCCCGTTGCCCAAGACCAAATCGATTCGGGAACCTTTGCGCACACTGCTTCCGGGAGCCAGCGTAACACCTCGATACAACTGATCCAAGACCGCATTACGAGCAAAGTCCTGCCGATAAATCGTATCTCCCACTTGCAAGTCAAGACTGTTCAGGATCATCACAGCATTGCGATAGCTTTGCCCGCGCAAGCTCGGCATCACTACTTCTGGTGGAACCACGCGCGAAATAGTCAGAAAAATCGTTCTTCCAAATTTCACTGTCTCTGCAGAATCTGGCAGCTGCTTCAGCACTTGATGTGGAGGAGCCGAAAGAATGTAAAGGGAATCATCGACCACTACAGTGAATCCTTTGTTCTCCAGCATAGAGGTCGCCTCTGTCAATGGAAGTCCTACCACACTCGGAACCACTACTGCCTTACCATGCTTGGTAAACCAGTTCAAAGAAAACAACCAGCAAAAAAAAATGACGATAGCAAGTCCCAACCCGAAAAGCAAGTTGAACCACAACGGCTTCCTATACAGCCATGCCATCATTTTGCATCCGAATTAGAGGTGACGGCATGCAACGCCATATCCAATAATTGAGAATAAAAATCGCGCAGAGTCATTCCTGCTGCAGCAACCTGTTGTGGAATTATACTCGCACTGCTCTGCCCAGGTATACTGTTCACCTCCAGCATATAGGGAACATCTTGCTGCTCCTGATAAATAAAATCAATTCTAATCACCCCGGCACATCCAAATACGGCATAAATCTTTTTTGCCATGGAGCGCAACTTCTCCGACATGGAGTCCGGAATTTCTGCAGGAGTAATTTCAGTGGAGTTTCCCTGATATTTCGCAATAAAATCAAAGAAGGGTTGATTTTTATCCGCCACTACCTCTGTGATGGGTAATACCTGGATGCCTTGCTTGTTACGATACACACCCACGGTGAACTCTCTTCCGGCAACCATCTCCTCAATCAAAACCTGTTCGTCCTCTTGAAATGCTTTTTCCAATGCGGCCTCCACATCATCGGTCGGCTCATTCAACTTGGACATACCAATACTGGATCCGCCATTATTGGGTTTAACAAATACTGGAAATTTCAATTCTGCGCGGATGGCAGCGACCGCCTGCTTGCGATCAGCCCCTCGTTCGTAGAAAAGGGATTTAGCCACAGGAATACCTGCAGCCCTTGCGATAGAAGTGGCATGCCACTTATTGAACGTGACAACAGATGTAGCCGTGGGGCAACACGTGTACGGAATACCCAACATGTCAAAATAGCCCAGCAACTTTCCGTCCTCTCCGGGGGTGCCGTGCATGGCCAAAAAAACTGCGTCAAAGCGGACATGTGATCCATCCCATCTAAGCGAAAAATCGTTCTTGTCTACAGAGATGGTCCTACCATCTGGCAGCGTATGCCACCAACCATCTTTTCGCACATCGATTCGATAAACTTGGTATCGGTTCTCATCCAGTTGTTTAGAAATAGTATCTGCTGTCCGGTAGGAAATGACAGCTTCCCCGGAATAACCACCGGTCACCAGCGCAATAAAAGGTTTCATCAGAGATGCAGCTTCTCTTTTTTATTCAGCAGCTCCTCCACGGTTTCGCGGTACAATTCATCGGGCACACAACAATCGACCGGACAAACAGCCGCGCACTGAGGTTCTTCATGGAATCCCTGACACTCGGTGCATTTGTTTGGCGTGATGTAGTAAGTATCAACTGCAATGGGCGCATGCTTGGAAGTGGCCTCAACGATCTGGCCATCCATAAGCGTGAACGATCCTTTCACAGATGTTCCATCAGCAATGGCCCATTCAACTCCTCCTTCGTAAATGGCATTATTTGGACACTCGGGTTCGCAGGCGCCACAGTTGATGCATTCGTCGGTAATCTTGATTGCCATGGTATAGAATTATTAATAGTGAGATAACTAATTTCGTGTCACAAATTTAAGTAATTCAATATGAATCTGACCGAACGGATCGATTGGGCGGTGCAACTTGGGAACTACATGCGATCGTACGATCCAGCTTGGTTGGAAGCAAAAGAAAAGGCCGAACGGGCTAACCCTTGGTTCACCCCTGCATTCATTCAACTTGCGGTCGATCAATTGACGCAGGCCTTTATACAGCGCGAGCCGCTGGAAAAATGGGCCACGGAGGCATCCATCCCCTCGAATATAACCAGTCCGCATACCGTCGGTATAGTCATGGCCAGCAACCTGCCGCTGGTTGGATTTCACGACTGGCTCTCCGTATTCATTTCCGGTCATCATGCGCGCATTAAACTATCGGGACAAGACAGTATTTTATTCACCCACCTGAAGGATCGTTTACTGGAATGGGAACCCCGGCTGAGCCCCTATCTTCAGTTGGAGGATCGGCTAAATGGATGCGATGCCTACATTGCCACGGGCAGCGATAATACGGCCCGCTACTTTGAATATTACTTTGGGAAATACCCACACATCATCCGAAAAAACCGGACATCGGTTGCCTGGCTGAGTGGAGAAGAGCGAGCAGAGGATTTGCTAAATCTCAGCGCCGACATGTATACCTATTTCGGAAGGGGCTGCAGGAATATCACGCACCTTTTTGTTCCCCGCGGGTACGATTTTCTACCCTTGTTGAAGGCGGGGGAATCTTTTATGCACCTGGCCGAGCACCATAAATACAAGAACAATTACGATTACCAGCTTGCGATTTGCATCCTCAATAAAGAGTATTACATGACCAATGGCGTGGCCTTGTTTGTGGAGAGGCCCCAATTGTATGCGGCCATTGGAATGGTGCATTTTCGGTATTACGATCAGCCCGACGAGGTCAATAATTGGATCATTGAGCAACGAGATCAGATACAATGCCTGGTTGGGTCCGGGGGCATCCCATTTGGGCAAACCCAGCATCCGACACTCATAGACTATGCAGATGGGGTGAACACCCTGCATTTTCTGCAATCCCTTCAACCCCGCAGTTGAAAAATTGTTAAACTCTTTGGCTCCCAATGGCATCTCGGCCAATCCAAATTAAATTGCCTTTCAAACCGAAAAAAAGTAGCGTATGAAATGGAAACAGATCCTAACAATGGTGGCACTGAGTGCCAGCACCGCGCTGGTTACTGTATGGGCCTACGACCGATTCGGTAACCGCTCCAACAGCCAATTCGATGGCGTGGATGCTGGTAAAATTCCTGCAAATTACGCGGGCTTCCTGGAAAATGCGGCCCAAAATGCCAGCACCTCGGTTGACTTCACCAAGGCCTCCCAGGCAGCGGTTCAAGCCGTAGTACACATCAAAACAAAAACTCCGGCCAAACGCATCACTAACCAGTTGCCTCGTTCGAGAGGAGGACTGGATGATATGTTTGAACAATTCTTTGGCGAGGGATTCTTTGGCCCGCAGATCAAACCGGAGCAGCGCGCATCCGGAAGCGGCGTCTTGATCAGCGAGGATGGATACATCGTCACCAACAGCCACGTGATCTCCGACGGTGGAAACGGAGTGGCCGCCGAGATAAACGTAACGCTCAACAACAAGAAAACCTATCCTGCACGTGTCATCGGTAAAGACCCCAGCAGCGATATTGCCGTATTGAAGATCGATGGTACTGGTTTCCCCTACCTGCTTTATGGAAATTCTGATCTGCTGAAATTAGGGCAATGGGTACTGGCCATTGGATATCCGCTATCACTGGAGACTACGGTTACTGCCGGAATCGTGAGTGCTAAAGGACGCTCGATCGGCGTGAATGGACGCCAAAGCGATACCCCCATCGAATCCTTTATCCAAACAGATGCTGCCGTAAACCAAGGTAACAGCGGTGGTGCCTTGATCACTACCGACGGATTACTGGTCGGGATCAACTCAGCTATTTATGCTCCTACTGGCACCTACGCCGGATATTCGTTTGCGATTCCTGTCAACCTGGCCAAGAAAATCGTAAACGACCTTATCAAATTCGGCGATGTAAAAAGACCTTATCTGGGCGTAGCGGCCGATCAAACCAAGATCAACTCGACTGATGGCGCTTACGTCGGTAATGTAGCAAAAGACGGTGCTGCGGCTGCTGCCGGACTCAAAAAAGGTGACATCATCACCAAAGTCAATGGCATAACGGTGAGCTCCTGGAGCGAACTGCAAGGAACCATTGCATCGTTGAATGCCGGAGAACGCGTAACGATAACTTACAAAAGAAACGGCAAGGAAATGAATGCAGTTGTAACACTCAAATCAGAGACCGGGACTTATGAAAACCTCACCGCTTCTACTTTAGGAAATTTATTGGGGGGTGAATTGACTAATATTGATTCCAAAATCGCTGATCGCAACGAGGTAAACGGAGGAGTGATGGTCAAGAAGATCACACCGGGCGGCCCTTTCAGTCAGACCCGCATGCAAGAAGGTTTTGTAATCACCCGTGTAAACGACATGGAAATAAAAAATATGGATGACCTAGGCAAAGCCCTTTCAGCTGCACGGAGTTCCAATTTGAGTATTGAAGGATTCTATGATGGATACAATGGAATCTATCGATATCCGGTATCCATTCCTGATGCTGAAGATTAATAATTGATTATCTGGAGATACAAAAACGCCCCAATGATCGGGGCGTTTTTTTTATTCGGATTGGTAGATCAGATAATCCCAAGCCTGTGCTTGGAAGAACCGTTCCGTGGTAAAATCATTCACTGCTCCGGAGAAAAGATTGCGATACCTGCCTTTTAGTCTGCTGTCGGTAATTTCAAAACGCAAATCGGTTTCGGGAGATAAATTCAGTACCACCAACACCGATGCACCGCCGCTATCTCGAATAAAGGCCAATACAGAACCCGGGGCAGAAGTTTCAAGGCGAATGAGTTTTGCGGAGGAATCCGCCAGCAGCGCAGGATTATTTTTTTTCAATTGAAGCACTGCCGAGTAGAAACGACCAAATGCCTCTGCGTCTTTGCTTGGCTTTATGGTATCCTTTTCAAAAAATTGTATCCGCTTCAAATTACCCAATTCTTGTCCGGAGTAAACCAACGGCACCCCCGGCCAAGTGAAACTGAATACAGCCAGTGCTCTTGCCATATCGCCATATTTCTCGAACTCCGTTCCATTCCAACTGTTTTCATCGTGATTGGTCGTGAACCATGATCGCATCCGGTCATTTGGAAGGGATTCATATCGATTCAACACGGCGAGTAACGAATCAAGTGGTCCTTGCTGCTGATAAAAATCTTTGGAACGATGCATCCAGGTCCAGGTATAACTGGCATCAAAAACCTCTGCATATTCTGGCTTATCCAACTCGTCGTATTCACCAAACCAAAACAACGGTTTGATCGCATCCAGTTTATGTCTGGCCTCTCGCCAAAAAGGCAATTCCACCCAAAAAGCCAGGTCACAGCGAAATCCATCGATGTCACATTCCTCTACCCAAAAGCGCATGGCATCAATCATGGCTGTGCGGAGCGCCGGGTTTGAGAAATTTAATTCGATGATGTCATCCATACCCGAAGCGATCTTGAAATCGCCCGTGGCTGAGTCGCGTAGATAATAATCCGGATGCTCGCGCGTCCAGCGATGGTCCCATCCGGTATGATTGGCCACCCAGTCGATGATGACTTTCATTCCCATATCATGTGCTTGCTGAACAAGGGCCTTAAAATCCTCCAGCGTACCAAACTCTGGATTGATCGATGTATAATCGGAACAGGCATAATAACTGCCCAGGGTTCCTTTCCGGTTTTTCTCTGCGATCGGTGTAATAGGCATGAACCACAATGTACCCACTCCCATGTCGCGCAAACGCGGTAATTCAGCCATGAATGCCCGGAATGTACCGGCAGGGGTATACTGACGAACATTGACCTCGTAAATGGAAGTTTGCCGAGCCCACTCGGGCGTCGTGAATGTCATGGGCATATCGTAATTTTTGACTGTTTGGTCTGCCGATCGGGGACCGCAGGCGCTCATCCCCAATACGATCCAGATGGTTGCGATGAACAGGCGCATAAATAGGTTTGTTGCAAAGTACTGAAATGCGGTGTTGCTACCTCGTATCTTTGTCACATGCGCAGCTTTGAGGTACCTACTTTTTATCGCAGTCCGCTGATCACTGCCATCAAGCAGAAGCGAAAAGCAGCTGATAAATTAAAAAAGGATTTTTCGCCGACTTGCCTGGACCTTGGCCCCCTTCAGATCTATTTGGCCCGTCACTTTGGATTTTGCTATGGAGTGGAAAATGCCATTGAAATCGCCTTTCGAACACTGGAACAAAATCCCAACAAACGCATCTTTCTGCTAAGCGAAATGATCCATAACCCGGGAGTAAATGCAGACCTGGTTGCGCGCGGCGTTCGTTTCCTACAAGATACCAAAGGAAAACAGCTCATCCCATTTGAAGAATTGACAGCTGATGACATTGTGCTGATTCCGGCATTTGGCACCACATTAGCCGTTGAGGAAAAACTTCGATCGATCGGTATCAAACTGGAATCGTACAATACCACCTGCCCATTCGTGGAAAAAGTTTGGAATCGTAGTGAGTCCATCGCACAGAAACAATACACCGTTATAATTCACGGAAAGCCCAGCCATGAGGAAACCCGCGCAACTTTCTCCCATGCGGCCGCTCATGGACCAGCCGTAGTAATCAAAGACCGCGCCCAAGCAGAAAGACTGGCGCGATACATTCGCAAAGAAGCATCCCAATCCGAATTTGAAACCGAGTTCGCCAACCAATTCACCCACGGATTCCAAATCGATCAACATCTACAAAGAATCGGCGTGGTGAATCAAACGACCATGCTTGCCTCGGATACACAGGGCATTGCCGATTTTTTAAAAGAAGTAGTACGTCAACAATATCCCGACCCCGATGCCGTAGCCGACACACGCGATACCCTTTGCTATGCTACAAGCGACAACCAATCGGCTGTGATGGGACTATTGGAAACAAATGCCGATCTCGCCCTGGTAGTTGGCGGTTACAATTCCTCCAACACCTCGCATCTCTATGAGCTTTGCGCAGAGAAGCTTCCCACTTACTACATTGATGGTCCCGATCGGATTGAAAATAAATCGCGCATCCACCATTTTGATTTCTTCGAGGGTGTTGAACGTACCACTGAAAATTTCTTACCGGCACATCAACCTGTGAAAATTCTGATCACCAGCGGCGCCTCCTGCCCCGATGCTATCGTAGAGAAACTCCTGGAGAAATTGGCAGGTTTTTATGCCGTAGAGCTCCCCTATACGCAATGGGGATAAACCGTTGACGCTTCCCTCCTATTTGTAGAGCAGATCGTAATACTCGTGGGCCATGCGGTTACTCTCGAACTGATAGCGAACATCCCGCATTCCATTTTTAATGATCTCTCTCCATACGCTATAGTTTTCGTAGTAAAGCGGAAGGATCTGATTTTCCAGGATCTGATACAGTTGGTCCAAATCGTATTCATCCTGCTCATGCACATGCATGTTGGCATAGTCTACCTTAGATACCACAAAACCGTTGTTCCCGTGGTTGATGAACTCCGGTATCCATCCGTCGTCGGTAGATAAATTCACTGCTCCGTTCATGCAAGCCGTCATACCGCTGGTACCAGATGCCTCGCGCGGAACACGGGGATTGTTCAACCAGCAGTCCGCTGCTTGCTTGAGTCGCTTGGATAAGGTTAACTCATATCCGATGAGAACCGACATGTTTTTGTATTGGCGACTGATGTGTACCAACTCATTGAATTCACTGATCGCCGGATGGTCAACAGGATAGGGTTTACCCGCCCAGATGATCTGTACGGGATACTTTGAATTGCCTAGCAGGTGCGCAAATCGTTTCTCGTCACGCGTTAATAAACCCGCTCTTTTGTATCCGGCAAAACGACGAGCCCAGACAATAGTGAAAACATCCGGATTGAAGAGTTTACCGGTCTGATCTGCCACGATCTCAAAGGCGCGCTTCTTGAGATATTTTTTTCGATCATCCAGCCCAAAGTTATCGCCCGCTTCCATGAAACGATAGAGTTGCTTGTCTGCCCAATAGCGCCAGTTTTGCGCATTGGTAATGGAAAGGATCGGACAGATATTATCATACTTACTCCACATAGCTCTGGATACCTCCCCATGCAAACGGGAAACACCATTGGCCAATCGAGCGAACCGCAAGGCGGCCAGGGAGTGATTGAAATCGTCGCTGTCGTGCTGATACAACTGTTTTACCTCCTCAATAGTGAGCCCACAGAAATAACTCATTTTGTGGCAGAGATAAATGTCGTGTTTCTCGTTGCCGGCTTCCTCGGGTGTGTGCGTGGTAAAAACCAACCTTTTTTTCACCTCAGCGATTTGCCTATTGTATTTCTGATACAAGTAGAAGGCAGCAGATAACCCATGCGCTTCATTGAGGTGATATACATCCGGTTGATAGTTGAGCAGGTCGATCAATTTTGCTCCGCCAACGCCCAGTAGAATGAACTGAGCCACTTTTGTTGCTACGTTGGCATCATACAAACGGTGGGTGATGGTTTGAGAAACATAATCATTTTCCGGAAGATCGGTGCTGAGGAGAAATAAAGGAGCTGACTTGAATGTCTCCGGATTCAGGTACATGGCCTTGACCCAGACCGGGTGCTCGTGAATGGTTATCTGAAACTTAATACCTGTATCCTCCAGAAAACTATATTGCTTTTCATTCCATGCAACATTGAGGGTTTGGTCCTGGTTACGCTCCTGATCATAATAGCCGTACTTCCAGAGGATACCTACTCCGATTAGGTTCTGTTTTAGTTCGTAGGCACTGCGTAAATGGGAGCCCGCTAGAAAGCCCAGACCGCCACTGTATATTTTTAAAGGCTGATGAACGGCAAATTCCATGGAAAAATAGGCGACCCGCTTAGCATAGCGGGCATCAATCTCGTATGGGACGCTATAATCGCGAAAGGACATAATGTGTTATTTTTACACGAAGTCGCAAGATAGGAGGATTCCGGCAAATGGACGGTAAGGCAACCTAGGTGACCTGTGAATAAATTCTACTAAAGATACCGCATCATATATTTCTGAAATCGGAAATAGTGCATGCCGAGACTGACAAAACTCATTCTAATTTTACGGTGCCATGGAAAAATTACTTGAATTCAGTCAACAAATAGGTCCCATCTGGTCGGCACTGTTGGCCACCACATTTACTTGGCTCGTCACCGCCTTGGGAGCATCAATGGTATTCTTCTTTCGTACCATGCACCGGTCGGTGCTGGATCCCATGCTGGGTTTTACCGGTGGGGTGATGGTTGCTGCCAGTTTCTGGTCGCTTCTATCCCCTTCCATCGAGATCGCGGAGCGACTTTATCCGGGATGGAGTTGGATGCCGGCAGCCGTCGGTTTTGCTATGGGCTCCTTGTTTATTTTTTTCCTCGACCGATACATGCCCCACTTGCACTTGAATTTTGGTGTGGAGGAAAAAGAAGGTGTGAAAAGCAACCTACACCGCACCACCTTGCTAATTCTGGCCATTACCCTTCATAACATACCGGAAGGATTGGCCGTGGGCGTTCTGTTTGGTGCCGCGTATTTAGGTATCGAGCATGCCACCTATGCTGGCGCGATTACCTTGGCCATTGGCATCGCCATCCAAAACTTTCCGGAGGGGATCGCCGTTTCCATGCCGCTGCGCAGGCTGGGAGTTAATCGGGTAAAAAGTTTCTGGTACGGACAACTCTCGGCCATAGTGGAGCCGGTGGCCGGAGTTGTGGGCGCCCTCGCAGTCATTTACATAGAACCGCTCCTACCCTTCGCTTTAGCTTTCGCGGCCGGCGCCATGATTTTCGTGGTGGTGGAAGAAGTGATCCCCGAAACGCAGCGGGACAAATACACCGACCGGTCGGTACTGGGATTCATTGGCGGATTCTTGATTATGATGATCCTGGATGTCGCACTTGGCTAAACGCCAACTGTGCTAAAAATGATACCTTTGCGGACTTAATCGTCCAACTCAATCGTATCAAATGTCCACAAAGATCAAAGTAGCCAATCCCGTAGTAGAACTTGACGGTGACGAAATGACTCGAATCATCTGGTCATTCATCAAAGAAAAACTAATCCTCCCCTACCTCGATGTCGATATCAAATATTACGACTTGGGTATGGAGCACCGGGACCTGACCAACGACCAGGTTACCATTGATGCCGCCAATGCCATCAAGGAATATGGCGTTGGAATTAAGTGCGCCACCATCACCCCCGATGAAGCAAGAGTAAAAGAATTTGGACTGAAACAAATGTGGAAAAGTCCCAACGGCACCATCCGAAACATTCTGGACGGAACCGTTTTTCGGGAACCGATTGTGATCAGCAACATACCCCGACTGGTCAACAACTGGACCGCTCCTATCATTGTGGGGCGGCATGCATTTGGCGACCAATACCGAGCCACTGACACTGTTATAAAAGGAAAGGGCAAGCTCACCATGACCTTCACTCCGGAGGATGGCAGCGCTCCGCAGACCTTTGAAGTATTCAACTTTAAAGGAGATGGTGTAGCCATGAGCATGTACAACACTGATGAAAGCATTCGGGGTTTTGCGCGCAGCTGCTTCAATATGGCATTGAGCAAAAAATGGCCCCTGTATCTGTCAACCAAAAACACCATTCTCAAAAAATACGACGGCCGATTCAAAGACATTTTCCAGGAGATCTACGAGCAAGAATTTAAATCTGCTTTCGAAGCAGCCGGTATTGTTTACGAACATCGACTCATCGATGACATGGTCGCCTCTGCATTGAAGTGGAATGGAAATTTTGTATGGGCTTGTAAAAATTACGATGGAGACGTACAGAGTGATACCGTAGCGCAAGGATTTGGATCACTGGGACTCATGACCTCTGTACTCATCACTCCCGATGGCAAAACCATGGAAGCGGAAGCCGCGCATGGCACCGTTACGCGCCACTATCGCGACCACCAAGCAGGTAAACCTACCTCCACCAACCCGATCGCAAGCATCTTTGCGTGGACACGTGGACTGGCTTTCCGAGGCAAACTGGATAATAACCAAGCCCTGATCGATTTTTGCAACACACTGGAATCGGTTTGTATTGAAACAGTTGAGCAAGGCAAAATGACCAAAGACCTAGCGGTTTGCATTCATGGAAATAAAGTCAAGCATGGCGAGCACTATCTGTATACCCAAGAGTTCTTGGATGCCATCGATGAAAACCTGAAAAATAAGTTGAGTAAATAAGAACAGCATTTTTGGATGAAGGCGGGAATCATTCCCGCCTTTTTTTATTTTCACGCATGCGTAATTTCATCTATCCCTTAGCGCTGATGGCATTGATCTGGAGTTGCCGTCCGAAAAATACAAGTGAAGCGCCTGCAAGCCAAGAGAAAAATGATTCAACTCCTAGCACCGTAGCGCTCGATACCATTCCAGAACCTACAGACAGTCTGTCGGAGGAAGAAGCCGTAGATTATGCTTGGTATCACATCGTGATCGTAGATACAAGTAGCCGGTATGATGAGTTAATGAAAGAACTTCGGACCATCGAAAAGAATAACGGGTTGGAGGTAGATCTGATGGGGCGATATTTTGACAAGAAAAAACAAGCCATCATTCTTCCCGAAGACGATGAAGATGAATTGTATGCCGGCAATTATTTCCCCCGACGCTTCCCCGGCAATACGCTTAGCATCGAGTACCTGGACACCTACGTTCCTGAACAAGGCGATAAAACAATGGCCCTCGTTGCAACAATTGCAACCAAAAGAAGGGAAGCCGATAGCTTGGTGAGGGCATTAAAACCCGATCACCCGCGCACACACAGCATCCGGTCCAAGGTATTCATCGGCTGTTTGCACTAAAACAAAAAAGCCACCCGAATCGGATGG
The DNA here is from genome assembly GCA_964475505.1 of uncultured Chitinophaga sp. Classification (GTDB taxonomy): domain Bacteria; phylum Bacteroidota; class Bacteroidia; order Chitinophagales; family Chitinophagaceae; genus JJ008. Next base: position 12,506 of record CAYYXC010000032.1, read on the forward strand.
CTTCTGAAGAGATCAAATATGATTTTTTATACCCGGAAGTGAGCGAAGGCCTTATTTGCCTCGGCCATACGATGGGTATCTTCTTTTTTCTTGAACGCAGCACCTTCACCCTTGCTGGCAGCTACGATCTCGTTGGCCAATTTATCGGCCATACTGCGACCATTACGCTCGCGGCTGTAACGGATGAGCCATTTCATGCTCAATGAGATCTTACGATCTGGACGAACCTCAGAGGGGATCTGGAAAGTGGCACCACCGATACGACGGCTGCGCACCTCTACAGAGGGAGAAACGTTGGCCAATGCACGCTTCCATACCTCGTATCCATCCTCACCAGACAGCTTAGCTACTTTGTCCAGTGAATCATAAAAAATAGTGAAGGCTATACTTTTTTTACCCTGCCACATTAAGTTGTTTACAAAACGGGTTACCATTTTGTCATTGAACTTGGGATCTGGAGCGAGAGGGAGTTTCTTGGCTTGTGCTTTCCGCATGACGAATCAGGTATTGAATTGATTATTTCTTAGCTTTTTCACGCTTGGTTCCGTACTTCGAACGGCTCTGCTTACGGTCTTTTACACCGGCAGTGTCCAACGAACCACGTACGATGTGGTAACGTACCCCTGGTAAGTCTTTAACACGACCTCCGCGGATCAGCACAATTGAGTGCTCTTGCAGGT
>CAYYXC010000033.1:0-4169 GCA_964475505.1 uncultured Chitinophaga sp.
TTCCAATTTCAAATGAAAATCTCCATAGACACGGTCCGACATGATGTCGCCACCACCTTTTATCTGCCAGTTATCTTTTTCTGACGGATCCAAGTACAAACTACCCTCTGCCACTTTCCAGGCGCTTCCAACTACTTTACCCCCGTATTTATGCCAGCCGCGCGTGGTGAGTCCGTCAAACAGCAATTCCCATCCGTCTCTTCGTTCTTGCTGACTCAGCCGATTATGAGCAGGCATGGTATCGATTGATGTAAGGCGGCTGGATGTTTCCACCCCACAGGCCGTGTGTGCAAAAACTAGCAACGACAACAACAAGAACAAACGCATAGGGATTATTTTAAAAGAAGGATATAATCGAGCATGGCCTTCGCATCCGCCTCGGAAAGCGTTGGATGCGGCGTCATCGGAATTTGGCCCCAAACACCTGCACCGCCGTCAATGATTTTTTTTGCAACCGTTGTCAATTCCTCTTCGGAAGCAGTAGCATATTTCTGTGCGATCTCTTTATAGGAGGGTCCGATCGACTTGGCATCAACTTGATGACAGGTAAGGCAATCGCTTTGCTTGATCAGGTCCAGTCCTTTTTGATATGCCGGATCTTTGGTGACGTCTACACGTGCGGTTTGAGTCGGTTGCGCCGCTTCCCCACAAGCAGCAAAGAGAAAAGACATTACCATCAGGCGGGGAATCATTGCCATCATATATTCAAGTTGTTTGTATACGAATATACACGCTAATCCAGTCCCAACAGCTTTCGGTTCATGTCGCGGTCAGTCCCGCTGGAAGCAAAATCATCAAATGCTTTTTCTGTCACCCGGATGATATGATCCCGAATGAAAGCAGCGCCTTCTCTGGCCCCATCCTCGGGGTGTTTGATACAACACTCCCACTCCATCACAGCCCATCCCTCAAAACCGTATTGAGTAAGCTTACTGAAAATGCGTTTGAAATCAACCTGTCCGTCGCCCGGTGAACGATAGCGACCTGCCCGATTGATCCAGGGTTGATACCCGCCGAAAGTGCCTTGTCTGCCACTGGGATTAAATTCAGCATCCTTTACATGAAAAGCTTTGATCCGTTCATGATAAAGGTCAATGTACTCGATATAATCCAGTTGTTGCAAAACGAAATGAGAAGGATCATACAGCAAGCATGCACGCGGATGTTGATCCACTGCATCGAGGAACATTTCGTAGGTAGTCCCATCAAAAATATCCTCTCCCGGATGTACCTCATAGCAAATATCCACTCCGCAGCGATCGAAATGATCCAAGATCGGTTTCCAACGCCGGGCCAACTCTTGAAAGCCTTCTTCTACCAATCCGGGTGGCCGTTGTGGCCAAGGATGAAACGTATGCCAAAGTAAGGATCCGCTGAAAGTTGGATGGGCCGTCAACCCAAGATTGCGTGAAGCCTCCGCCCCGTACTTAAGTTGCTGAATGGCCCATTGTGTGCGAGCGGTCGGATTACCGCGCAATGACTCCGGTGCAAATCCATCAAATAGTGTATCGTAAGCCGGATGCACGGCCACCAATTGTCCCTGTAAGTGCGTAGAAAGCTCCGATATCTCCAATCCAGCCTCAGCCACTATGCCTTTTATTTCATCTGCATAGGTTTTACTGGTAGCGGCTTTCTCCAGATCGATGCAACGGGCATCCCAAGTAGGAATTTGAACGGCCTTGAATCCAATCGAAGCAGCCCACTTACAAATGGATCGCAAATCATGGAAGGGAGCTTGATCACCCATGAACTGAGCCAGAAAAATGGCGGGACCTTTTATGGTACGCATGACCAATGTTTTTTAAATGGTAAAATCAATCCACTTGCTCTCCGCTTGTCCGGATTTGATTACGTTTTCAATAAAAGCCATCCCCCTGACGCCTTCATCGATCGATGGAAAATCCAGCATCTCAGGTGTGGGTGACTGACCGGCATTACGTGCCCGCAAGGTGAACATGAAGTTTCGATAAAGATTAGCAAACGCTTCCAAATATCCCTCGGGGTGGCCGGCAGGTGTTCTCGAATTATGCTTGGCAAATGCATCGGCATATCCGGTTCCTGCGCGGTAAATCTCTGCGGGGCGATCCAACCACCTCACCACTAAACTATTGGCATCCTCTTGCTGCCATTCGAGTCCGCCTTTCTCTCCATAAACCCGAATCTTGACGTTATTCTCAGCACCGGCTGCCACCTGCGTAGCCATCAGCACACCACTCGCACCATTATTGAATTTAAGCAAAGCAGCTCCGTCATCGTCCAGCATTCTTCCTTCCACTACAGTATTCACATCGGCGCAGATTTTCGTCACCTGCAATCCGCTCACATACTCGGCCAGATTGAACGCATGCGTACCAATATCACCCATGGCACCGGCCTTTCCGCTTCTCTTTGGATCGGTGCGCCAGGAAGCTTGTGCATGATTGGTTTTCTCCAAAGAGGTGCTCAGCCATCCTTGCGGATATTCAACGTATACTTTCCGAATATTACCCAGTGCGCCCGACCGAATCAGTTGTCGCGCTTGTTTCACCATTGGATACCCCGTGTAGGTATGACAGAGCAACAGAGTTCTTCCGCTAGCGTGCAACCGCTTACGCAAGGCAATGGCTTCATCCATTGTAAACGCTATTGGTTTTTCAACCACTACATCAAAACCTTTCTCCAATGCCAGCATAGCTGGTTCGAAATGAAGAAAATTGGGTGTCACTATGCTGACAAAATCGATGCGCTGATCGGCAGGACGATTGGCCTCTTGATCCAGCATCTGCCTGAAATCGGTATAGATCCGATCGTCAGAAAGAAACAATTCCTTTCCCGATTGAATGGCAATATCGGGGTTGACGCTAAGGGCACCGGCCACCAGTTCTGCCTGCCCATCCATTTGGAAGGCCAAGCGATGTATCGCTCCAATGAAGGCATCCTTGCCACCACCGACCATGGCCACGCGCAACTTACGGTTGTTCATGTTGAAATTTTGAAAAAGCAGCTTCGGCAACACGCCGATTGTTAGTAACAAATAAACAGTCTTTTTTCTAAAATTCCTACATTGGTTCTTTAACCGACAATACTGCTTTAACCGATTGCTATGTCAACCTCTACTCGTTTGCAACTTTACGTGATGATGTTCCTGAACTTTTTCGTTTGGGGCATTTGGTTCGTTACCATGGGCACTTATCTGACGAAAGGAACGATTGGTGCCAGCGGCGAGCAAACCGGTCTCGCCTATGGCACCCAATGTCTGGGCGCCATCGCCGCACCGTTCATCATCGGCATGATCGCCGACCGTTTTTTTGCTGCTCAAAAAATATTAGGCGTCCTGCATCTATTGGGCGCAGCGCTATTATTTCAGTTGTCCTTAGAAACACAGTTTGGATCCTTTTATACCCTTCTGCTCATTTACATGATCCTCTATATGCCTACGCTCGGACTGGTGAATGCCATTGCACTTCATCAGGTTTCGAATGCAGAAAAAGAATTTAGCGGTATTCGGATGTGGGGCACCATTGGATGGATCGTATCCGGACTGATCATCGGATGGATGGCCTGGGAAGCAAATCCCGGCTCTCTAGGCATTACTTTTAGAGTGGCTACGATCGTGGCTGCAGGCTTTGGGCTTTATTGCTTTTTTTTACCCAATACGCCTCCTCCTAAAGCCGGCCAACAAGTATCCATTGCCGAGGTGCTCGGCTTGGATGCACTGCAAATCCTCCGCAACCGAAACTATCTGTTGTTTTTCATTGCTTCCATTTTGATCTGCATCCCGCTGGCATTTTATTACGGACAAGCCAACCAATTTCTCAATGAAGTAGGAATGGAAAAAGCAGCAGCTAAAATGACCATGGGACAGGTTGCTGAAACAATATTCCTTTTCTTGATGCCCTGGTTCTTTGCGCGATTTGGCACCAAACAAATGATCTTATTCGGCATGCTCGCCTGGATCCTGCGTTATGCCCTTTTCTCATATGGCGATGCCGGTAGCAATATTTGGATGCTGTATGCGGGTATCATCCTGCACGGCATATGCTATGATTTCTTCTTTGTAACGGGACAGATCTATACTGACCAAGTAGCTGGCCCAAGAATCAGATCCGCTGCACAAGGACTCATCACCCTCGCCACCTATGGAGTCGGCATGTACATCGGTTTTTATGTAGCCGGCTTGTATGTAGACA
>CAYYXC010000033.1:4179-5120 GCA_964475505.1 uncultured Chitinophaga sp.
TATAAAGTGGGTGAAACCGGACACGACTGGCAAACCATCTGGCTATTCCCCTGCTTGTTCGCTGCCGGAGTTGCTTTGCTCTTCCTGGCGATGTTTCGAAACGATAAAAAGAAAATCCTCGCCTGATGCGTCGCCGTACCGCCATTCGATCCCTGGCAGCCGGCGTGGCCGGATGGAGCATCTTACCCGCTGACAGTTTTGCCTCGGCTCCGTATGCAACTACATTGAAAGGGAATATTCGGCATTCCGTTTGCTCTTGGACCTACTCATCCTTCTCCCTGGATGAACTTTGCGCAGTGGTAAAAAGTATTGGATTTGGGGCGATCGACCTAGTGGCACCCGAAGGATTTAAAACGTTGCAATCACATGGCATCGAATGTTCCATGTGTTACACTGCTGGCAAAGTGAGTTTGACCGATGGTTGGAATCGAACAGAGAATCACCCCTGGCTGATAAAAGATTACCTGGAAGCGATTCCGTTGATATCCAAAGCGGGCTATAAAAACCTGATCTGTTTTTCGGGCAATAGAAATGGAATGGACGATGAAACAGGGTTGAGGAATTGCGCAGCCGGACTGAAATCGATTTTATCCTTAGCTGAAAAGCATGATGTCACCATTCAAATGGAATTGTTCAACAGCAAGGTTGATCATAAAGACTATATGGCGGATCGCTCTTCCTGGGGAGTAGAACTTTGCAAGCGACTCGGATCACCCAATTTCAAATTACTATATGATATCTATCACATGCAGATCAGCGAAGGAGATGTGATCCGAACCATCCAACAAAACCACATGTATTTTGGCCATTACCATACTGCTGGTGTTCCGGGCCGTCATGAGATTGACGAATCACAAGAGCTCTACTACCCCGCCATTATGCGTGCAATCCATCAAACCGGTTACAAGGGTTTTGTGGCACAAGAATTCATTTCCACCGCA
>CAYYXC010000033.1:5130-13142 GCA_964475505.1 uncultured Chitinophaga sp.
GAGATGGTATGATTAATGGCCTGAGAAATGCCATCCAGATCTGCGATATCTGAACCGCTTAAACTATTTAAACTCTTTAAACTACTCAAACTATTCAAACTCTTTAAACTCTTTAAACTTTCTCTTCATGTCGAATCAACAGTATGACGCCATCGTAGTCGGCTCCGGCATCAGTGGAGGCTGGGCAGCTAAAGAACTGACCGAAAAAGGAATGAAAGTATTGCTGCTGGAACGTGGTCGCAACATTGAGCACATCAAGGATTATGTAAATGCGAACAAGGAAGCATGGGAGTTTCCGCACCGGGGATTGATGCCGACACAAGAGATGCTTCAAAATTATCCGGTGCTGAAGCGTGACTATCCGCTTAATGAAGTGGTATTGGATTATTGGGTAAAGGATAAGGAATGTCCCTACACCGAAACAAAACCTTTCTCTTGGTTTCGCGGCTATCATGTGGGCGGACGATCGCTGATGTGGGGACGACAGAGTTATCGTTTCAATAAATGGGACTTCGAAGCCAACGCAAAGGATGGTTTTGGAGTGGACTGGCCGATTCGATACGAAGACATGGCCCCCTGGTATAGTCATGCCGAAAAATTTGCCGGCATCCAGGGAAGTCTGGAAGGACTGGATGTGCTTCCGGACGGTGATTTTATGCCTGCCATGGAGATGAACATAGTGGAGAAGGATGTGGCAGCGAAGATCAAGCAGCATTATAAAAACAACCGACACATGTTCATTGGCAGAAGTGCCAATATCACGCAGCCACATCACGACCGAACCAACTGCCAATACCGGAACAGGTGCTGGAGAGGTTGTCCGTTCGGTGCTTATTTCAGCACGCAATCCGCCACCCTGCCGGCAGCCATGAAGACCGGAAACTTGACGCTGCGTCCGTTCTCAATCGTAACACAAGTGCTGTACGATAAAGACACAAAAAAAGCCAGTGGCGTGGAAGTACTTGATGCCATGGACAACAAAACATACAGATTCCAGGCAAAAGTCATTTTCTTATGCGCCTCTGCATTCAACTCCACCTGGATCTTGATGAACTCGGCTACAGATATTTGGCCTGAAGGACTGGGCAGCAGCAGCGGAGAGCTTGGTCACAATGTGATGGATCATCATTTTCGTTGTGGAGCAAACGGCCGAGTGGAGGGATACGCCGACAAATACGAATATGGAAGAAGACCCACGGGCATATACATTCCTCGTTTTCGAAATATTTACAACGACAAACGAGATTATGTAAGAGGATTTGGCTACCAGGGAGGAGCCGGCCGAGGCAGAGGAGTTGAAGTGGCAGAATTCACTATTGGCGCCGATCTGAAAAATGCACTCAGCGTTCCGAGTGATACCTGGGGAATGGGTATCATGGGCTTCGGCGAGATGCTCCCCTACCACGAGAATAAGATCAGTCTGAATAAAAATGTAAAAGACAAATGGGGACTTCCCGTGCTTGACATGGATGTGGAGATAAAAGACAATGAGCAGAAAATGCGGACGGACATGATGAACGACGCTGCTGAAATGCTGGAAGCAGCCGGAGTCAAAAATGTCAATACATACGATTACGGATACGAAGTAGGGATGGGTATACACGAGATGGGTACTGCCCGCATGGGAAAAGACCCCAAAACATCCGTCTTAAACAAACACAATCAAGTTTGGGATGCCCCTAACGTATTTGTGACGGATGGAGCCTGTATGACCAGCGCTTCTTGCGTAAATCCTTCGCTTACTTATATGGCGATGACCGCGCGGGCAGCCGATTTCGCTGCGAGCGAAATGAAAAAAGGAAACCTCTGACTTAACCGACCAAACCCTTCATATGGACAGAAGAGAATACCTAAAACAAATTGCTTTACTCACCGGTGCCGCGGTGGTAGGAGTCGATGTTTTTTTAGCTGGCTGTGCACCTAAATCACCGGCTGGCTTTTTCACTTCCTCACAGTTGAGGTTGCTGGATGAGATCGGCGAAACGATCATTCCTGCTACGGACACCCCCGGCGCAAAAGCTGCAGAGGTGGGCAAGTTCATGGAAGTGATGGTGCGTGATTGTTACACCCCAGAGCAACAAAAGGTATTTAAAGAAGGTATGGTTGCCTTGGAAAAGAAGAGCAAGGACAGCAACGGGAAATCCTTCATCGATTCTTCCGCCAAGCAAAGGCAGGAATTGTTGGTGCAATTGGAGAAAGAGGCAAAAGCATACAACGAAAGCAAAAAAAAGGAAGAACCCGTGCATTATTACACCATGATGAAGCAGTTGACGCTCTGGGGATTCTTTACCTCGGAGACCGGCATGACCAAGACGCTTCGACATGTACCCGTTCCGGGCAGATACGACGGAGCAGTAACTTATACAAAGGGAGAAAAAGCCTGGGCCGAATAAAATCAATCATATGAACAAGAATCGTAGAATTTTCATACGCAACACCGCCCTTTTGGGTGGAGGATGGATGCTAGCCCAATCACCAATATTTGCCAGCGATGGATTTACGGGCAGCAAGTCGCGGCCCTATGGCATACAGTTGTATTCACTTAGAGATATCATTACGGGCGATCCGATGGGGATCATAAAAAAATTGGCGCAGGCAGGTTATGCGATGATTGAAAGTTATGAGGGACCCAAGGGAATTTTCTGGGGAAAATCACCCAAAGAATTTGGTAAATTCTTAAAAGACAATGGACTAACCATGCCTTCATTCCATTGCAACGTATTTGAAAATTTTGAGCAGAAAGTAGAGGCAGCAGCAACCGTCGGAGCAAACTATGTCATTTGCCCCTGGCTGGGTCCTCAGAAATCCATCGACGATTTTAAAAAAGCAGCGACTCGTTTCAACGAGATGGGAGCGATCTGTAAGAAACAGGGTGTACGTTTTGCTTATCACAACCATGATTATTCCTTCAAGCCGCTTGATGGTCAGATCCCTCAAACAATTTTACTGGAGGAAACCGATCCCAAGCTGGTACATTTTGAAATGGACATTTACTGGGTTGTAGCCGCCGGAAGCGATCCGGTTGAATGGTTTGAAAAATATCCGAATCGTTTTAAGCTGGTACACGTCAAGGACCGAAGCAAAAAGCCAGTGGCAGACGAGGGAAAAAATTCCGTAGTAATTGGTACGGGCACAATTGATTTTGAAACGATCTTACGCTCCGGCAGAGCCAAAGGAGTAAAAGAGGTGATCATTGAGCAAGAGGCAAACTATGGTGCCGGCCCCCTTGAAGCAGCCGTAGCCAGTTTGAAGTATATGCAGCAGAAGAAATATTGAGTAGAGGGTTGAGAGTTTAGGGTTTAGGGTTGAGTGTATAGTGTTTAGGTCATATCTCTCTACCCTCCACTCTCTACTCTCTACTCTCTACTCTCTACCCTCTACCCTCTACCCTCTACCCTCTACCCTTCATCTTCCCCACTTCCATCGGATCAATAAAAGGATTCTGATATGACTCCTTCGAAGCGGAGAAGTTCGGGTGGCGGAATTGCATGTTGGAGGGTTGCCATCCCCTTAAGGAGCTGTGGAATTCGTGGCAACCTGTTTGGGTGCGTAGCATTTCAATATTATCGGAACGAACACCGCTGCCTGGCATGATGATGATGCGTCCATCGGCTTGACGTTGTAAATTGGCAAGACAAGTAATTCCCTCAGGGGCGGTTGGGAATTGTCCAGAACTCAGAATCCTGTCCACTCCTATCTCGATCAGCGTCTCCAGCGCCTCATAGGGGTCAGCACACCGATCAAAGGCACGGTGAAAGGTTAGCTCCATCGGATAAGCAAGCTCTCGCAGCGCAGTTGTACGAGCCACATCGATCTTTCCATCAGAGAGCAACAGACCAATCACTACTCCGTCCATGCCCAGTGATTTTGCCAACTCGACATCTTGCTTCATCGAGTTGAATTCATCTTTCGTGTAAAGAAAATCACCTGCACGGGGACGTATGATGGGGAAGATGGGAACATCAAATAAATCCCTACAGGTGCGCATCGTGCCGTAAGAGGGAGTGGTTCCGCCCTCTCCCAAGTTGGCACACAATTCAATTCGATCGGCACCTCCGGCAACAGCTTGGCGCGTAGTTTCTAAATCGGCCGTTGCGATCTCAATGAGAATAGCTGAATCCTTCATATTATTTATCAAACCAACTCTTTGCCTTGAATATTTTTTCTTCATAGCGGGATCGTACCGCATAGGTGAATCCGGGTCTTAATGAGAATCCTCCAAAAGAACCGGATCGATCCATGGCCAGAAAACAAACCTGTGCTTCTTCCAATTTGTTCTTACGCATACCAACCAAGCGACCCACTGCTTTTTTGCAGGCTTCTTCCGGGGAGAGACCATTTCGCATGAATTCAACTACGAGATGAGAGCCGGCGATGCGGATGATCTCTTCTCCATGTCCGGTGGCGGTACAAGCGCCCACTTCATTGTCGACAAACAATCCGGATCCGATCAACGGAGAATCGCCTACGCGTCCCCTCATTTTGAATCCGGCGCCGCTAGTAGTACAACTGCCGCTGAGGTTCCCTTTCTTATCCAGAGCCACCATACCAATGGTATCGTGATTCCACTCGCCGTTCTCCAATCGAGCGGGCGCAAAAGGGCCATGCTGGTTTTTATTTTCAATATTTTTCTCCGGAGGGGTGTACTGAGAGTTTTTCAACCACTCTGTGTATGCTTGCTGGGCGGTATCGGAAAGCTTTCCCGACTCCAATGGAAATCCCTCTGCCAAGGCAAATTGTTGGGCTCCGCTGCCGACCAGCATCACGTGCGGCGTTTTTTCCATGATGCGACGGGCCACGGATATAGGATGTTTGATCCGCTCTAGAAATGCAACACTTCCGCAATTGCCTTGCTCATCCATGATGCAGGCATCCAGGGTCACAAATCCGTCCCGATCAGGATTACCTCCCAGACCCACACAACAATTCAATGAGTCTTCAATGACTCGTACCCCCTGCTCCACCGCATCCAAAGCAGCTCCGCCTGTCTTCAACACCTCCCAAGCTGCCCTGTTGGCATCCATGCCCGCATCCCAAGTGGAAATGACCAAGGGGGCATCAGGCGGATTAAGCAACGGCTTGGCATCAGAAGTTTTACCAAGCAATACAGCCAAGGAACTGATAGCAGAACCTGAAATAAACTTTCTTCTGTTCAACATGTTTTATGCTTGAAACCGAATGTACAGGAACTAATTTGAATGTATAAGTCAATTCCTGTAGAACTATTTTGATGTTTGAACATTGATTCTTAATTTTGCACCATGAAAGTAGTAATCATATCGGGTAGTCCCCGTACGGAGAGCCTGACCAAACGAGTAGCTTTGAACCTACAACAGGCATTAAATCAGCAGGAATATCAGACCGAACTGATCGACATGTCTAAATGGAATTTACCTCCTGTTCAGACTGTGTGGAAATCGGCCGACGAAGCACCGGAGCCATTTAAAGAGTTGGCCCGTACGGTTGAATCGGCGGATGCTTTTCTGCTCGTAACCCCGGAATACAACGGCAGCTACTCTCCTGCCATGAAAAATCTGCTTGATCATTTCCCGAAGCAATCGCGTAAACCATTTGGGCTGGTTACTGCCTCCCCGGGTGCACTGGGTGGCATGCGGGCCGCACAACAGTTGCTTCTGTTGGTACCAGCCTTGTTTGGCATCGCTTCCCCCCAGTTTTTATTGGTGCCAGGGGTTGATAAAAAATTCGATGCGGATGGACAATTAATTGACCTCAGTTTTCAAAAAAATATCGCTGCCTTCCTGGATGAGTTCTGCTGGCTTTGCGAGCGACTGGTGAACGAGTCTGTACCCTCTTAAAAATATTCTCATATGGCTATCAAAACCGTCGACATTATTCAGCCTCCCCCCCCCGCTCATATGGTGGGCGATGGATTTCGGGTACATTCCTTCCTGCCGGGTGATGGCCGATTGGGCAAACAACGCATGAGTCCTTTTTTCATGCTGGACTATGGATCCAAAGTAGAATTCCCACCCTCCGATACACCACGCGGTGTTGGTGTACATCCGCACCGTGGATTTGAAACCGTTACCATCGCATACAAGGGCCGAATTGCGCATCATGATTCAGCCGGCAACCATGGTGTGATCGGCGAGGGAGATGTACAGTGGATGACGGCGGCTTCCGGATTGCTTCACAAGGAATACCACGAAGAAAGTTTTAGCAAACAGGGCGGCCCTTTTCAAATGGTACAACTCTGGGTGAACCTGCCAGCCAAACATAAAATGGATCCGCCGGCTTATCAAGAGATCACCAATGAAAAAATGGGAAGGCATGTACTTCCGAACGCAATGGGCACTGTGGAAGTGATCGCAGGAAATTTTCAAGGAACAGCTGGTCCTGCACGCACCTTCACACCCATCGAGATGTACAATCTCAAACTCAAATCAGGAGCCAAACTGGATTTCAACATACCTGCGAACTACAACACTGCTGTTTTGATGGTAGAGGGCAGTGCCATCATTAATGAAAATTCGGTTCCTACCGATCATTTTGTGCTTTTTCAGTACGATGGTGATCAGCTCTCAATTGAGGCCAATGAAGATGCCTTGCTATTGGTGCTGGCGGGTGAGCCGATCAATGAGCCCATTGCTGCTTACGGTCCATTCCTCATGAACAAATGGTCGGAGATCGAACAAGCCATTCACGATTTCAATACCGGAAAATTCGGGGTGCTGGCCGATTGAGGCACTAGAGGGCTAAATCGTACATTTATCATTCCAACAACTACGGAATGAAAACATCTCTTATCGTTATTGCGCTTCTAGCTGTCAATCAAAGTTTCGCCCAGCCTGCTTTGGCACCACCTTCCCTTCTCCCCGGAAAATCGAATAATGGAGGGTTTGGACAAAAAAATCAAACCGTAAATCAAGTTGGAAATGGGTTCGGTGCCTCCAAGCAGAACGCAAAACAATCAGACACGATTCAGATAAAGGATCTTCCCGCATTGAATTTAATACCTTACCCTAGTAAGGTGGTGCTGCAAAAAGGGAATTTGATTCTGCCCAAGAAAATAAGATTGAGAACATCGCTCCCTGCGGTTGACAGCGGCTTCATTGTGCCCTACCTCACGCAACAGCTCAAAAAGAATTACGGGATCCAGCTGGCGGGGGCTACTGAGCCGGCACTGCTCCTGGAACTGGGATTGATCCCCCCACAGCCCAATAGCCCAAAAGATTATTTCTACCAATTGTCCGTTCAGGCACAGGGTATTCAATTACAGGGAAATAACCCCCAATTGATCTTCAACGGTATTCAAACACTGTTGCAACTGGTTGAAGAGAAGCCCGGCAAAATTCTTCAACTCCCGCTCGTAAAGATTGAAGACGCGCCCCGGTTTCAATACCGAGGCATGCACTTGGACGTGGGCAGACATTTTTTCCCGGTTGCCTTTATCAAGCAATACATCGACTGGTTGGCCTACCACAAGATCAATACGTTTCATTGGCATTTAACGGAGGACCAGCGCTGGCGTATCGAAATAAAAAAACATCCAGAGCTGACACGTATTGGGGCCTGGCGTAACGGAACGATCACTGGCAGATATCCCGGACAATCAAACACCAACCAGTATTACGGCGGATTTTATACGCAAGCGGAAGTAAAGGAAATCGTACGCTACGCCGCATCACGATACATCGAAGTAATTCCGGAGATTGAAATGCCCGGACACAGCAGTGCCGCCATTGCTGCCTATCCTAGTTTGAGTTGCTTCCCCAAATTACCGACCCCGGTTCCGGATTCAAATTCCTGGAGGACGTAATCGATGAAGTGATCACCTTATTCCCATCCAATTATTTTCACATTGGAGGCGATGAATGTCCGAAAGCCCATTGGAAGAAATGCCCGCGCTGCCAACAACGGCGAGTGGACTTACAACTCAAGGACGAGCATGAACTCCAAAGTTATTTTGTACAACGGATCGAAAAATACTTGAACACCAAGGGGAAAATGATGATCGGATGGGATGAGATCTTGGAGGGTGGCTTAGCCCC
>CAYYXC010000034.1:0-2518 GCA_964475505.1 uncultured Chitinophaga sp.
TTATCTCGAGACCAATGCCAAACTCTTTCCCGATGTCAAGTGCATATCTACTTTTCTTGGCGAACAGCCAGCTACCATTCGTGCCAGAGCGGAGAAGCGCGGATGGAACATGACTATAATTCCTGACCCGGCTGGGCAGGAAACACTGTCCATTCGAACACTCGATGAGGTATTGAAATCAGAAGGGTTAGCAGACCGACCCATTAAATTGCTCAAGGTGGATGTGGAAGGATTTGACACCATTGTTCTTCGTGGAGCTACCGATACGATCAAATCACACCACCCTGTTCTTTTCTTTGAGTACAACCGATTAAACATGATGGCTATTGGAGAGGACGGACTGTCAACCTTACTATCTTTTTCGGAAATAGGTTATGATCGCGTGGGCTTTTTCGATCATCAGGGAACACTGATGGCCACCGCTCGTTTAGAGCAGGCCGATGTTGTGCGCAGTTTACATCGTTATGCTTCTTCTACTCGTAACCTCATCGGGTATTATGATATTTGTCTTTTCCATCAAAAAGACAAAGCGATGGCAGATGCTTATTTTGAAAATGAGATGCGTCTACAGGCGCAGGTACCTTAGCGACTATATAGCTGGTCAATCACTTTTTCAAACTGCGGTTGATAGCAAAAGTCATAGGCATCTTTTCCTTCTGGAATAACGTTCGGGCATTCAAAGTAGACTTCCAGTGCGCGCGGCACTTTGAGCGCTTCTGCCAGGGCAAAGGGGGAGGATTGATTGCCGATAAAAAAACGACAGCCCGCGATGATTTGTGCCAACTCCAGAAAGTTATTTATTGGTTGGAGAGCCAGTTTCGGAATTTCGGTTTTTAGATCTTCGTATTCATCGGGTAGTCCCACAAAAATCAGGTTTGGATACTTATTCAGAAATGAATAGGAAATGCCGGGTGCTCGGTATCGAAAACTTCGGGCGATCACAATTTTGTCACGGAATGCCTGGTTGGGCTGAACCTGAAGCCACGGTTTCCCCAAGTCATAACTGACGCCATACGTAAGGAAATACCATCTGCAGATATGCCCGGTATTATAATCGAAAGGGTATTTTCTAAACTGATCCAAGTCGTAGTCGATCGATTGGTTTGTATACACATCGCACGTTTCAAAACTTGGATGCGTTAAGAGGAGGGGGGTTATCAGATCTACACTTTTCTCGGTCAGAATTTTACCCTTGTTGTAATGCCTCATTTTTTTTGAGTACAGGGCCTTCTGGTTGATGTGGAGATGCAAGTGAATGCGTCTCTCTCCAGCCAGTGCCAGCATCGCTGGAATGGCGTAAATGATATCGCCAATCAACCCACTGTGTTTGAAATGAATATGGTGGGGATCTGTTTTAGGATGAAGATTTACAGGCGCTACTTCCTTCAGTTTTCTGGTATAAATCAGCGCTTTGCGGGATTTAAATATGGCAATGGAAATCCGTTGAAAAATGTTTAACCCGTTCATGATTGCTGTAGTACTCGAAATTACTAAATATATTCCAACGCTGTAGACGGGGTTACCGTTGAATAAATTAACTTGCCACGTATTGTGATCGCCCTTTCTTTATGAAGTATTTAGAGTTGATATTTTACTACTTTATCAAGTATCCCTATTACAGGGTTCGGCTTCGAAAAATTGGCAGAAAATCTCATTTACTTTATCCTACCATTGATGGCTTTAAGCATATTCTCATTGGTGATCGAGTTTACATCAACAAAGGTGGATGGCTGGCTTGCAAATCTTTCTCGGACGATAAGCATCCCAAGTTGGAAATTGGCGATGGGACCTATGTGGGGCGATTCAGTCATATATATTCCACTAAGGAAATTGTTATTGGGCGTAAAGTGCTCATTGCAGACAAGGTCTATATTGCTGATAATCTACACGACTATAAGAATGTTAACCTACCTGTGATCGATCAGCCCGTTCAGCAGCTCAATTCGGTGCACATCGGAGATGGATCGTGGTTGGGTGAGAATGTTTGTGTCATCGGTGCCAGTGTGGGCCGGAATGCCGTAGTCGCTGCCAATGCGGTGGTAACCAAGGATGTTCCTGATTTCTGCGTAGCTGCGGGAGTGCCGGCTGTGATTATAAAAAGATATGATCCCGATCTTCGTCAATGGCGTAAAACCGACGAGATTGGACAATTCATCTAATATGACACCCAAAAAAATTCTTATTACAGGTGGTGCGGGGTTCATTGGCTCCCGGTTGGCTTCTGCATTGCTGGATCGAGGATTTGAAGTTCTTATTCTGGATAATCTATCTCCTCAAATTCACGGGATCAATCCGGAACAGGATTCTCCACTTTATCAGTCAGTTTTAGGAAAGACGCCCTTCCTGTTGGGGTCTGTGACCAACAAAGATGATTGGCGTACTGCACTCAGCGGTGTTGACACGGTGGTTCATCTGGCTGCCGAAACGGGTACAGGTCAGTCCATGTACCAAATCAGTCGCTATGTGGATGTTAATGTGGGTGGGACTGCTTTGCTGCTGGATATCTTGGCAAACGAGA
>CAYYXC010000034.1:2528-9491 GCA_964475505.1 uncultured Chitinophaga sp.
CGGCGAGACCAAGCCGCTCACATTAGTGGCAACCGATGAACATTCACAGATTCATCCGACATCTGTTTATGGGATAACCAAGTATAATCAGGAGCAACTGGTGCTGAATGTTTGCCAGGCCATAGGAATTGAGTCGGTGGCTTTGCGTTTTCAAAATGTTTATGGTCCCGGACAGTCTCTCAACAACCCATATACAGGTATACTTGCCATTTTTTCCAACTTGATTCAAAATGGGATGGGCATTAATATTTTTGAGGACGGCAAAGAGAGTCGAGATTTCGTATACATCGATGATGTTGTTCAGTCTTTGATGCTATCCATTTCTGCCAGTGGGCTGACCGAACGGGTTTTTAATATTGGCACCGGAGTGCCCACCAGTGTATTGGAGGTCGCCACCCGTTTGTGTGAATGTTATGAAAGGCAAGTTTCCATCCAGGTTTCCGGTAATTATCGGATCGGTGACATTCGCCACAACTTTGCTGACATATCACGTGCACGTACCTTTTTGGGATTTGAACCCCGGGTATCGTTCGCGGATGGAATTCGTCAGTTTGCCGATTGGGTGAAACTTCAAAAAGTGGTTAAACCTAAGTACGAATCGTCCCTGCTTGAGTTAAAGGAAAAGGGGCTTATGAAATCTGCGAACTGAGATGGGTAAAATCGGACTGGTTACCGTTCTATTCAACAGCGACGCAATGCTGCCTGATTTTTTTACCAGCATTGCCTTGCAGGATTACAAGGATTATGTTTTATATCTGATCGATAATACCCCATCCGATTCCACTCAGCATATTGTCAAAAAGTATACAGAAACAAACGCCTTATCAAAGGTTTTTTACCTTCCTTCTGCTGGTAATATTGGGGTGGCAGCCGGAAACAATATCGGTATTAAGGCTGCACTGGCCGATGGCTGCTCGCATGTGCTTTTACTGAACAATGATATTGAGTTTAGTCAGCCACACCTTCTTAAGAAAATAACTGAATTGGCTAGCAGTAGCCAATATCAACTTGTAGTACCGAAGATCTTCTATCCAAACTCGAGAAAAATTTGGATGGCGGGGGGCTACATGGATTCCATACGCGCACTGGGTGTTCATGAGGGCTACAAAAAGAACGACGAAGAACGTTGGAATCATCCGCACATCATTACGTATGCGCCCACCTGCTTCATGATCATTCAAAAAGAGGTTTTTGATGAGGTTGGGTTGATGGATGAGCGCTATTTCGCCTATTATGACGATACGGACTTTGTGTACAGAGCGATACAAGCTGGTTTCACGATGTTCTATGAGCCATCCTTGGAAATCATTCACAAAGTTTCCTCTTCATCCGGAAAGAACTCAAATTTCTACGTGTATCATTCTAATCGGAATAAAATATATTTCGTTCGGAAGCATTATGCCTTTTGGCATCAGCTGATCGTTTATGGATATGTCCTTCTTTCTCGATTTATTTTTTGGCTTTCTTTTGATAAGTCTCGAAAAAAATCACTTTTGAAAGGCCTGCGCGATGGCTTTCAAATGCCCGTTACAAAATAGAGTCTTCTATTTAAGCAGGCGGGGGACTTTCGCCACCACGTTTTTCCAATGATATTCTTGGTAGTAGGTATCCGGCGTGATGGATTCTTTGCCTGCTTCCTTCACTACAGCATTCGTGAAGTTTTCCCAATCACGATCGGCAACTACTCGAATTTTATCACCGCAAGCTTCTCGTACCAGACCGACGGCGCCCGTTTCTGTTGAAACAACGGTAGTGCCAAATCCGATCGATTCAACCATTTTGGTCTTGATGCCTCCACCTGAGAGGATTGGGTTCAGGAATACATCCGCCCCCTTGAAATACATTTCAATGTTGTCTACAAATCCGGCAAAAATGACATTGGGCGCTTGTTCAGGTGAGAGCCGCAAGTAACGATCGGCGAGTCCTTTGCCACAAATGATTAGCCGGTATTCAAAATTTGGTTCCTGGCTCAATCGATTGTTGATGTTTACCAGCAGGTCGTATACTGCCATTTCATTGGGCTTATAGCTAAGCAGTCCGTTGAACAAAAGTAATTTGGCTGGTTCAGGGATGTTATGAAGCTTCCGAATTGTCTGTTGACATTCTTTTTTATCGGTTGGATGATGACTTTGCGGAATCCCGAAAGTCATCACCTGACATTTTGATTTGTTCAAATGCCATTTTTCAACTGCGATCTGTAAATCCTCTGGTGAAATAAAAAAGACATGATCGGCCTGTTTGAGGCATGCACCCTCGTACCATTTGAGCAATGGCCACCACCAGGAGCCGTTCGATCGCATGCGTTGATATTCGATGTTGTGGGTATGAATAATGGTGCGTATGCCCTGCGTGATTTTGATCCATTTGGCTAACCAAAAGAAATAGGGGTGCTCCCACATGATACAGTCAAACTTCTCTTCTTTGAGGAGTTTACTGATTCGGAAATAAAGGCGAAAATCCAAGTAGCGGAAAGTGGAATTAACCAACCAGGGCAGTAATTTGTATGTACGCACTAATGAGGCATCATTCTTTTGCGTACTGATCACATACAACTCCGTTTGCTCTCCCAGATGATCTAAGAACTGGGCAATTGATTTTTGCCCGCCGGAATGATAGGGCAGGTAGGCATAGGGGGCCACTACCAACACTTTTCTCATGCCTTAATATTCTTCTTGTTGGTTTTCCAAGCCATGAACAATGAACCTGCAACCACCAGCAGAATCAATATCGAGCTCGCGTATCCAATTCTGTTACCGGTTTTGAAGGAGTCTGGTTCAAAAATGAATTGGATTTCGTGTTTTCCCGCAGGCACAGGAACGCCACGAAGTACATAGTTGGTCTTGTAGTACTCAACTTGTTTTCCGTCGATGTAAGCATTCCAGCCTTTCGGGTAGTAGATTTCACTTAACACGGCAAATTGTGGTTGTGCAGACTCAAACGTGTAGGTGATTGTATCGTGATCGATGCGCGCTAGTCCAATGCGTGCGGTGGAATCAGCAACAACCGGAGGCAGTGGTTTATTGGCGGCATCAATTTCAATGATAGCGGAATCACGCAGGTTCATACTTCCGATGGTTTGCATGGCATCTACCGGATCGCTCGTGGTGCGAACGCCTTTTACCAGCCAGGCAGCACCCATTGCAGTGGGTCGTAGTACTGCTGTATCGGTACCGGTGAAAGGGCTTTGTCGTAGCATGTATTTGGCGTCGAGCATGTCAAGTACCTGGGTGTTTATCTGCTCGGAGAGATAGCGGTCGATCAGGTCTTGATAAATACGCAACTTAGCCGGATGGTAACCACCTATAGAACGATGGAAATAGGAGGTTCGTGATTCAGTGTAAGGATCCTGCAACATATTGAATACTCGGAAGTGAGGATCAGCATCGGCTTTCAATTGGAGGTCAATGGGTGTGGTATTGAAGTTTTGCGCTTCGTACTGAGTATTTTCTACGAAAACTTCCTCTCCCAAGTATTTTTTTCCTACGACAAAAAGATCGATGGTGGATACCAGGGTCAATATCGCTATGGCCCAAATGGGTTTGATCCAGTTTTGTGCGTACAGATACAATGCACCTACAACCAGCAATAAAAATCCAGCGTAGCGCCACACTTGGGACATATACATGTCTTGTCGATCTGCTTTGAGTCCGGCTATGATCAACTCGTTGATTTGTTTTGAGCCGGATGAATCGAAGGTGACATCCATGATCTGTTGGTCAAAGGCGTTTCCGTAGTCCATAGTCCACCCCATCAGTAGCAGCAACAACAGCGATCCACCCGTTGTGTAAAGGATGGGCTTAAATCGGTCTTTTAATACACTTGCCGAGTTGAGTGTTAGCACCTGATGCAACGCCAGCACAGCCGCCAGCGGTAGCGTAAACTCTACAATTACCAGCGACATGGAGGGCGCACGAAATTTATTGTAAAGGGGAAGGTGCTCGAATAGAAGCGAATTCACTGCAGGCAGGTATTTACCCCAGGCCAGGAGGATCCCAAAGAGGGACGCAGCCAGTAGCCCCCAACGTAGCGGGGACTTGATCAGGACAAAGCCGATTATTGCCAATAGGCAGGTGATGGCTCCAACGTAGGGTGGACCAGAAGTGCCTTCTACGATACCTCCCCAATATTTTGGAATTTGGCTGGCGATCTGTCTTGCATCATTTTCAGGAACACCTCTTTCCGTCAATTTGGTGATGACATTTGATTCCTCGTTCAAACCTTCAGCACTGCTGCTACCAAATGCATCTGGTAGGGCCAATACAGCTGTTTCAGGAATGGAGATGCTGTATCGGGCGGCGTAGTCATAATCAAGTCCGGTTGTTTTGGCCTGTTTTACTGTATCGCCGGAGATTTGGAGGTTTTTACCACCCCGCATGGTGTATCGGCTGTACTCAGCTGTTGTAAGTAGAATAAGTGCATTACCCGCAATGCCTAGAACCGCAGCGCCAATACCTATACCCAATACTCGGGCAGTATGCTTCCATTCTTTGTTTTTGATCCAGTTGATGAGATAGGCCACAAATATGCCTACACCAATGATCAGCGCATAGTAGGTGATCTGGAAGTGATTGACGGCGATTTGCTGGTAGATGCCAAAAACAGTCAGAGCCAAGCCCATCCAATATCTCTTTTCAAAAAGGGCGATGATACCTGCAAATAGAATGGGCAAAAAGGCCAATGCCCACATTTTTGATTCATGACCTACACCGATAATGATCGGGTTATAGGTAGATAGCATAAAGGCCAGTCCTCCAAATAGACCAATCCACGGGGAAAGACCTAATACGGTGGTCAAAATGTAGAAGCAAGCTGCAGCTACGAAAAAAAGGTCTATTGGTTTTGGTAAACCCAGCGAGAAAATGCTCGCGAAATTGGGCATGACTGTATCGCCCTCCATGGCCACTTGGTAGTTCGGCATGCCACTGAATAGGTTGGGATTCCACAAGGGAAACTTGCCATTTTTTTCCTTGTACTCCATGGCATTTTGCACCATGCCTTTCCAGCCAACAATATCGTGCTGATTCAGCACGAGCCCGTCCAGCACGGGTTTGCAAAACAAAGTGGCTATGAGGATGAAACTTGCGAGTACCAGCACATGGGGGACTGCTTTCCGAAGGAACATGCTAACCATGAGAGTTGAATTTGAGCCGACAAATTAATGCTTATTTTAGCCATCTCCTTGTCATGTTTTCGCTTTTATTTTTCGCCAGACTCACCTTTTTAACCGGGCTATTTTTCATAGCCGCTTGGGGCTTATTATTGGTAGATCATGGATGGAACCCGGATTTGGTCTCTACCATTCTTACCATTGGTTTTGGCTTCTCTGTGGTGCTTTTCCCATCCTTTGGTCTGGTTTGTTTGATACTCGCCCTCAGGGGCAGGCTTAGTCAATCCTCCTTGCCTCGTTGGATGATTGTCGGCAACCTCATTTGGTTCACCTTATTTATCATCTTCATACTCTTCCTAAATGGTACGAACTATTATCAGCCATAAATCCACCAAGCTGTTCTTGGTCCTGGCCGGCTTCTTTGTAGCCAATGCGATTATAGCCGAGATCATCGGCGTCAAGATCTTTTCCTTGGAGAAGACGCTTGGTTTCGATCCGCTAGGCATCACGCTATTTGGAGAAACCTTGGATGTCAATTTAACAGCTGGCGTATTGCTCTGGCCGGTAGTATTCATAATGACCGACATCATTAATGAATATTATGGGATGCGCGGGGTGCGTTTTCTTTCTTGGCTGACGGCCGGATTGATCGCTTTCGCATTTTTGATTTTCCAAGGCGCCATGTGGCTGACACCTGCTGATTTTTTTCTGAGCAGCAAGACTGGGAGTAATGTGCCAAATATGCAGGATGCGTACCGGGCCGTGCTGGGGCAGGGGGGCTTCATCATCATCGGATCATTGACTGCCTTCTTGCTAGGTCAACTCATCGACGTTTTTGTTTTTCATAAAATCAAAAAGGCCACGGGGGAGAACCGAATATGGTTGCGTGCGACCGGATCAACTTTAGTGTCCCAGTTCATAGACAGTTTCGTGGTTCTCTTCATTGCATTTTACATCGGTACCCGTGTGAATCAACAAGGAGGAGATTTTGTATGGCCACTCCGTCTTTTCCTGGCAGTAGGCATTGTGAATTACATTTATAAATTTTTGGTGGCGATATTGATGACACCAGTGATCTATCTGGTGCATGGATGGATCGAGCGCTACCTGGGAGCGGAGCTCGCTGCCGAAATGAAAAAGGCGGCAATGCAGGACGAATAATCCTACCGCTCTTGTTTGAGTAAGTCAGCTACAATTTTATCGATGGGCAGGGATAGCATGTCTGCAGAAAAATCATTCCAGCCTATCCAGCGAAAAGATTCTGTTTGTTGAGTTGCTGCGTATACTGCCAATTGTTGCTCGTCAAATTCGAATGGATTTTTTCGCAGCGGTACACGAATGGGTTCCAGCGCTTTTACACGGTAATAGATGGAGAGGATTTGATGGGCCGGGTTGAAGGCCGATCGTTGAAAAAAATCCGTTGTATAAATGTGCTCAGCCACCTCAATGTTCAATTGCATCTCCTCCTGAAATTCTCTTTTTAGTCCATCCCGGAGTCCCTCTCCAAATTCAAGTCCGCCTCCTGGAAATTTAGTGTAGTAGTTGCCACGGATGTATTCGTCGCTCACCAGCACCTCTCTCTGTTCATTGATCAACAGCCCATATACACGAATGACGATTTGACTCATAGAACAGTGATTTCTCCTTCAAAAATCTTTTCAGCAGGTCCTGTCAGGTAAATATTCTTGAAGTGTTCAAAATCTTCCGTTTCGTAGGCTACTATCAGCGTTCCTCCTTTTGTGTCAATGCGGGTATCTCGAGCTGTTTTTTCTGAGTGGGCCAGTGCCAGCGCGCAAGCGGTCACGCCGGTGCCACAAGAGTAAGTTTCGTCTTCCACCCCTCTTTCGTAGGTTCGA
>CAYYXC010000034.1:9501-13125 GCA_964475505.1 uncultured Chitinophaga sp.
CTATTCGGTTCGGGTCCTCGGTCCGAGCTGCAAAATTGACATTCGTGCCACCCGGGGCAAATCGTTTGTTGTATCGGATCTTTTGCCCTTCCTCGTATACATTGACCTGATTCAGATCGGTAACAAATTGAACTAGATGTGGGGAGCCGGTCTGTACAAAAAAATCATTCTCGAGTTTTTGAATTTCATTTACGTCATTCATCTGTAGGCGTACTTGCTGGTCGGGCAGTAGTTCTGCCTGATGTGCTCCATCGCTGGCCCAAAAGCGATAGTGTTGTTTTTGAATGCCACGCTCATGGGCAAAGCGGATGATGCATCGACTTCCGTTTCCGCAAAGGCTACCGGGGTTTCCATCCGCATTGAAGTATTTCATTTCAAAGTCGAGTTGCGGGTGTTTTTGCAAGAGAATGAGTCCGTCTGCCCCGATGCCAAACCGCCGGTGACAAAGTTTCTCAATTTGCGGTGGATTGAGCGTTATCGACCCTGATCGATTGTCGATCAGGATAAAATCATTTCCGGTACCGTGGTACTTGCAAAAGCGCATATCAAAGTTGATCGGCGAAGGTCTGAATGAAACGCTGGATCAGTCTTTCCACGGCCGCTTTCCCATCTTTGGAGAACTCCTGTTTCACGCGGTTGGCGACGATGGCGTTGATGGCCAGGCATTGGTGGCCCATTAGTTTTCCGAGTCCGTAAATGGCGGAGGTTTCCATTTCGAAATTGCTGATGCGGTGCGGACCGTATCGAAAATCACTGAGGCGATTTACCAGGTGCGGATTGCTCAGCCCTAACCGGAGCACACGGCCTTGCGGACCATAAAAACCGGGGCAAGTGACTGTGATGCCTTGATGAAAGTCTTGCACGAAATGTTTTAATAGTCCGGGAGCCGCGCTGTGTATGTAAGGATTTCCTATGTGTGAATGGATCTGTGTGTGCGTCACAAACGATTGAAGCAGGAGCTCTTCCTCGCTGTTTTGCTCCAGGCGATAAAAGTTCAGCAAGTTGTCCACGCCCAATCCATGGGTAGACGCCACAAAACTATCAACCGGAATATCTGCTTGCAAAGAGCCGGAGGTACCGATGCGGATGATCTGCAGCGAGTCCAGTTTTGATTTGATCTCCCTTGTTTCAAAATCTATGTTGACCAGTGCGTCTAGCTCATTGAGTACGATGTCTATATTATCCGGACCAATACCGGAAGAAAGCACCGTGATACGTTTGTTGCCAACTCTGCCCGTATGGCTGATGAATTCCCGGTGCTGTTGTTTGTGTTCGATCTGATCAAAATATTTGCTGACCTCCGCCACGCGGTCGGGGTCTCCAACGGTTACTACCGTAGGAGCCAGTTCTTCGGGTCGTAGGTTTAGGTGGTATACGGCCCCTCTATCGTTCAAGATGAGTTCGGATTCAGCTATTCGGGCCATAGTACTGGTTTTTAATAGAATCAGTTAAGTCAAAATTATGCTTTATTTTCGCATCCCTTTGGGTCCTGTGGCCGAGTGGCTAGGCAGAGCTCTGCAAAAGCTCCTACAGCGGTTCGAATCCGCTCGGGACCTCCAACAGGTTTAGTGTAGAGGGTTTAGGGGTTTGTTTTTCTAAACACTCTACGCTCTACCCTCAACTTTTCCCAATGAATCAGGAGGAGCTGGATTTTATCAATTACTGGTCGGCCAATCGCGAACGAAAAAAGAGTTGGCTGCGTCAGCTCTACGTCGGATTGCCCCTCGCGTTGGTTTTGGTCATTGGCATTTTCGCCAATCTCTTGTCTGGCTGGTATGGACGGGCACAGATGATCATATTTCGAGAGTCATCCTCTTTGATACTCATATTGCTGGTGGCCGCGGTTTCTATCATCTGTTTTTTGGCCATTTTCTCGGCCCGCCATCGCTGGGATTTGCAGGAACAACGCTACCTCGAGCTAATCGACAAACAATCTAAACAAAATAACCACGCATGAAAATCTATTTGATTTCACTCGCATCGCTTTTTTTATTCACGGGCTGTTTAAAGGATAATTCCTGTACGCCCAAAACTGTACAGAGTGAAACGGCAACCATGTTGAATTATGCGAATGCCAATGGGATAACGCCCACTACGCATAGCAGCGGAATGCTTTATCAAATCATCAGTGCCGGTGCAGGCGCTACCCCCACCGCCAATTCAACAGTTACGGTACGCTACACAGGTAAATTGATGAATGGTACGGTGTTTGACTCCAATGCTACTGGTAGTCCCATCAGCTTCCCGTTGAATCAAGTGATCGCCGGATGGCAACTGGGTATTCCGCTGATCAAAAAAGATGGCGTGATTAAACTGATCATTCCTTCATCCTTGGCATACGGTTGTGCCGGTTATGGTTCCATTCCGGGAGATGCAGTTTTGTATTTCGAGGTACAGTTGATCGACGTTCAGTAATCCCTTTTCGGTAGATTTGCTAAAACGATTGTTTTGCCTTACGAGGCCATTTCCATATTTGATATTTTCAAAATCGGCATCGGTCCTTCCAGTTCTCACACACTGGGACCATGGCGTGCCGCACAGCGATTGCTGAACGACCTCGAGCAAGCAGGAAGGTTAGATGCGGTTGTTGAGCTCACTGTTGTACTCTATGGATCGCTTGCAAAAACCGGAAAAGGTCACGGCACGGATGTAGCCATCCTGATGGGTTTGCAGGGTGCGGATCCGGTCACTATTCCTGTTTCAGCTATTCAACCGAGTGTACAAGCCGTCGAAACAGACCGGCGCTTATTGCTTCAAGGCAAAAAAGAGATCGCCTTTGATCCGGCTGTGCACATGCAATACCTCACGCTGGAAACCTTGCCTTATCACCCCAATGGAATGACTTTTCTGGTTCGCTTCCATGATGGAGTAGAGCAGGCTCGTACTTTTTATTCTGTTGGTGGGGGATTTGTAGTAGAGGAAGGGGAAGTTTCTGCTTCCGCTTCAAATATTCAACTTCCTTTTCCGGTGAATACGGCGGATGATCTGTTGCGCTGGTGCATGAAAACAGGTCTCTCAGTCTCTGAGATTTCACTCGAAAATGAAACTGCCTGGCGCAGCGAGGCGGAGACAAGAGACCGGGCAAAACAGATATGGGATGTAATGGAGTCATGTATCTATCGCGGTGCGCACACGGAGGGTATTTTGCCAGGCGGATTGGAAGTAAAGCGCAGGGCTGCGGCACTCAACCGAAAACTCATTGGAGATTCCGCATATGAAGATGCAAAGAGTTGGCAGCGTGCCATCGCTTCTGGCGGACGGGATTTCACTCGCACACTTGATTGGGTCAGTTGTTTTGCATTGGCAGTAAACGAAGAGAATGCATCTTTCGGCCGCGTCGTAACTGCTCCAACAAACGGAGCGGCAGGTGTGGTGCCTGCGGTTTTGCAATACATGTTGGTTTTTCATGATTCGATTCCGGAAGATGCCAGCTTGCGTTTTTTGGCTACTGCCTCATTGGTAGGATCAATCTTTAAAAAAGGAGCAACGTTATCGGCAGCTATGGGTGGCTGTCAGGCAGAGATCGGAGTGTCCTCTGCAATGGCAGCAGCCGGACTGACCGAATGCCTGGGCGGTACGCAGAAACAAGTTTTGATGGCTGCTGAAATTGCCATGGAACATCAT
>CAYYXC010000035.1:0-4769 GCA_964475505.1 uncultured Chitinophaga sp.
GCCGCTAAAAAAGCAGCTCCCCGCAAGAAAGCTGCTAAGAAAGTAGCTAAGAAAAAAGTAGCAAAAAAAGCAGCTCCTCGTAAGAAGGCTGCCAAGAAGAAAGCCGCCAAGAAGAAAAAATAATCTTCAACGCTTTCGAAAGTGAATAATGAGTCCCCCCGCCATGCGGGGGGACTTTTTTTTACGCCCCTCCCCGGCTGCCTACATTTGCAATATGACCAATGCCGAAATCTCCGAGCAACTTGAACTGCTTGGAAAACTGTTTGACATCCACGGAATAGAGCCGGAACAAGCCCGGATCCTCGGGGCGGCGGCCTTTACGGTAGACAAACTGGATAGGAGTTTGGCTGATGAGCCCAGGGATAAGATCGGTAAGATCAGAGGCCTCTGGGGCAAAACCGCCGAACGAATCCAAGAATTACTGGATAATGGTCAACTCTCGGAATTGACTGCCCTGGTCAGGACTACCCCACCCGGTATCTTGGAGATGATGTCGATCAAAGGGCTAGGACCTAAAAAGATCCAGATCGTATGGAAAGAGATGGGCATCGAATCGCTGGGCGAACTATTATATGCCTGCCAGGAAAATCGCCTTACGCTCTACAAAGGTTTTGGCGCCAAAACCCAGAAAAATATTGAAGACGCTATTGAATACCATCTTCAACATCAGGGTCATTTTCTTTGGGCGGATGTCGAGACTTTGTTTCCGCAAATTGATGGCTACCTGAAAAAATGCTTTGGTGAAAAACAAGTTGCGGTAACCGGAAGCTATCGCAGACAAGATCCCACCATTGAAGAATTGACTTTTGTCGTACAAGCCGATACCGATCGGATCAAGGCGGCTTTTCAAACGGCACAACCCCCGCAACTACTGGAAGAGACCGATAGCAGTTTATTGTATCAATTGACCAACGGCTTACGGCTTCGCTTGTTGATGGAATCAGTTTCCCTCGGAAATAAATTATTTTCCAGCACTTGTTCTGCTGATTTCCTGGCGGCCCTTCCAAGCGATATGACAACCAGGGGGCTCGCTACAGAAGATGAAATATTTCAATCATTAGAAATTCCATTCCTTCCCCCGGCTTTGCGATCGGATCCTTGCTGGATCGAACGGAGTAAGAACAAGGGAGTACCTACTCTCATTCAACCGGAAGACATCAAAGGCATCATTCACAGTCATAGTACCTGGAGCGACGGAGCAAATACGATCCAGGAAATGGCCAAGGAGACCCAACGAATGAAATTCGAATACCTGGTTGTTTCCGATCACTCTCGATCGGCATTTTACGCAAAAGGACTTAGCATCGAACAGATAGAAAAGCAACAAGCGGAGATCGATTCGATCAATACACAAATAAGTGCCGATACGACCTCCACTCCTTTTCATGTATTCAAAAGTATTGAGGCTGATATTCTGAGTGACGGAGAATTGGATTACCCGAACGAGGTGCTGCAGTGTTTTGACTTGGTGATCGCGTCTGTACACAGTCAATTGAGCATGACAGAGGAGAAGGCAATGGCAAGACTGATCAAAGCCATTGAAAATCCTTATACCAGGATTTTGGGACATCCCACTGGTCGGCTACTGCTGAGTCGAAAAGGTTATCCGATTGATCATAAAAAAATCATCGACGCCTGCATCGCCAACAACGTAGTGATTGAATTGAATGCACACCCGCGCCGGTTGGATATCGACTGGAAATGGATCCCGTATGTGTTGGACAAAGGAGGTTGGATCTCCATCAATCCAGATGCACATGAACTACAAGGCATCATGGACATACGCTACGGCGTGCTGGTGGCGCAGAAAGGCGGGCTGACTGCCGATCGGAATCTGAGCTCCCTATCGCTCGAAAAATTCAAAGAATTTCTTAAAACCAAATAATCAGTTGGCAGACCGTTGAATCCACCCTGTTTTTTGATTGTATCTTTGTAGAGATGTATAAAATATTACTTTTTATCGGATGCCTTATCGGGTTAGGATGTCAACCCGAACCGGTATTGACTGAGGCGGAAGTAATGAAGATTATTGAACGATTCGATGCGGGTTGGCAAAAAAAGGACCCCCGAATTGTGGACTCTGTCCTCTCCTCCAAATACTTGTATTTTACCCAATCCGGAAATACGTTTGACCGCGCCAATCTGGTCGCCACGGCCGGTTCAGATGTATACAAACTGCAGACCATGAAAAGGGAGGAAGTAAACATTCAACTCGATGGTAACACGGCTGTGGTGAGCACGATCTGGAGTGGGCAGGGATACTATCACGGTCAAGAGTTCAACGATCGTCAACGCTGCAGCATCACCATCGTCAAACATAAAAAGCAGGTCAGAATCCTGGCTGAACATTGCACCCCCATCAAATCCACCAACAACGATCTATGAGAAAACTCACCCTTGCCCTCTTGGTTTGTTTAAGCAGCATGACCGTTTGGTCACAGTTCAACACACCACCCAGACCAAAATTGGTGGTAGGTATCATCCTGGACCAAATGCGCTGGGATTATCTCTATCGTTATCACGATCGATATGCAGCAGATGGGGGATTCAAACGATTGCTGAATCTAGGGGCTACTTGTGAGAATACCTTTATTCCCTACACCCCTACCGTTACAGCATGCGGACACGCATCCGTATACACCGGATCTGTACCCTCGATCAACGGTATCACCGGAAATGCCTGGTGGGATCAGGATAAACAAACTACTGTTTACTGCACCGATGACAAATCAGTAAAAACTGTTGGCTCCAATAATAGCAGTGGTATGATGAGTCCGCGTAACTTACTCACCACCACCATTGGTGATGAATTGCGCATGGCCACACAGTTTCGATCCAAAGTTGTGGGCATTGCATTAAAAGACCGGGGAGCAATCCTGCCTGCCGGACACAGCGCAAATGCAGCTTATTGGTATGACGGAAAAACCGGGAATTGGGTGACCTCTACTTACTACCGCGAGGAACTGCCCAATTGGGTCAAACAGTTCAATGAACAGAAACGTCCCGACGCCCTTTATCAACTGGGATGGAAGACATTGTATCCGATCGCTAGTTATACCAACAGCACCGCCGACGAAAAAAGTTACGAGAACCCAATGTTTGGCACCAAACTCCCTTACGATTTCTCTGCTTTCATTGGTAAAGACTACAGTAAGATCCTGACCACCCCCCACGGAAATACACTCACTTTCGAGTTTGCTAAAAAAGCCCTGTTGGCCGATTCGCTTGGGAAAGATGCCATCACGGATTTGTTAGCAGTGAGTTTCTCCTCGCCCGATTACATCGGACATTCATTTGGGCCGAATTCAGTAGAAGCCGAGGACGGCTTCCTTAAAATGGATCGAGAGCTAGGCGACTTCCTTCGCTTTCTGGACAGAGAAGTGGGCGTAAATCAGTACACGCTCTTCCTAAGTGCCGATCATGGAGCTGCTCCGGTACCGGAGTATATGCAAGAGAATAAGTTACCAGGAGGCCGCGTTTTTTTTGGCACACTTATGAGCCAAATGAATGCATCACTACAAAAAGATTATCTGATCGCTAACCTGATCGTTAGTGACGATAATTACCAGATCCATCTGAACAGAAAAGCGTTGGACTCTGCCCGAATCGATATTAAAAGCGTCTCCGAAAAAATTATGGGATGGTTGATTGCAGCGCCTGGGGTTGATCGCGTTTTTCCGCTAGAGGAATTGAATACAACGCCCCTCAATGCCAGTGTTCGAACCATGCTGAACAATGGGTACCACCCGCGCCGAAGCGGCGACTTGCAAGTCATCTTGAAATCAAACTACATTGATGCTTACGGTAAAACAGGCACAACACACGGACTTTGGAATCCCTACGACTCACACATACCCTTGCTATGGTACGGTTGGGGGATCCGACCCGTCCGTGTTGTGCGGGAAACCTATATGACCGATATTGCTCCTACTCTTGCCAGTTTGCTCCGCATACAAATGCCCAGTGGCTCAATAGGCAAAGCCATTCCGGAAGTCATAAAATAATCAAATGGACAGCAACCTAAGATCTGAATTTGAAGCAGCAGTTGAGCGAAGCAAAACGCTCACCGAAAGACCAGACAACGAAACCCTACTGCGTGTGTATAGCTTATTTAAACAAGCCAACGACGGTGACTGCCAAGGTGATCCGCCCAGCAATCCTTTTGATTTTGTAAATAAGGCTAAATACGAGGCCTGGACTGAACTACGTGGAATGTCCGCTGAAAACGCGATGCAGGCCTACATAGATTTGATTAGCCAACTTAGGTAACTTCTATCCGCCCACCACAGTAAGATAGGCATCATAGATTATTCTTCCTACAGCCTCATACGCATAACTGTCCTTTGCTCTTGCGGCTACCTCCGATCGCCGAATATTCGATTTTAGATCGATGGATCGACGCATGGCATCTAACAATGCATGCTCGTCGCCTGCCGGCACCAGTTGACAGCAAGTTGGATCCATAAGCTCTGAAACACCCCCCACATCGGAGGATATAACTTGTATACCACAACTCAAAGCCTCGCCGATCACGCACGGTGAGTTCTCATTTGAACTAAACAAAACAAGACAATCAGCATTGCTCATCAAATCTGCTACTTGAGCATAGGAGACTACTCCCATACACAGAATACTCGGCTGATCCAGGCCAACAAATCTCTCAAGATTTACCAATTGTTCACCCTTACCCCCAACCATTACCAATTTAATCCCCTGCTTTTCAGCCGAAATTTTTTTAAAAGCACGAACAATGGCTTGAGAGGATTTAT
>CAYYXC010000035.1:4779-13062 GCA_964475505.1 uncultured Chitinophaga sp.
TTGGGGATTTTTATTTTCAGTCCAATCGGAAACATGCAGGAAAATGAAATCATCATGGCTACCCTCTGAAGGTTCAAATAACCTTGTATTAACCACATTGCGAACCGTAACAGCAGGTATGTCGCTCAAATATTTCTTGAGTTGCCCGGCCTGATAATTACTAACAGAGAGAGACAGCGATGAGCCGTTATAGGCCCATCTATCCAGCCATCGAAACATAAAAGAACGGTTGCTAAATCTAGTATCCGAGCTTTCATTATAGATCCCCCAATGCTCAGTCGTTACATATTTTACGCCATATATTATTAGAAACAGTCGCGCAATGATTCCCGATTTATATGGAACTTGTACATGTATCAAGTCTGGCAATCCGTAAGTCGATCGATAAACATGCGTCAATCGCCACATGGTGATGAACCAAGTGATCGGACTAATCCATCGCTGAAAAGATTGACGCGTTGGATAATAGGCAATCCACTCACGCAAGCGCGAATCCCGATCAACTTTAGTATGAGTGTACTGATTGCGGTTAGGATCTCCAATTGCATGCAATACATGAACATCCGCAAAAAGGCTCACGGCTTCAGCATGCCGCTGTATGAAATCTCCAGCAAATGGCTCCACCGTTGATGGATACCAACTACACAACCAAAGTACCTTTAGCCGTTTAGGCGTTGACATGGTTGTAAAACTTATCCGAGCGCCTGTATAATTTGGACAAACTCCTGAGCATTCAAGGAAGCACCCCCTACCAGTCCGCCGTCTACATCGGGACAAGCAAATAATTCCGCCGCATTGGCCCCTTTCACACTCCCTCCATATAAAATCGGAATCTGTGCAGCAGCAACTGTTCCATATTGTTTTTGCAAGACAGATCGAATATTGGCATGCATCTCCTGCGCTTGGGCGCTGGTAGCTGTTCGACCAGTACCAATGGCCCAGATCGGTTCATACGCGATCACAATGCCAGCAATGGCCTCCTCAGATAAATGAAACAATCCAGCGCGTATCTGAGCCGCCACAAAATCATTTTGGGTACCTGCCTCGCGAATAGCCAATGGCTCCCCGCAACAGAAAATAGGTCTTATCCCCTCCTCTAAACAGCGATCCACTTTTTCAGCCAATACCCCATCGCTTTCCGCATTGTACTCCCGGCGCTCGCTGTGTCCCAGTACACAATCAGAAATACCCAAAGATGCTAGCATTGGGGCAGAGACCTCTCCGGTGTATGCGCCGGATTTTTTGTGGTGACAATTTTGAGCCGCCACCCGATAGCCCCTCATACCTGAAATACGCTTTGCCACCATTGATAAATAAGGAAACGGCACAGCCAAGACCACTTCTTGAGATGGGCCTAATTCCGGTGAACGATCAATCAAATCATTCATCAAACTTTCCACTTCCGGCAGGGTGAGATTCATTTTCCAATTCGCAGCGGCGATCTGTTTACGCATAATATCTATTTATCGGTTTTGTATATATTTTTTAATTGATCGATCTCCTCAGGGGATAGTAATCCTCCTTTCATGGATTTCCATTGACGGATATGCTCCATCGCCAGATCAAAGCGATATTTTTTCCCATCCATCCAGCGAAAACTAGGAATCCGCTTTTCGGTGAGTCGATCATTACTGACTTGTACGCTCACCCCCATGATGGTTCCACTATTAATGGAAGTATTGATGGCAGTTCGAGTATGATCGCCCATGAAAACGCCCAATTTTTGTCCGACGGTCATGCGTTTTCCATTCCACTCCACCCGAATGATGCCCGCTGTATTTTTTACATTTGAATTCGACGTTCCCGCGCCCCAGTTACACCAAGATCCAATCACGGAATCTCCCATATATCCATCGTGGGCTTTGTTACTATGCGGGAAGATCAAAGAGCGTTTGATCTCTCCACCGAGCACACATTGAGCCCCGGCAGCGGTTGGCCCATATATTTTCGCACCCATCTTCACTACTGAATCCGCTCCCAACATAAATGGTCCCCGAATCAACGCCCCCTCCTGTACCTCCGCATGCTCCCCAATGAAAATCGGACCGGCACTACTATTCAACGTGCAAGGAAGCAAACGAGCTCCTTTGGCAATAAAGATGGGATGTTTGCCAATACGGGTAACCTGTTTGGGAATGGGTTGTGATTTTTTCCCTTTGGTCAACAAGGAAAAATCCAATGCTATACCTGATTCCAAATGCGTGAGTAAGTCCCACGGAAATAAGATCGATCCAACTAAATCATCCACTACCAAATCAGTTTTACTGACATTCAGGGGCGCTTGATCAATCTTAGAAGCAGTAGCAATCCAGTTTCCTGCCCGCGTGAACATCGATTGTCCTGACTTAAGTGTCTGAATTTTTTTTGCGAGCGTGGGTTCGGGTAGTATAGCTGATGAAAGGGTGCAGATTTGATTTCCTTTGTTGGATCGGTTCGAGGTGAGCAATGCCGACCATTTTTCACGGAGTGTGCACAACCCTATGGGA
Organism: uncultured Chitinophaga sp.; assembly: GCA_964475505.1. Taxonomy (GTDB): domain Bacteria; phylum Bacteroidota; class Bacteroidia; order Chitinophagales; family Chitinophagaceae; genus JJ008. Next base: position 7,266 of record CAYYXC010000035.1, read on the forward strand.
ATATCGATGCCTGCCCGCGTGAGCGTGAACGGATACAAAGAGCCGTTGGAGGAAATGGGATCCAGAAAAAAAAGATGCGACATGAGCATGCCTAAAAATAAACAACCTCCCGAATTCGAGAGGTTGCGAAGAAGAATATCAAATGCTTGATTAAGCTTTTTTGGCGTACTTCTTTTTGAACTTGTCGATACGACCAGCGGTATCTACCAACATGTTCTTTCCGGTAAAGAAAGGATGGGATGTGCTGGAAATCTCGAGCTTGATGACCGGATACTCATTTCCGTCTTCCCACTTGATAGTCTCCTTAGAGGAAGCGGTAGAACGGCTTAAAAAGCTGTGGCCATTACTCATGTCTTTGAAAACGACTAACCGATAACTATCGGGGTGGATTCCTTTTTTCATAACTGTATGATTTTTAAGGGGATACGGATTTTGCCGTATCCGTCAATGATTAGGGGCTGCAAATATACGCGTAGGGGGCGGCATCCCCAAAAAAGGATCAATCCCGCATATTTACGAACTGAAGGGGGATTGCCAGATCGGCTGAGCGGCAGGACTGGATGACTGCTTGTAAATCATCGATTTTTTTACCGGTTACCCTCACTAGGTCGTCTTGAATGGCGGCCTGCACCTTTAAACCGGAGTCTTTAATAAGCTTTACGATCTTCTTGGCATCCTCTTGCGCCAGGCCATTGCGGACTTTTACAGATTTCTTCCAAACCTTTCCACTCACTGCCCCCTCTTTGGAGAGGTCAAAAGCCTCAGGAGCGATGCCTTGTTTGTGTGCCCGATTCACCAACACATCCAGCAATTGACGCATTTTCATATCGTCATCCGTTTCCAACTGCAAGGTGAAGTTCTTTTTGTCGAGGTCGATCACCACATGACTCCCTTTGAAATCAAACCGGTTGGTGATCTCGCGGGTGGTTACATTGACAGCGTTGTCAAGCAGCTGCGCATCCACTTTACTGACAATATCAAATGAGGGCATAACTCAATTTTTTACGAAGTTAATAAGACAAGGCAGTAACCACACCAAATGGTAATTTCGCAGGTATGAGCACATGGATCGACTACCGTTCCGACACGGTTACCCGTCCCACCCCCGGCATGCTGGCTGCCATGCACACAGCCCCGGTAGGCGACGATGTATTTGGAGAGGACCCTTCCATCAATGAACTGGAAGCCCGCACGGCAAAATATTTTGGTTTTGAGTCGGGTTTGTATTGTCCCTCTGGTACCATGACCAATCAAATCGCGATCAAATGCCATACCCAGCCCGGCGATGAGGTGATTTGCGATGTCAACTCGCATATCTATCAGTATGAGGGAGGCGGAATTGCCTTCAACTCCGGAGCGTCCGTAAAACTTATTGATGGAGATCGTGGCCGAATCACCGCCGAGCAGGTCCGCGCCTCCATTCAACCAGATGATGTGCACCGGGCACGCACGAGTCTGGTATCATTGGAAAATACGGCCAACCGCGGCGGTGGAAGTTGTTATGACCTGAAAGAGATTGCATCCATAAGAACTGTTTGCGACGAGCATGGACTGAAGCTTCACCTCGATGGTGCCCGAGTTTGGAATGCGATTGTAGCCAAAAAAGAAGACCCACTTGATTATGCGCGGTTATTTCACAGTGCTTCTGTTTGCCTGAGTAAAAGTTTAGGCTGCCCGGTTGGCAGTGTATTACTCGGCGATGCTGCTTTCATTAAAAAGGCCCGTCGGATCCGGAAAGTTTTCGGGGGCGGAATGCGACAAGCGGGCTTTATGGCTGCAGCAGGTATCTATGCGCTTACGCATCACATCGACAGGCTCACCGAAGACCATTTACATGCACAGCTACTGGCAGAGGAAATCGAAAAAAAATCATTTGTCAAATTCATCCTCCCGGTGGAAACCAACATTCTCATTTTTGAGTTGAACGAGGGCATATCGGCTCCAGACCTGGTTGCGGAGCTCAAGAAGCAGGGGATCTTGGGATATGCGATTGCCCCAAACCGTGTTCGCCTGGTTACACACCTCGACATTAGCAGAGACATGATCGAAAGCACCCTCAAGACTTTTCGGTCCCTTTAAAATCATTTCTACATGTTTCCTTCCATCGATCCAACAACCACGCAAGCTTGGTCCGAACTCAAGAAACTATCCAAGCAGGGTAAGAAATTTTCGATCCCCCAGGCGTTTACTCAGGATAGTGCCCGTTTTAAAAAAATGGCACTATGTGCCGATTCGCTGGTATTCGACTACTCAAAAAACCGGATCGATGATAAAATTCTATCCGTCCTATTTCAACTTTCTCGGGAGACTAAAGTGCGTCAAGCACTGCTGTCCATGCGGGCAGGTGAGCCCATCAACCAAACAGAGAACCGGGCGGTATTACACCCGGCATTGAGAAGTTTCTCCACGAAAGATTGGCGGGTGAATGGCAAAGACATTATGCCGGATGTAAAAGCAGTGCGTGGGCAAATGAAGCGCTTCTGTGAAGCCATTCATACTGGTAAGAAAAAAGGATACACAAATAAAAAAATTCGCACCATCGTAAATATCGGCATCGGAGGGAGTGACTTGGGACCACTGATGGTAACAGAAGCGCTCCGTCCCTATTGGATACCGGGTATAGAGGTACATTTTGTTTCCAATGTAGATGGCGCGCACATCAGTGAAACGTTGAAAAAGGTCGATCCGGAAACCACTCTATTTTTGATCGCTTCCAAAACATTCACCACGCAAGAAACCATGACCAATGCGCAAACGGCTAGAGAATGGTTTTTGAAAAAAGCACGGAACCCTCGGCACATTGCGAAACATTTTGTGGCACTCAGCACCAACAAAGAGGCGGTTACCTCCTTTGGAATAGATCCTCAAAACATGTTTGTTTTTTGGGATTGGGTGGGTGGCCGATATTCTCTTTGGAGCGCGATTGGACTATCCATCGCCCTCACCATAGGCTATAAGAATTTTGAACAACTGCTGCGAGGCGCTGAGCACATCGATGAACATGTGCTACAGGCGCCGGACAAAGAAAATATTCCGCTGGTCATGGCCCTGGTTGGCATCTGGAATACAAACTTTCTGGGTGCTACTACAGAGGCGATTCTACCCTACGACCAATACCTGCACCGATTTGCAGCATATTTCCAGCAAGGGAATATGGAGAGCAACGGCAAATCGGTGGATAGAAACGGAAAGACAGTCTCTTATCAAACCGGTCCGGTGATCTGGGGTGAACCGGGAACCAACGGGCAGCATGCATTTTACCAACACATTCACCAGGGAACTCAGATCATACCCTGCGACTTCATTGCCGCGGCACGTCCCCACCACAACCTGAAAGACCATCATCAAAAATTGCTCAGCAATTTCTTTGCTCAAACAGAGGCCTTGATGAATGGAAAATCGATGGCAGCGGCCAAAAAAGAATTGAAGAATGCAGGACTGACCGCTTCTCAAATTGAAGCACTACTTCCCTATAAAGTATTTAAAGGAAACCAACCCACCAATACGATCTTGTTGGAGCAACTGACTCCTTATACGCTGGGAGAATTGATCGCCCTCTATGAGTATAAAATCTTTTACCAAGGAGTGATCTGGAATATTTACAGTTTTGACCAATGGGGTGTAGAACTAGGCAAACAGTTGGCCAATCAGATCCTGCCTGAGTTAGCCGATAATAAGCCAGTTACCTCCCATGATGCATCTACCAATGGGTTGATAAACGCATACAAGCGGATGCGCTAGGGAAATACTAAGGGATCATTTCCTCTTTCTGCGTATTCCCCGCTTTCCTCATACTGCATCCAACAGAAATGCCCCTCTTTCGAGGGGCATTTCTTATTAGTGTTGATTTTGATTATTGTACCAGGATGATGCCAGATACAACTTTACCAGTGTAGAGATTAGCTACTTTAACCACATAGGAACCTTTGGCGGTAGCTCCACCACCCAGGTTAAAGTCCATACGCTGGTAAGTAGCTGAACCACGTACCAATGTGAAGTCGCGGCTCTCGATCACCTGTCCAAGCGGATTGTAGATAGTCACTACCCGCTTCTCGGAAAGATCACCGGAGAAGTAAAAACGAACTTGGAATGCACCATTCACGGTTGGGTTCGGGTAGATCCAAAGCTTGTCTGTAGGCTCAGCACTGATCGCCAGCTCATTTGATTTATTTACACATCCATTTACATCAACAACGGTAGCCTGATATCTACCCAGTTGATCGATGTTCACGACTTGCGTGTTGGTTGTTCCGGAGATGGGGTTTCCGTTATACGTCCAGGACCAACCATTCGGTGCTGCAGCTGGGGTGCTGGTAGCAGTGATGGTTGTTGTACGTCCCGGCACCAACCGAACAACAGGCGAACTGATTGTTACTACAGGAAGCGGATTAACGGTAAGCGTTACAACGTTAGAGGTTACTGAACCACAAGGAGCGGCTGTAGCTACTACGCGATAGCGATATCCGGTCATATTCTGTGTAACACCATTTACAGCAAGTGTAGCGCTGGTAGCACCAGAGATAGCACTGTAGGTCAGTCCTCCATCGATGCTGCGCTCCCACTGATAAGTAATAGGTCCACCACTGGTTACCGAAGCGGTGTAAGTGGTATTACCACCCAAGCATACCGCACGAGTTGCAGGAGCAACCGCCAGTCCAACAATGGGATTCGTTACACTCACTGGCACCGTAGTTACAGCGGATGTACATGGAGTTGGAGTATTATAGCTCACCGCATAGTTCGTATTGACGGTGGGTCTAACATAAATAGTGGTAGCAGGTGTACCGGTGTAAGGTATAGTTGCTGCTGCGTCAGTGAACATGGTATTCGGAGTAGCAGGAGTAGCAGTCCAAACACCTTGAGCAAAGACAGGAGCTACATAAGAGATCTGAATTTCCCAACTGGTGAGTGTACCCAGATCCGCCAGTCCAAAGTCGCAGATGCCGAGTGTCCAGGTACCATTCAACGTACTGAGCAAAGGCAACCAGTTACTGGTTGTAGTGGGCGTGACAGTTGGGATTGTAGCCGTGGCACGGTCCGCACGGAAACGACCGGTACGGGGCGCTGCGGCACCACTGAGCGGTGCAGTTGCAGTAGAGTCTATTTGTGTGTTCACAAAGTCGGCAGTACTTCCCCCGGAGGTCCAAACGGGTCCAGCAACTAGATTCAACGTTTGCCCATTAGGTGCCTTCAAATTCATCACCACATCGCCCGCCCATGTATGGGTCATATTGAATTTAACTGCCACATTGGTAATCAATACGCCAGCTGGGATACCGGAAACAGTTACGGAGTTGGTAACACCTGTTGTGTTGTTGTCAGGAATGGCCAATGGCAAACCGGCAGATGCCGTGAATGTAGCAGTTGTCGGAGTAGCCACAGAGTTGGTCAAGGTCAACGCCTGTATCGTGCCGGTACAAATGGTAGTAGAGGCAGGATTTACAACGGGCACGATCTGATTTACAGTCAACGTAGCAGGGTTACTAAAATCAACAGCCGTACAGCCACCGCGCATCAATGCACGGAACTGATAACCATTGAAGGTGCCTGGAATGTTTGACAGCGTGAGAGTAGATGTGGAAGCTCCACTAAATACGCCACCATTTGTGATGTCATTCCAAACAGCGGTAGCACTGGTACGGTATTGCCATGTATAACTCAATAAAGATCCGGTGGCTGCTACACTGAAGGTTGCGTTGTTTCCACAAGTCACGCTTGTACTGGCAGGATGGGTATTGATCACACCTGTCACACAAGGCTGAATATTCACATTATAATCCTCTGTTTCACCAAAGCC
>CAYYXC010000036.1:0-12959 GCA_964475505.1 uncultured Chitinophaga sp.
GGCGAGATCAGTAGCCGCATGAAGTTCCGTGGGAAGGATATGATCGTTTGGAGTCTCAATAACTATTTGGGACTGGCCAATCACCCCGAAGTAAGAAAAGCAGATGCCGATGGCGCCAAAGAATACGGATTGGCTTATCCCATGGGTGCTCGTATGATGAGTGGCAACAGTAATTTGCATGAACGCTTGGAGTCCGAGTTAGCAACTTTTGTAGGCAAGGAAGATTCTGTGTTGCTGAATTTTGGTTACCAGGGAATGGTGAGCATCATTGACGTGCTTTGCAGCCGTCATGATGTGATCGTATACGACGCAGAAAGTCATGCTTGTATCATCGATGGACTTCGCTTACATCCCGGACATCGCTATGTATTCAAGCACAACGATGTGGCTGATTGCGAGAAGCAATTACAGCGTGCACAAGCACTCATCGACAAGCAAAAAACCGGAGGCATTTTGGTAATCACCGAGGGTGTGTTCGGTATGGCCGGTGACCAAGGTAAAGTGAAAGAGATCGCTGCCCTTAAATCAAAATACGAATTCCGTTTGCTGCTAGACGATGCGCACGGATTTGGCACCCTTGGTAAAACAGGGGCAGGTGCCGGTGAGGAGCAAGGATGCCAGGATGCCATCGACCTCTATTTCTCCACCTTCGCTAAATCAATGGCCAGCATTGGGGCTTTTGTAGCTGGAGACAAAAAGATCATCGACTTCGTACGTTACAATATCCGCTCTCAGATATTCGCGAAAAGTTTACCCATGCCACTGGTAGTGGGTAATCTGAAGCGCTTGGAATTATTGCGCAATCATCCTGAGTACAAAGAGAAGCTTTGGAGCAATGCCCGTAAACTGCAGTCCGGCCTCAAAGAGCGCGGCTTCGATATTGGTAAAACAGATTCGGTAGTAACGCCGGTGTACATGCATGGGGGTGTCGAGGAGGCAACTGCCATGGTAATGGACCTGCGTGAGAATTATGGAATTTTTGCATCCATCGTCGTGTATCCGGTTATTCCTAAAGGACATATCATTTTCCGCCTGATCCCCTCTGCTGTTCACACCGATGAGGACATTGAGACTACTTTGCAGGCTTTCTCGGAGACGAAGAAAAAACTGGATGCCGGTGTATACAAGGTTGACGCCATTCCGGCTATGGCAGAGAAGGCATAAATGTGAAATAAATCAAAAACTTCCAGCCACTCGCAAGAGTGGCTTTTTTTATGCGTTGCATGAGGCGGATTGAGTAATTTTAGCTTCCAATTCATCATATGCGCACATCATTAAATTTTTTGCTGGTTTTCTTAATGCCCTGTTTTCTCTGGGCACAAACAAAGCCGATCACCCTGGAGGATATTTATAAAAAAGGGACGTTCCGAAACGAGCCTGTTTTGGCAACTTTTGATACGTCTAAAAATGCGTCTGAGCCTCGTTTGGACGGTCTATTGGATGCTGCAGGAAAGCCCTTCGGTCAGCCGGAGGAAACCATTGCTTCGCCTGCGGATGGGAAGATCTTACTTTTTAGAAAAGGCATCGAATCCATTTATCGTCGCTCCACCAAGGCATGGATCTATTTATTTGATACATCTTCCAGAAAGTTGGTTCGCCTGGCATCGGAAAAAGTATTGCATCCCAGTTTTTCTCCGGATGGCAGCCGCATCGCTTACGTGATGAATAACAACCTTTATGTGTACGAGGTTGCAACCGGATCCACTACGGCCTTGACCACTGACGGCGTTTGGAATAAGATCATCAACGGCAACTGTGATTGGGTTTACGAGGAGGAATTTGAATTTACCCAGGCTTATGCCTGGAGCCATAAAGGCAATTTTCTGGCATATTATCGTTTTGATGAGTCAAATGTACCGGAGTACAACATGACGATTTATGACAATGCTTATAACAAAGATTACCGTTATAAATATCCCAAAGCCGGAGACGCTAATTCAGTCGTTCAGATCCTGATTCATGATTTTGCCAAGAACAAAGCGGTGAAGGCGCAGATGGCGGAAGGCGATATCTATGTGCCGCGTATCAAGTGGACCCAGCAGGACAGCAACCTGGTCGTTTTCTGGATGAACCGGTATCAAAATCATTTGCAATTGCTTTCGACTAATGCCAGTACCGGACAATCAAAGGTCTTGTACGAAGAGCGCAATAAATATTTTGTTGAGATAAACGATGACTGGCAGTTTTTGCAAAACGGCAAGCAACTTTTGTTGACCAGCGAACAGAGCGGATATCGCAGGTTGTATGTTCTGCAGATGGATAACGGACAACTCATTCCCCTGAGTCGGGCTGATGCGGAAGTAACGGATATCAACGGCGTGGACGAGACGAATAAGCGTGTATTCTACACCATGGCTTGGCCTCGTCCGATGGACCGCAACTTATTCGTTTCCGATTTTTCCGGCAAGTCTACAGCTGCCCTCACCAGTGACTCTGCCTGGCATCGGGTGGAGTTTAATAAGGACTTCACTCAATTTTTTGATTTTCGGTCTACTGTCAATGCGCCGAATACGGTTGTGCTGAAAAGTTTGTCCTTTCAGAAGAAAAAGGGTTGGAGCGTACAGGTGGTTCGCACTATTTCGGAGAGTGCCAAGCTCAAAGCAAAATTGTCAGAGTATGGTTTTGCTCAAGTAGAATTCATCCGTGTGCCGAACGCTAAAGGAGATACGCTCAACGGATGGATGTTGAAGCCAGCCGCTTTCGATCCCGGTAAAAAATACCCCGTCTTGTTTTGCAATTATGGTGGTCCCGGCTCACAGCAGGTAGCCAATCGGTGGGGTGTGGTGAATCCTTGGCATCAAATGATGAGTCAAAAAGGTTTCATCATCGTGAGCATCGATAATACCGGAACCGGCTACAGAGGGGAGGAGTTTAAGAAGAAGACCTATTTGCAATTAGGTAAGTTTGAGATCGAGGATCAGATCGATGCAGCCATATACCTGGGCAAGTTGCCCTATGTTGATAAAGCCCGCATTGGGCACTGGGGATGGAGTTATGGTGGCTTTATGAGTTCACTGGCTATTACCAAAGGTTCGGATGTATTTAGTGCTGCGGTAGCGGTAGCGCCTGTAACCAATTGGCGTTACTACGACAATATCTACACCGAGCGTTATATGCGCACGCCACAAGAGAATCCAAAGGGATATGATGACAATTCACCAATCAATTTTACGAATCGTATCAAGGGTAAGTATCTGATCATTCACGGTACTGCCGACGATAATGTACATTTCCAAAACGCGACTCAAATGATCTCTGCCTTGGTGAAAAGCAATATTGATTTTGAAAGTTTTTATTATCCCAACAAAAACCATGGCATCAGTGGTAACGGAGATAATACCACTATTCATCTCTGGCGATATATGACCAACTGGATCGAAGCCAACCTTGGACAGCCTTCGCTGTCAGCCGGAAAGAAATAAAATCACCCAACGAAATTCTTATGCTACGATTTCTATTTTCTCTGCTTCTACTCCCTGTTCTTTCTTTTGCGCAAACTACCTGTGCATTAAGTGGAGAAGGGTGGCCTGTTCCTGACAGTACTGTGCTTCGTCTTTTTAGAAACGGTGATCAATCCCCCAGCCAGGAGGCAAGGTTTATCTCCGGGTCTTTTTCTGTAGTCGTTCCCATAGAAGAGGCGAATCTGTATTTTTTACAGGTGGATGGACAGGATCGTCCGTTAGAGGTTTTTCTTGAGCCGGGGCAGGTGACCATTCGTCCTCGTAAAGATCGGCCGGGCGAATATGAGGTTAATGGCTCCCGCTCCCATATAGAATTTCAACGCTTTGTACAGCGCTTTCTGCCTTTTGTTCAGCAATCCAACCAATTGGCCAATGTCATCAACATTACCCAAAATCCAGCGCAGCGTGACAGTTTGATGTTGCTCTATCAAAATGGTCAGCGCGATATGCAATTGCTGATCGATTCCACTATTGATGCCAATCCCAGCTCACCCATTGGGCCTTTTATCTTGTCTGCCACCTATGGATTTAATCAAGATCCGGTTGTGCTCGAGCGCCGATTCAATAAATTGTCATTGGCTTTACAGCAATCTGCTGCTGGAAAGCAGTTGCTTGCCCTGATCAATGATAGCAAGGTGGGGGCCGTTGGCTCGATGGCAATGGATTTTACACAAAGCGATGTGAACGGGAATCCGATTTCATTATCCTCTTTTCGCGGAAAATATGTGCTGGTTGATTTTTGGGCGAGTTGGTGTGGTCCCTGTCGTACGGAGAACCCGAACGTAGTGGAGAATTACAACCGGTTCAAGAATAAAAACTTCACGGTGTTGGGCGTATCGCTGGATCGACCAGGTCAGAAAGACCGTTGGCTTCAAGCCATTCAGGATGATAAACTTACTTGGACAAATGTCAGTGATCTTCAGTTTTGGAACAATGCAGTAGCTAAGCAATACAAGGTTCAGAGCATTCCGCAGAATCTTCTGATCGATCCCAACGGAATCATCGTTGCCAAGAACTTACGGGGTGATGCATTGGGTCAGAAGTTGTGTGAGTTGTTGGGCTGCGATTGATGTTGAATCACTTTCCAATTTTCACTACTAAGCTCAATCCGCTGGTGCCTGCCAGTTGGCTTCTGCCGGGTTTGATTTGAAGAGAGAGATCGGGACCCACATCAAAACTTTTCAAGTGCGCATCAACTGTTGCATCTACTACGTTGAGTCCCCAGAGTATCAAAAAGAATAGCACGGAGTAATCTATGTCCCGGCGGAATTGATCGCGGTAATATCGAAGCGATTCTTCCTCGATGGGTTTTAGTAGGGGATTAATCTGAGAAAAAAGTGCCGAGTCGGTCAGGTTTACGCGCATGTTGTATTTTACCCGGTAAGCAAAGCGCGTATCGCGATAGTTGTTGAGGTTATAAACGAACACCCCTGCGCATGTACCCAGGGCGCCGTACACGATCGGGAGCTTCCAATATTTTTTATTGTATATCTGACCCAATCCCGGAAGCATTGCCGAGCGGATGGCGGCGACGCGCGGGCTGTGTTTTTGGGTCATGGAGTCGTAGCGATTGATCTTACGCGTAGGTGCTTGTGGCGTGGAATCGACCAATGGACGCGCATCTGCTTGAAGCAGTCCAACCAGACAGCAGAGTAGAAGCGATAATTTTCTCATATCAATCCAATGGCACATTCAGTTGCCGCAGGATCTTGTTTAGTTCTTCGGTGGAGTAGAATTCCAGGGTGATGGCTCCGTCTCCATTGGGGCTTTGGTGTAAATGCACCCGCGTACTGAAATGCGAGGCTAATTTATCCTGTATTCTTTTCAGGGGTCCTTCCGTCGTTGATTTTGCAGGTTTTTTAACAGCGCTGGGCTGTTTGTATAGGTTGCGTACCAACGCTTCGGTTTGCCGAACCGATAATTCTTTATTCAGAATCTCCCGAAATACAAATAGTTGTTGGTCAACCGTACCTACGTTCACCAGTGCACGCGCATGTCCCATGGAGATCTTTCCGCTTCGTACGGCGAGTTGAATATCGGGGGGCAATTTCAGCAGCCGGATGAAATTGGCAACCGTGCTTCTGTCTTTTCCCATTCGCTCAGCTACTTGCTCTTGTGAGTAGTTCAGTTCATCCATCATGCGTTTGTAGCTGAGGGCTACTTCCACCGCGTTGAGGTCCTCTCGTTGCAAGTTCTCCAGCAATGCCAGTTCCAGCAATTGCTGGTCATTGGCCTGGCGGATATAGGCAGGTACTTCGGTGAGACCAGCTAATTGGGCTGCTCTCCAGCGACGTTCCCCCGCGATGAGTCGGTATTTTCCATTGGTGATTTGACTGACGGTGACGGGTTGAATGATTCCATGTAATTTGATCGAATGGGCCAATTCATTGAGTGCCGTCTGGTCAAAATCGTGTCGAGGTTGCTTGGGATTGGGTTGTATGTCCAGTACCGGAATAGAGGTGGAGTGGGTGAGGTGTTCCACCACGGTTTGCTTGAGTTGGCCTTGGGGACCTTTGAGGTCGGTATCGATGGATTGGAGCAGGGAGCGGATCCCTTTTCCCATCAGATCTTTATTTGGTTTGGAAGTGGCCATGAGGCGTTCATTTAATTATTCCAGTACACGTTCTTCGTTCTTGATCTTGGTCAGGTTGTTTTTCTGCAGAATCTCTTTGGCCAGGTTCAGGTAGTTGGCAGAGCCCTTGCTGTTTCCATCGTAAAGAATTACGGGTTTGCCGGCAGAGGGGGCTTCGGCCAATCGAGAATTTCGATGAATGATGGTGCTGAATACCAGTTCATCGAAATGGCGGCGGACCTCACTGACGACTTGGTTGCAGAGGCGAAGTCGGCCATCGTACATGGTCATCAATATGCCCTCAATGGCCAATTGGGTATTGAGTCGGCTCTGAACGATCTTGATCGTGTTCAGCAATTTGCCCAATCCTTCCAGCGCAAAAAATTCCGCTTGCACGGGGATGACTACCGAGTCTGCTGCCGTGAGTGCATTTACGGTGATTAGTCCGAGTGAAGGTGAGCAATCGATGATGATGAAATCGTATTCGTTTCGTACGGTATCTAACAGGTTTTTAAGGACCAGCTCCCGGTTGGGATAATTGATCATTTCGATCTCCGCGCCCACCAGATCGATGTGGGAGGGGATGAGGTCCAGATTGGGGATCTCTGTTTTTAAGATCACGTCTTTAGGGCGTGCCTGGTTCACCATGCAGTCATACAGGCTCTGGGTAATATTTTGAAGATCGAACCCGACGCCAGTCGTGCTATTTGCCTGCGGGTCTCCATCTACCAACAGGGTTTTGAACTCGAGCACTGCCAAGCTGGCGGCCAAGTTGATGGCCGTGGTGGTTTTTCCAACGCCTCCTTTTTGATTCGCTACGCCAATAATTCTCGCCATGACCTTTTGGGAATAAACGTAAAGGTGAAAGGGCTACAAAATACGGCAAAAAATACTTATGCCCACCTTTGAAAACCTTCTGCTCCAGGCTTTGTTTAGAGGGGGTACTAATTTTGCCATCCATGCGCATCACCCCTTTTGGAATCGTGGCCACGGCCCTCTACCTGATCATTGATCTTTATGTTTTCTGGGTGCTACGTAGCTATTTGATCAGTTCGGGTATCCGTCGGGCAAATTTGATTCAAGGCATCTATCTCGCGGTTGGCTTCTCCACGCTTCTTTTTTTCTTTTTTATCCCCCGAATGGCGCAAACCGATTGGTGGAAACCGGTTGGAATGACCTTTTTCGCGCTGGGGGTCTCTTGGTTCTTGGCTCGCGGAGTGACTGCCCTGTTTTTTTTGGTGGATGACCTTCGGCGCATATTGCACTGGGGCGGGTTGCAGGTGTACCGCATGGCGGTACCAAGTAGTTCGGTGGATGGCGGGGTTTCTCGCTCTGTTTTTCTGAGCTGGATGGGATTGGTTGCAGGTTCGGGGCTGTTGGGTAGTTTGGTATATGGTTTTGGAAATAAGTATCGGTATGAGGTGCGCAGGCAGCAATTGCGTTTTTCCAATCTTCCTGCAGCTTTTCGTGGTTTGCGCATTGTTCAGCTGTCGGACATACATGTGGGGAGTTTTGATGACCCTGCAGCGGTGAAGCGCGGAGTAGAAAAGGCCTTATCATTGAAACCTGATTTGATTGTTTTCACGGGTGATTTGGTGAATAACATGGCAACCGAAATGGGTGATTACGAAGAGATCTTCTCCCAATTAAAGGCACCATTGGGGGTTTATTCCATTTTGGGTAATCATGATTATGGTGATTATGTCGCTTGGGGCTCATCGGAGGAAAAAAAGGATAACCTGGATCGCTTGAAATTGATTCATGAACGGATGGGGTGGCAATTACTATTGAATGAGCATGTGAAAATCCAGCAGGGGGATGAGCAGATCGTATTGATCGGGGTTGAGAATTGGTCTTCCCGTGCCAATTTCAAACGCTATGGTAATTTGTCGCAAGCATGCCAGGGAGTGGATCCATCCAGTTTTCAGATATTATTGAGTCACGATCCTTCACATTGGGAAACAGAGGTGATCAAATCTTATCCGGCCATCGATCTGACCTTATCGGGTCATACGCACGGCATGCAATTCGGATTGGAGGTGCCTGGTTTCCGATGGAGTCCGGTACAGTATGTGTACGGTCGTTGGGCTGGTTTATATGCTCAAGGGGAACAACAATTGTATATCAATCGTGGGTTTGGTTTTCTTGGATATCCTGGTCGCGTAGGGATCTTACCGGAAATCACTCTTCTTGAACTGAATGCTTGATCGCTGTTAATAGAATTTAACAGCACCTACCATGCAACAGCAGTAGATTTGTACGTTCTATTTTCACACTAAAACATTTTCTATGCGTATCAAGCTTCTATTTCTTGCTCTTCCATTTATGGCAAGCACAGCGTTGAATGCCCAGTTCGATCTGGGTGTCAAGGCAGGCGTAAACATCACCAAGATCGATGGTCGCTCCTTCCAAGATGAATTCAAATATGGCTATCACTTGGGTGGTTTTGCTGCCATTGGGTTGGGAAAGAAATTCGGCATTCAACCCGAGGTGTTATACAATCAGAATTCCATTCGGGTGGATAGCAGTTTCACTAACACGGTCAGCATTTTTCAAAATGGATTGACCAACATTAAGTTGAATTATATCTCCATTCCGATTCTCCTGAATTATAAATTGGTTGGCAAGTTCATTACACTTCAAGTGGGTCCTCAATTTGGCATACTGGTTGACCAAAGCCGCAGCTTACTTCAAAACGGAGGCGATGCCTTCAGAAAAGGAGATTTTTCTATGTTGGGTGGGGTGCAAATCAAGCTGGGCCCGCTTCGTGTTAACGGCCGCTATGTAGTCGGCTTGAACAACATCAGTGATATCTCTGACGATAACAAATGGAAGAGTCAAGGATTTCAGGTATCGGCAGGATTGGCACTTTTATAAGCTTCGCTTACAAAAGTGCAGTTTGAGAAGTTTGAGCAGTTTGAATAGTCTTCAAACTGCTTAAACTATTTAAACTCTTCAAACTTTACTTGCCTGCGGCAGGCCTTTCTGTCAGCCCCCGCCCCGTTGGCACAAGAATTGGTCATACGGTGTGGGGTTTTTATTTTTATTTCGATTAATTCTTTAACAATCTGATAGACATGATATTACGCACAGAGGAGGAAATGGATTTTTTACCTATCATACCATTGCACGAGGGGGATCAAGAGGAGGCGGCTAAAATGGAGTTGCCCGATGAACTGCCTTTATTGCCGCTTCGTAATACCGTCCTGTTCCCCGGGGTGGTGCTTCCAATAACCGTCGGAAGGGATAAAAGTATCAAGGCCGTTACCGATGCCTACAAGGCAGATAAGCTGGTGGGTGTGGTGGCGCAGAAGGACAGCCAGGTGGAAGATCCTCAGGTAGAAGATCTGACTTCAATCGGTACCGTAGCTCGTATCGTAAAACAGATCAAAATGCCGGATGGTGGAACCACCATCATCATTCAAGGTAAAACCCGTTTCCGGATTGAGGAGATAACAGGAACAGAGCCTTATTTCAAAGCCAAAGTTCAGAAGATGACGGAGCAAGCGGCTCCGGCGGATGAGGATTTTCAGGCCTATGTAGCGAACATCAAAGAATTGGCTGCCGAGATCATTCAACTCTCGCCCAATATCCCCACGGAAGCTGGTATCATTTTGAAGAATATCGAAAATCCAGTCTTCCTGATCCATTTTGTTTCCAGCAACCTGAGTATTGAGTTGACGGAGAAACAAAAATTATTGGAGATCGATGACATCCGTCAGCGTGCTGATCTGTTGATGCAGTTTTTACAGCGTGAACTACAATTTGCTGAGCTCAAGAACAAGGTGACAAACAAGACTCGTACGGAGATTGACAAACAGCAGCGGGAATATTTTCTTCAACAACAGTTAAAAAGTATTCGGGAAGAGTTGGGTGGCGACAGCAACCAGCAAGAGCTAAAGGAGATGCAGAAAAAAGCGGAGCAGAAAAAATGGCCATCCGCTGCAAAGGAGTTGTTTCAGAAAGGAATCGAGAAATTGGAGCGGATGCACTCCAGCACGCCTGATTATTCGGTGGTATACAATCACCTGGATTTAATGCTAGATCTTCCCTGGGGCGAATGCACAGAGGATAGTTACGATTTGAAAGAAGCCCGTCAAACCCTTGATCGCGATCATTATGGAATGAAAAAGATCAAGGAGCGAATCCTGGAATATTTAGCGGTGTTGAAATTGAAGGGCGACATGAAAAGTCCCATTCTATGTTTCCTGGGTCCTCCCGGTATAGGAAAAACATCGCTTGGAAAAAGTATTGCTCAGGCGCTGGGAAGAAAATATGTACGATTGAGTTTAGGCGGACTGCACGATGAAAGTGAGATTCGGGGTCACCGCAAAACCTACATCGGTGCCATGCCCGGACGGATCTTACAGTCCATTCGAAAAGTCAAATCCTCTAACCCAGTTATGATCCTTGATGAGATCGATAAAGTGGGTAGAGATTTCCGGACCGATCCTTCATCCGCACTTCTGGAGGTGTTGGATCCCGAGCAGAACCACAGTTTCTATGATAATTATTTAGAGACGGAATACGATTTAAGCAAGGTCCTTTTCATTGCTACTGCGAATGACATCCAACAGATCCAGCCCGCATTGCGCGATCGATTGGAGATCATCGACCTCAGTGGGTATGCACTGGAAGAAAAAGTGCAGATCGCCAAGCGACACCTGATCCCCAAGCAAAAAGAGCAGCACGGATTGGATAAGACCCCCATCCAGATATCTGATAAAGTACTGGAGCGATTGATTCAAGATTACACCCGAGAGAGCGGAGTGCGTGAATTGGATCGTCAATTGGCCTCTATCATGCGTAATCAGGCGAAGGAATTGGCTATGAATGGAAAAGTGAAGCGTCCAATTACCATTGAGGATGTGGAGCGAATCTTGGGTAAGCCTCGTTACTCAAATGATATCTACAAAACTGCTCTTATCCCCGGGGTGGCGGTGGGATTGGCCTGGACTTATGTGGGTGGAGATATTTTATTCATGGAAACAAGCCTCAGCGATGGAAAAGGAGAGCTTAAGCTAACGGGTAACCTCGGACAAGTCATGAAGGAGAGTGCGAGTACTGCATACACCTATTTACAGGTGAATGCCCGCAAATACGGAATCGACTCTACGCTATTTGAAAAACGGAATGTGCATGTACACGTACCGGAGGGAGCTGTTCCTAAGGATGGTCCCAGCGCCGGCATCACCATGCTCACAGCCCTGGCCTCTGCATTCAGTGGTAAGAAGGTCAAGCCCTATTTGGCTATGACCGGTGAGATCACTTTGCGAGGCCAAGTACTTCCGGTAGGCGGCATCAAGGAAAAAGTATTGGCTGCCAAACGGGCTGGATTGCGCGAGATCATTCTTAGCTCACAAAATGAGAAGGATGTAGCCGAGATCGATCCGGAGTATATCAAGGGACTAACTTTTCATTACGTGAAAACGATCAACCAGGTTTTGGAATTGGCCATACCCGGAATCCCTTCCCGATAACTCGATCCGTTGTTCTAATTTCGGATGTGCGGTTTTCGCTACTATCCATTTTTCTACTTCTGCAGTTGCCTTCGTTTGGGCAACTCCTGGGTGGTTCGGCATCGATGAATTTTCTTCGGTTGCCATCCGGGGCGATATCAAATGCGCATGGGGGATTGGTGTTGGCTTATGATAAACCTGATTTAACCCTCTCTTATCAAAATCCTGCATTGACAGCCCCAGCCGGTCATGCAAGACTCCACAGCAACTTTTTACTGCTGCCCGGAGGTGCTCAGGCATATTTTATATCTGGTCTTACCTCAACGCCCAAATCGCCTTTTGTTAGTTCCTTGTCCTTGCAGTATGTGAATCACGGTAATCTTCCACTTACCGATGCGGGAGGAAATGAATTGGGGAGTTTTCGTCCCCGGGAATGGTCATTGCAATTTGCAGTCTCCCGCTCATACAAAAATCGTTGGCGGGGTGGGGTGGCGCTGCAATTCGCACAATCTTCTTATGCATCTTACCGCGCGGCTGCTTTTATGGGTAATATTGGTATTTGTTATCGAGATACCTCCAGCGGTTGGGAGGCAGGTGCTGTGCTTAGGCATCTGGGCCAATTCATCCGTCGTTTTTATGCGGGTACGCAAGAGCAGTTACCGATCGAGTTGGCATTTGGGATTTGGAAAAAATTATCAGGCTCTCCTTTTTCCATTGGGTGTACGATGCAACGCATGCAGCAATGGCGCTTAGATGATGCGGCACTATACGATCCACAACTTTCGCCAGCTTGGGCGGACAACCGGCGGTCAACGTTTGCCGGTCAATTCTTTAACCACCTCATCATACAGACGCGCGTCGATATTCACCCGGCTTTTCAATTATTGGGCGGATATAATTTTTTACGCAGACGTGAATTGAGTGTAGCGGGAGGCGCCAATGGTCTGGCCGGATTTTCTGTAGGCATGCGAGCTCATTTACCCAAGATCCAACTGGCTTATGGTCGAACTCAATACCAAGCAGGTCAGTCGATGAATCAACTATCGATGGAATTCTCCCTAAAACCAGTTAAGGGCGGATGGCGTAGATGACGGACTAAACTAAATCCTATCTAGAGATAGTTCAGATTTGTTTTTGGTGTCAGGGTCAACAATGTCTCATACATCAACCGGATGGTTTGCTCAATATCGTCGCGGTGGAGCATCTCAACCGTGGTGTGCATGTATCGAAGCGGTATTGAGATGAGTACGGATGGGCATCCATCATTTGAATAAGCAAACGAATCGGTATCGGTACCGGTGCTTCGGCTTAATGCTCGCCACTGCACGGGGATCTTCTTCTTCTCTGCAATCTCTTCTACCAGAGCCAGCAATTTATTATGCACGGCCGGGGCATAGGAGAGAGAGGGACCTTTTCCGGTAGAGACATCGCCCTCTATGTTTTTATTGATCAAGGGGGTGGTCGTAT
>CAYYXC010000037.1:0-4713 GCA_964475505.1 uncultured Chitinophaga sp.
CCCTAATGTGGGTGCTCTCAAAGAATATTTAACCGACATCACCACCTCGCCCACTTACAACAAGGTGAAAGACGATGTATGGAATCTGTTGGGCAAACTGCCTGTAGGAAAAACCTTCTCCCGCTCCATGGCCCACAAGCTCACAGAGGGATTAAAAGGGATGGTAAGCAGCAGTTCCAATCTTTTCGAAGCATTGAAGCTTCGCTATTTTGGTCCCATCGACGGACACAACATCGCTAAACTTGTTGACACCTTACGTGACCTGCGGGAGATCCCCGGTCCGAAGTTGCTGCACGTGATCACCACCAAAGGAAAAGGGTATGCATTGGCCGAGAAAGACCAAACCAAATGGCATGCCCCCGGTCTTTTTGATAAAGTAACCGGTGAGATCGTAAAGAAATCATTCGATAAACCCCAACCCCCGAAATACCAAGATGTATTCGGACATACCATCATTGAATTGGCCGAGCAAAACGAGAAGATCTTCGGAATCACGCCGGCCATGCCCTCTGGCTCCTCCCTCAAATTCATGATGGAGAAAATGCCCCACCGCGCTTTTGATGTAGGCATCGCCGAACAACATGCCGTTACCCTTAGCGCTGGTATGGCCACGCAGGGACTGCGCGTGTTCTGCAACATCTACTCCTCATTTATGCAGCGGGCATATGACCAGGTCGTACACGATGTAGCCTTGCAGAAATTGCCGGTGGTATTCTGCCTCGACCGCGCCGGTCTGGTAGGAGACGATGGTCCGACCCATCATGGTTGTTACGACATCGCTTATTTCCGCTGCATCCCCAATATGATCATCAGTGCTCCGATGAATGAACAAGAGTTGCGAAACCTGATGTACACCGCACAACTGGAAAGCACTGAGTACCCGATGGTGATCCGCTACCCAAGAGGAGAAGGAGTAATGCCTGATTGGAAAACGCCCTTTGAAGCCATTGAGATTGGTAAGGGACGAAAATTGAAAGCCGGAAAAGACCTGGCTATTCTAAGTTTTGGTCATCCCGGAAATTTTGCAAGCAAAGCGATCAAACAACTTAAGTTGGACGGCTATGATCCGGCCCACTACGATATGCGTTTCGCAAAACCATTGGATGAAGCCCTTCTGCACGAGGCCTGTCAGCAATATCCCTGTCTGATAACCGTAGAGGATGCCTCCGTACAAGGTGGCTTTGGTTCCGCGGTTTTGGAATTCATGGCCAAGGAAGGATATAGGAACGAAGTGCGTATTCTCGGCATACCGGACCGCATTGTGGAGCATGGAACACCCAAGGAACTACACCGCGAATGCGAGTATGATGCGGATGCTATCGTGGATGCGGTGAAGGAAGTTTTTTCAGGTCGTCCGGTCAGCGATCCCGCAGTGGCACCATTAGCTCGCCGGTGATTCAACCGTTTCAGCTGTCATTTCCCGATCGGCAGGATCGATGTACTCAATGATGAAATTGTTACGGCCCTCGCCAATCATAATTCGCAGAAACTTTTGCTGGATCAATTCCAATAAAGAAAGGAAAGTAAAAATGGCATGCACCCGGTTTTCGCATCGATCGAAGATCCGTTCGAAAGCAAGTGTACGTTCCTGAGCCGTCAAATTTAACATCTGCTCACGGGTCTGCTCCATCGTGTAGTTGTATTGAACTACTGTATGTATCGGACGATTAACCCGATCTGAATACCGTTGAAGGGCTTTTTCAAAAGCCTTCATCAGCTTGAACAGGGTCAGCGTTTGGATTTCCGTTCCCTCTGCTGCTGTGTCTCCTACTGCCATCATCTCGCGCTGAATATTGCCTCTTTTCACCATCAGCATGCGCATCGCCTCCATGTCAGCCAACTGAGCTGAAGCCTCTTTGAATCGCTTGTATTCAAGAATCTTATTGATGAGCTCTTGGCGAGGATCGATCTCTTGACCATCGGCATCCAGTTCTTTTCGCGGCAACAACATTTTTGCCTTGATCCGCATCAGCGTAGAGATAAACAGAATGAACTCGCTGCTGAGTTCAATGTTCAACTCCTCACTTTGGCGGATATAAGCCAAAAAATCATGAATGATCCGATTAATCGGAATATTATAGATATCCAACTCATCGCGTTCGATGAAGAACAACAACAAGTCGAAAGGCCCCTCAAACTGAGGCAAACGGATTTGATATGCGGGATGAACAGCCATGTGTTAGGCGGGCAAAATTAGGGGGTTGGGACGGCTATTGGCGATTACTTTTTTAAGGAATCACGGATCTCCCTCAAAAGCAAAATATCCTCAGGAGTGGCCGCAGGCTTGGCCGCCTCTTTTTTGATCATGCGGTTCATGGCCTTCACCAAACCAAACATTACAAATGCAATGAAGATGAATTTGATGGTAGCTGCCAAGAACGTACCATATTTTACTCCGTTCCATACCAATTTATCGAGGTCAGTGGCATGAACGGCCTCCAATGCCGGAGATAGCAACAAGGGCGTTATAACATCCTCCACTAGCGAGGATACAATGGTACCAAATGCGCCGCCGATGATAACGGCTACGGCCAGGTCAACGATGTTGCCTTTCATGGCAAAGTCCCGGAATTCTTTCAACATGCCCATAAAAATGAATTTTCAGTAAAGAAAATAAAAAACCTCCACACAACTCATGAGAAAACGCAACTTTGAGCCATGAAATCAAACAACATATTGAAATGGCTCCTTTTTCTGTCTTTATGTCTGATCTGGGGAAGCTCTTTCAAATTAATGGAAGAGAGCGCTACCGTGATCAATCCTAATAGGCTGGCCGCCCTTCGCATTTTCTCGGCGGCTCTGTTCTTTTTGCCTTTTGCAATCATACACATCCGAAACATACCCGGAAATAAAATCGGACTGGTGGCGCTTAATGGTACCATCGGAAATCTCCTGCCCGCCTTTCTCTTTGCTTTTGCGTTGAATGATCCCGCGATTACCGGTCCCATAGGCGGCATTCTCAACGCCCTCACCCCGCTCTGTGTGGTTACCATTGCGATTCTGTTCTATAAGGACCGTATAGCGCTCAATAAACTACTGGGGATCGGAATTGGGTTGGTGGGACTGGTACTTCTAACCTTGCTGCCGGTGATCCGAAACGAAAAAACACTCACACTGGCCGGCCTACTTCCCACGCTGGCCATTTTGACCGGAACCATTTTGTACGGCATCAATGTGAACCTGGTGACCCATCGATTACAAGGAGTCAAACCCCTTCACCTGGCCTCGGTTTCCATCGCACTGATGATCATACCCACCTCCTTCTTACTTTGGCAATTTGATTTCTTCGCACTTCCTTTTGAGGACGCGAGCATTCAAACAGCCCTATGGAAAGGAGCGGGTTTGGGTGTAGCCGGATCGGCACTGGCCACGATCTTATTTTATATGCTGCTGCAACGCGCGGGGGGATTGTTCGCATCGCTGGTTACCTACGGCATTCCCGTAGTCGCTGTGATCGTTGGATGGATCGACAACATTTACATCGATCCGGTTCAGATCCTGTGTTTAGGAATCATTCTCTCAGGCGTATACCTGGTAAACAAGAAATCCTAAACCGACATAATCTCTTTTTCCTTGGCGGCAAGATGTTTGTCCACCAAGGCAATATGCCTGTCAGTTACCTCCTGAATGGAGGTTTCTCCCCCTTTGGCCACGTCTTCACTGAGCCCGTTCTTTTGCAGTTTCTTTATCTGCTCAATGGCCTCACGGCGAATATTTCGTACGGCCACTTTAGATTGCTCCCCCTCTGCCTGGCATTTTTTTACCAGTTCTTTTCGGCGTTCTTCGGTCAGCGGAGGCATGAATATTCGAATCAAGGCGCCGTCATTCTGAGGCGTAACACCCATATTGGCGGCAATGATGGCCCGTTCAATGGGCTGCAACATGTTTTTCTCCCAGGGCTGAATGCTCAGCGTACGCGCATCCAATACACTGATGTTGGCCACTTGGTTAATGGGCATGGGTGAACCATAATAATCTACAACCAGCCCATCCAACATCTGCGGATTGGCTTTTCCGGCACGGATCTTGACCAATTCAGATTCCAAAAACTGGATGGCTTTGCGCATCGAATCTTCTGCGTGACGCTCAATGGAAATCAGTTCTTCAGACATGGGGTTGGTTTTCTTGAAAGAAAGGCAAAACTAACAAAAGGGAGTGGTACGGAAAAACAGACTACTCTGCCTTTACACTTACTTCACCCGCCATGTCAATTACAGGTGTATTGGGTTGATCGTATCGGCGCTTGGAGGCAGCGCTACGATAATAATACAATAACCCTAATGCAATGAAAGCGAATACAATCTCTGCGAGCAAAACTACGGTGGTGCCCAAGTACCTGAAATGCCAGGCCCCGGCGATCAAAACCATATTTGCAAAAACACAGAAAAAGGTAACGAGTGAGTGACTAAACCCACGGTTGAGAAACAAATGATGTACATGGCTTCGATCCGGACGAAAAGGGGAATATCCCGAAAACAATCGCATGGCAAACATCCGAAGGGTGTCGAACAGCGGTATGGATAGAATCGCAATACCCAGTGCCGCTGCTGCAGGTAAAGGCAGTACTGCCTGAGGTGCGCTGGCGGTGTGAATGAAACGAATCGCAAGTATCGCATTGACCGTGCCAATTAATAAAGAACCGGAATCACCCATAAAAATTCGAGCAGGAGGCCGATTGAAAATGAGAAAAGCCATTAAACTGCCAACAAGGGC
>CAYYXC010000037.1:4723-12602 GCA_964475505.1 uncultured Chitinophaga sp.
ACCTGATCCGATAAAGTGAAATAAACACCAAACACACCCAGGCTGAGTATGCCCAAGCTCGCTGCCAGTCCATCCACCCCATCGATCAAATTAAAAGCATTGATCACCACCACGATCGTGAAATAGGTGAGACTATACGACACCAAGGGGGAGACTTCGTAGACCCCAAACAACCCATACAAGCCCTCGAGGCGTAAACCACCCGTATGTATGAGGATGGCGGCTATCAGCAATTGCCCTATCAGCTTATTGGTTGCACTCAAGCCACTCAGGTCATCTTTCAATCCCAGAAAAAAAACAATCAACGCTGCTGCTTTGTAAAAACGGAACTCCGGATTTGGAAAATCTGAAATAAACAGAAAAACGGAGATCAAAAATCCAATCAGAATAGCCGATCCGCCCAATGGAGAAATTCGACGAGCATGAATCTTACGCGTGCTGGGAAGGTCGTATAATTGATGTTTGACGGCTACCTCGATGATCAAGGGTACCGACAAAAATGTTAGCAGGAAGGCAGAAGCAAGTGCGATGAATACGGATAAAATCATATAGGGGTTAATCAAATATAATTCAATAAACACCCACTTGCTCAAAAATGACCGACATCATTTTGAATAGTTATACCTAAACTGTTGAAAAAAAGTGTGTAGGTATCAAGCGAATCTTTTCTCAACTAACCACAATCAGTTCATTTTTGCAAAAAGCCAGCACATGAACGACCTCGCCTCCATTGCCACCCAGATACGCCGCGATATTTTACGAATGGTACATGGTGCCAGCAGCGGACACCCCGGTGGTTCCTTGGGCTGTGCCGATTTTTTCACTGCCCTTTATTTCCGGGTAATGAAACACAATCCCTCTTTTAAAATGGACGGCAAAGAGGAAGATATTTTCATCCTTTCAAATGGACATATTTCACCGGTTTTCTATTCCACCCTTTCCCGTGCAGGATATTTCCCCACTGAAGAACTGGGTACATTCCGAAAACTAAATACACGACTACAAGGTCACCCTGCCACACACGAACACCTTCCAGGCATTCGCATCGCTTCAGGTTCGTTGGGGCAAGGACTCAGCGTAGCTGCAGGTGCTGCCCTTACCAAAAAAATGAACGGCGATCAAAACCTGGTGTTTTCCTTGCACGGCGACGGAGAATTAAATGAGGGACAGATCTGGGAAGCAGCACTTTTTGCTGCACACCACCAAGTGGATAATCTGATCGCCACCATAGATTGGAATGGTCAGCAAATCGATGGTCCCACCGAAAAAGTAATGGCCCTGGGTGATTTGCGCGCGAAATTCGAATCATTCGGATGGACCGTACTGGAGATGAATGGAAATGAAATGGATGCTGTGGTCAGCGGATTGGAAAAAGCAAAAAGTCTGACCGGAAACGGAAAACCCATTGTTATACTGATGCGCACATCCATGGGTAAAGGCGTCGATTTTATGGAGGGCACTCACGAATGGCTCGGCATTGCACCCAACGACGAACAATTGGCACGCGCACTGGCGCAATTGCCTGAAACGATCGGTGATTATTGAGTTCGTAGCGACTGCACCCGCGCAGCTGCTTTGGATGCGGGGACCCAAGACGCAATACCGGCAATGACAAAAACCGTGAGTCCGATCAAAAGGCCGTCACGTCCTCGCCATTCCACCGGATAATGATCGATCAAGAAACTTCCGCCACCCAAGGGTATCAAATGAAATTCCTGTTGTGCCCAGATCAATGTACCGGCGATCAAAATGCCCAACCCCGCACCTACTCCGGCCAATAACAATCCTTCCGTTAAGAAGATGCGGCGGATCACCCAAGCCTCTGCACCCAATGCACGTAAAATCTGAATGTCCGTTTGCTTTTCCAATATGAGCATGGTCAGCGCTCCGATCATGGTAAAGGCACCTACCACCAAGATCAGTGACAGCACGCCATAAACGATCCATCGCTCCGCATTCATTACGCCATACAAACTTTGATTTTGCTCGTAGCGATCTTCCACGCGAAAAGCAGGACCCAATAAAGCACGCAGCTGTTGCTTTACCTGCCCAATATTGGACTCATTCTGCAACTTGAACTCCAACGCCGAAACGGAGGAAGCAGGCAATCCCAATACACTACATAAATAATCATAACGAGTCAATCCGTACTGCTCGTCAAAATCTTGTTGGATCATAAACGAACCTGCGGCATACAGATCGGATTGCTGGATATTGTCGGCCGACAAAGCTCTTCCGCCGCCTCGACGAGGTAAATAAGCACGCAGCAAATTCGTTTCTCTCCCCGCATAAACTCCTAACGCATCCTCTACTCCGGCCCCGATCACCAACGAGGGCTGGTCTTGCGTGCCCAACGAGTAAGCGCCATGATAGATCCGGCCCGGCACACCGGATACGCGCAGGTATTGATCATCCACTCCCTTCAATTGAATCACCGACTGATACTCCCCGTTTTGTAAGATAACCTTGTCCTCAACCGTGCGGGATGCAGCTGAAACACCGGGCCAGTTGGCCAGGCGCTGATGCAAACTATCTGAAACTTCAATGAATTTCCCACTGGCAGGCAGCACCCTCAACTGCGGATAAAAATCGGAATAGAGCGATTTAACCAACCCCTCAAAGCCATTGAATACACTCAACACCAAGATCAGCGCAGCCGTACCCACTGTAATGGCGATTACGCTGGTCCACGCAATCACGGAGATCGCAGTAGTGGACTTGGGTGAACGAAAATATCGCCAAGCGAAACGTAAATACAAATGAGGTGGTGTTTAAGATTCAGCAGGGGAAGCAGAAGCATCATCCGTTGTCTTTTTGTCCTGATCGATGCGACGGAACAACTCTTCCATTTTAAAAACATGATCCAAGGTGTCATCCCGAAAAAACTTCAACACGGGCATGCTACGCAATTGGTGACGGACACGATCGGTCAACTCGCGTTTAATCTCCGGAGTGCGTTCCTGCACTTTGCGCAACGCAGCATCCGCATCTTTTACCTGGAAAAAACTGAGGTAGAACCGGGCTTCTAACAAGTCGGGTGTCACTTTTACCGTAGAGATGGAGATCATGCCACCATCTACCATCGTCAAGCCCAGCAATTGAAAGATCCGATTCATTTCTTCATTCAATAATCCGGCGATCTGCTTTTGGCGTTTTCCTTCCTCCATGTCTGCTCGATTGAAATTGATGAACTGCGACCGATGCCCGATCGCTGGCCTAAAATTAGTTACTTTGTGCCGATCCATTCGGCATGCGCACCTACGCCCGCATCTTCCACTATCTCCGCCATCAAACAGGCTCCATCGTCGGATACCTGATCAGCATCTTACTTTCCATACTTTTCTCGATCGTATCATTTGGCATGCTGGCCCCTTTCTTCGACCTGATCTTCAATGGCGACAACAGCCGGCTCGCCCAACCGGCCGACAATGCCATGATGGAAATGATCCGGCAAGTTTTACTCAAACAAGTCGACACGCTTACCCCCGTTGCCACCCTGGGCATCATTTGTCTGATCATTCTGCTTTCCATTGGATTCAAAAATCTCTTCCTCTACCTCTCGTTTTATATTCTGAACCCGATGAAAAATCGAATCATTCATCGACTTCGTTCGGATATCTATCACAAAGTACTCACCCTCCCCATCGGATACTTTACCGAGCAACGAAAAGGTGATCTGATGAGTCGGCTGACCAACGACGTGTATGAAGTAGAGAACTCGCTGGTGGGCGCGCTGGAAGGATGGGTGCGCGATCCGCTGACCATCGTGATCAATTTCATCGTGCTCTTTTATATCAGTCCCACCCTCACCCTCGCCATTCTGGTCTGTATCCCGGCCATCGGATTGATCCTGGGTCGCATATCCCGCCAACTAAAGAAAACTTCCCAGGAGGCAGCCATTCGGCAAGGAGAGTCATTGAGCATTTTAGATGAAACCCTGCTGGGGCTGCGCATCATCAAATCATTCAACGCGCAAAACTGGATCCGCAATCGCTTTGAGCAGGCGAATGATGCTTTGTTAGACGCAAGAAATCGGATCAGTCGTCGTCGCGACCTCGCCTCCCCCGTATCTGAAGTGCTGGGCGTAGGCGTATTTGTCGGAATTCTTTGGTTTGGCGGACAAAGCGTATTGAACCAAGAGATCGCATTGGCTCCTTCAACATTCCTGGCTTACTTGGCGCTGTTTTATAATATCATCAACCCCGTCAAATCCCTCTCCACTTCTTTCAGTAACATGCGAAAGGGATCGGCTGCCATTGCACGCATCGAAGAACTCCTGACCACGCCACAAACAATAGATGAAAATCCGACCGGCACTGTATTCACCGGTTTTCGCGACAAAATCGAATTCCGCAATGTTCGTTTCGCCTACGGCGATAAATTGGTGCTGAACGACATCAACTTCACCCTGCCAAAAGGGAAAACCATTGCATTGGTCGGTTCCTCTGGCTCCGGAAAATCTACACTCGCCGATCTGCTGGCCAGGTTTCACGATGTAACTGACGGACAAGTACTGATCGATGGCGTTGATATCCGGGATTATGCATTGACATCCATCCGTCAGCACATGAGTTTGGTTACCCAAGAACCCATTCTCTTCAACGATACCATCGCCAATAACATATCACTGGGCATCAGCGATGCACCTCAAACGCAAATAGAGGAAGTAGCGCGACTGGCCAATGCTGCGGGATTCATCCAACAAAAAGCAGAACAGTATGCGTCAAATGTGGGCGACCGCGGCAGCAAACTCAGTGGCGGAGAAAGACAAAGACTGACTATTGCCCGTGCATTGCTAAAAAATCCTTCGATCCTCATTCTGGATGAAGCCACCTCTTCTTTGGATACCGAGAGTGAACGACTGGTACAAGAGGCGATAAACAATGTGATGAAGGACCGCACCAGTTTAGTGATCGCACACCGACTCTCCACTATTCGTCACGCCGACGAGATCCTTGTATTGCAAGAGGGAAGAATTGTAGAAAGGGGCAACCACGAAAACCTCATTGCACAGAACGGCTATTATAAAAAACTGGTCGACTTACAGGAATTGCAATGATCAGCGCTGGATTGAGCGCGCGATCACCAATTTTTGAATCTCAGAAGTCCCTTCTCCGATCGTGCACAACTTGGCATCACGGTAAAATTTCTCGACAGGAAAATCTTTGGTATATCCATAGCCACCGAAGATCTGTACTGCCTCGTTCGCCACTTTGACTGCCACTTCACTGGCATAATATTTAGCCATGGCAGCTTCTTGGGTCATAGGCATATGCTGCTGCTTTTTGAAAGCCGCCTGATCGGTCAATAGATCGGCCGCCTCAATCTCCGTATACATATCCGCCAACTTGAAGGCGATAGCTTGAAATTGCGCGATGGGTTTTCCAAATTGTTCGCGTTCTTGGGCGTAAGCCAACGCTGCCTCATAAGCGCCACGGGCAATGCCGAGTGACAAAGCGGCAATGGAGATGCGTCCGCCATCCAAAATTTTCATGGACTGATGAAAGCCATCCCCCACTTCGCCCAAGCGGTTCGCATCTGGAATACGACATTGATCAAAAACCATTTCAGCTGTTTCACTGCATCGCATTCCCAACTTGTTCTCCTTCTTTCCTGCCAGAAAACCGGGTGTACCACGCTCCACTACAAAAGCGGTGGCATTGTTCTTTGTGCGGGGCTCTCCGGTGCGAGTAATTACTACAGCGATCTCCCCACTGATTCCATGCGTGATCCAATTCTTGGTTCCATTTATTATCCAATCGTTTCCATCGCGGACGGCGGTACAACGCATGTTGCTGGCATCACTGCCGGTATTGGCCTCTGTTAATCCCCACGCACCGATCGCCTCCCCCGTTGCTAAACGCGGCAACCATTTTTTCTTTTGCTCCTCATTTCCAAACGCAAGGATATGTCCGGTACATAGCGAGTTATGCGCAGCCATGCTGAGCCCAACCGACCCACACACCTTGGCGATCTCTACAATGGCGGCTTTGTATTCGTAATAACCCATACCCGATCCGCCATAGGCTTCCGGTACCAATACACCCATTAGTCCCAGTTCACCCAAGCGCTTGAATACATCCCGAGGAAAAAATTGGGACTCATCCCACTCCATAACATGGGGACGTATTTCCCGTTCCGCAAAATCACGCGCCATCTGCGCAACCTGTTGTGTCAGTTCTGATTGCTGAAAATTCATGGGACAAAAAAACGGAAAAAATCCCAAAAAACGAACAACTGTTAGGGATTGGAAACCTGTATTTCCAACCCGTCAAATGCCAATTGAATGCCGGAAGGCAGCTCGTCATTAACCGAAGCATGGGCACCCAACTGGTGGGAGATATGGGTGAAGTATACGCGGGGCACCTGCAGGGAGTGAGCCAGTTCGATTGCCTCCGAAAGCGTGAAATGTGAAAGATGTTTTTCTTTTCGAAGGGCATTCAGTACCAACACCTGACTGCCCCGAATTTTATCCAACTCGGTCTCCTCAATGAAATTAGCATCGGTGATGTAGGTGAAATCGCCAAAGCGAAATCCCAATACCGGCATGCGTAAATGCATAACTCGAATGGGAGTAACCGGAATATCTCCTACAGAAAAAGACTCATCGCCGATCGAAAGTAGATCGATATCGGGCGTACCCGGGTATTTAGTATCGGAAAAAGCATAGTAGAAATCACGACGAATGGCCTCTTCTGTACGGGGATCAGCGTACAGGCGCATGGGTCGCTGTTGAAAATGATTGTATGCTCGCACATCATCCAATCCGGCGATATGGTCTTTATGCGCATGCGTAAGCAAGATGGCATCGAGGGAATGAACCTTGTCCCGCAGCATTTGTGTTCGAAAATCCGGTCCGGCATCAACCACCAGCGAAGTATTGGCTGAGCGTACCCAGATGCTGGAGCGGAGACGTTGATCGCGCGGGTCAGCAGAAGTACAAACGACGCAGGAGCAGCCGATCATAGGAACTCCGCTGCTGGTGCCGGTACCTAAAAAACGTATGGTCAGCGAAGGGGCAATCAAGATAATATCAAGCGGCAGTATTGGCAGCGAATTGAGCGCGCACTTCCTCAAAAAGCTTGCGCATCTCTTCAGGCAGGAACAACGGGTCGATCTCCAACTGAGGGATCAACTCCAACAAGGTATTGATGCGGCCTTCCGTCTGAAGAAACTTATTGAGTACGATCACTTTTTTTGATTCCAAAATGCAATAGCCACTTTGAAAATTTCCGCGCTCATAGCGAAGAATGTACCCGGCTTGTTCGGGAATGGCTTGTAATTTATCGAGCGTGTTCTGTGTGTATTTCATATGCTGATGGCGCTAAGGTAATTCAAGCATAACCGGCAGAAGAAATCGTTTTTCCACATCATTCACGGGATTCTAAAACAATGAACGGAACGATCATTTCCTCCAAACTTATCCCACCGTGCTGAAAAGTATTTCGGTAATACTGCGCAAAATGATTATAGTGGTTGGGGTAGCAGAGATAACGGTCCTCCCGGGCAAAAATATAAGAGGAGTTGATCGTAGGCACTGGCAATCCCGCTTGCCGCGGATCCCGAACATCCAACACATCCTTCGGATCGTATTGCAAGTTGCGGCCATGCTTGTAGCGGATGTTGGTGCTGGTTTGACGATCGCCCAATACCCGACAAGGTGTTTTTACACGAATGCTTCCGTGATCGGTAGCCAATACGATGCGGATCTTCTTATCTGCAAGTCGCTTCAATGCTTGATGCAAGGGAGAATGCTCAAACCAAGAGGCGGTAATACTTCGATAACTCATTTCATCGCCGACGAGTTCCTTCAATACTTCCATCTCCGTGCGGGCATGGCTGAGCATATCCACAAAATTGTACACGACCACATTTAAGT
>CAYYXC010000038.1:0-253 GCA_964475505.1 uncultured Chitinophaga sp.
CCAAACTGCAGGCCACTGGTCTGACCTGCGCACTTTGCAGCAAATCCATTCATCAAGCACTTGATAAGATCGATTTTATTGACTCTGTACAACCCGAGTTGAAGACATCCTCTTTTGATATTCGTTTCAAAGAGGGAATAGATGTTTCAGTAGAGGCCATTCGATTGGCGGTGGAGGATGCCGGTTTTTTTGTTGGCGGACTCACACTTGTAGTCACGCGTAATCTTAGCTCAACCGAGCTATCCGACAGGCG
>CAYYXC010000038.1:263-12457 GCA_964475505.1 uncultured Chitinophaga sp.
GAGTGAGTGACTTGTTCTTTTGCCTTCGTGAAGAGTCGAGAACGCTGCCCGCCAACCGAGCTATCCGACAGGCGGTTTCAGCAGGGTGCTGTATCCTATCAATTGTTGGAGGATTGGAAAGAAGGAGAAAGCCTCCAGGTGATCGGGAAGGGGTTTCTTGTTGAAAAGGAACTTAAGCGGTTCATGGGTCGATACGCCGATCGAATGAAGGATCAAAACGGTGTTGTTTATCTCCTTTCAAAAAAGAAATAAGATGCGCTTATCCATATTCATCCTTCTTCTATGCTGCACATTCATCGGAGAGGTAAGGGGACAGTCATTAAATGGGCAAAAGGCCTTTCCCATTCGGCTCAGTGATCCCTCCGGTAAAACCATCTCGTTGGATTCGCTGCGAGGTAAATGGGTGTTGGTAGACTTTTGGGCCTCCTGGTGCGGCCCTTGCCGTGTTGCTAATCGCGCGGTGCGGAAGTTCTATCCCAAGTGGAAAGAAAATGGCTTAGAAGTACTGGGGGTGTCATTGGATCAAGACCGTGGCAGTTGGATCAAGGCCATCAAACAAGACCGGATCGATTGGCTCCAAGTAAATACACCTGCCCAGTGGGATAGCCCTTTGGTACTGCAGTGGCAGATTGAACGCATACCAACTACTTATTTGGTCGATCCGAAAGGGGTCATTCGGGCAACCGATCCAGATCCCGGATCGATCTTATCATTCATCAGCAAGCAATAACATGATCAGGCTTCTACTGGTTCTTTTGGTCTTGGGTATCAAATCCATTTGGTCGCAGGAACTTTATGTATTCTCGGACCCCGCCTCCAATATCCCTTCTCGTTCAATCAATGTCAAATTGAAGACGCATGGAGTCGGTGATGATAAAAGGTTCGGTCGATTCACCTATCGCGTGATGCCGCAGCTCACGGCGGGTCTTTCTAAAAAGATTCAGGTAAGGCTGTCTGCCTCTGCAGCCAACATGCATACACGCTCTTTTGATGGCGAGTCAGTTGGTATGGGTGTTAAGTATCGTTTTCTATCCTCCGACGGAATACACAAACATTTTCGTATGGCGGCATTTTTGGATGGAAGCATCACGCGTGACGCGTTCCATTATTATGATGAGATCTCATTGATGGGAGATAAAACTGGGGTGGAGTTGGGACTTATCGCTACTCAACTTTGGCACAAATTTGCTTTGTCCGGAATGATTAGCCGAACCGAAGTGCTTGATGCCACTCGTTATGATGGACGCACCTATTTCCCGGCACGTCAATATCAATCCATCAACTATTCCGTATCTACCGGTTACTTGTTGTTCCCGCGTCAATACACCAGTTACCAGCAGCCCAATTTTAATATCTACCTCGAGTTGCTCGGTCAGCGGATGGTAGGGGATGATTTGTTTTACCTGGATTTAGCTCCAGCCTTGCAATTGATTCTGAACAGCACCACCAAAATAAATATTGGTCAACGGTTTCAGTTGAGCGGTAACATGGGTCGAATGGCTCGTCAGAGTTGGTTGGTCAGCGTTGAAACAAGTTTTCTTCAGGCCTGGAAATAGATTATTTCTTTTTGGTGGGCGTGCGAAAGGAAAAACCAATCGCTATGTAGTAATCAGTGGCAGCCTCTGTAAGGCCATAGGATCCGGACAAATCGATTTTAGTGTCATCCGTAAAATAGTAGGCCACGCCGCCTGCAATAGAATGCTCGGGGCTGCTGCCTTTACGTACAGATCCATAGAGTTCTGCGTAGGCATAGCCATTCTTTCCAATATTATAGCCCGGAGCAAATGTGTAGATCCAGTCGGGTTCATTGCTAAATCCATCCCACTCTGCACCCAGGTTGTATCCTAAGGCGGCACGTTCGCTGAGGGTGTTTTGCATCACAAATCGAAAATTGGGTGCCCACTTAGGTGTTTGAAAGATGCTGCCTCCCCATTTGGGCAGGGATGCATGCGCGATCAGGGATGTTTTGGGAAGCAATCCTTTTTCTTCCATCAAGGCAAGTTTACCTCCAATTTGTATTGGCAGCACACCTGTTTGACGCTTCGCAATCGTTGTGCCCGATTGTAACTGTATGGTCTGCATTTCCGTGATCATGCGGAATTCAAATCGTTTGTTTAGCCCAAACTTCCATAAGGCCGTGGGATGTACCCATTGGGTTTGACCATCCACTCGCTCATAATTGAATCCGAATTCTGCTTGCAGATAATTTTTCTTGGTCAAATAGGGTGATTCGGTTTGATCCGGACGATCTGTTTCCATTCTTCCGGTTTGTTGCGCCCAAGTGGATTGGGTGGTACAGAACAGCAGGGTCAGCGCAATAATTTTTTTTATCATGATAGTTTACTTTTCATTTCAAAAAAACAAACACTTCCTCCTACCCAGTTGCGGTCCTTATTATACCGTGTGCCTACCATTTTTCCTTTGCTAAGTCGAGCGAGGTTTAGGGTAGGGATGGGCTTGGTAGCATCCGGAGGCCAAAAATAGAACAACCGGATCTCCACCTTGGCGGGTTCATCTGGGGTGGGGATCACCGGTGCATAATTTACTTTTCGCTGCAAGATCCAATTCGATGGATCGGTTATGTTTTGAAGATCCTCCGGCGTTGGATCGATGAGCACACCTTGTCCGGCAAAAGAAAAAAGTGGTTTCAGTACATAATTGGATAGATCAGGTGGAATCTGCTTTACTTGGTCAAGGAAATAAGTTGCCGGAACACCCGGATTATGCAGGTAGGGGAGCAGGTATTTACTGACGCGGTAAAACCAGTTCGGATGCGGGCACCATTCTACGGCAGCAGGTTTTAACAGCAGCGCTCCTTGTGCACGCAAGGTCGGTTCTTGTTGTTCCAGTTCATCGAAGATGATCCGGTTGTAGATGCGTTTCACCGGATGCAGCTTCCCGTCTCGCTCGTAAAAAAACTTTCCGTCTCGGAGTCGTAACTCTGACAAGCATACTACCGGTATGTCAAGCATTTTGCCGGTGATGGCAAAATCAATCCGGGTCTTCTGTTGCTGCGGTAAAATCTCCAAGAGGATCACTTCTCGTGGATCATGGCTGCCGACGATGATTTGCCTGAGCATGTCTTGATAGGCAGCTGCATCCAAATGGGACAAATAAGCACTGAAGTCTTTGGGCGCAGGGTGGATATGCGCATACCACTCAGCCAATAAAGATTGATACCCAAACAAACTGGGAAATCCTTGCAATTCGATCAGTTGTGGAACCAGCTCGTCTTCTTCATTTTTGCATACGCCGAAGTCAAATGCAAGAAAACCAGGGTTGCCTTCTTCTCCGGGTATCTTCCATTGTGCAGGTATGGCATGTTCTGTTAGTTTTCTGAAATCTGGTTCGCCGATCAATTCAATCACATGCGAGCAGGTGTCCAGCATCTTTCTGGTGAAGGCCGCATCTACAAATACCGGAGTTTCAGCGATCCGAAAATCCAATTGATTCGGGAACAACTGCTCAATACCATCCAGCATCGATTGGTAGCGAGCCGGATCAAATGCCTGATTATATGACTGTCGTATGTTTTCGATCATATCAGGTATGTGGCCGGTAAGGTAATGTATTGAACACTTTTGCTAATTGATCAAACGGGCAGGGCTAGCAGCGATTCAGCAGCTTGATTTAGGAAATTCGGAATCACCTGAAAATAGGTCAGTCGAATTTTATCCTCATCTTCCAATTGATCCAACATGGTTTTCCATTTCAACTCGCCATGTGTTTCAATTACCTGATGCTTTTTATCATCCTGCAGGAGATATAGTCGCATACCTTCTGCATCTGCCTCCGGATGGAATTGAGTGCCGATGATCCATGAATTGATTCGGGCAGCCATCAATGCTCTTTCGTATGGCACATGCGGTCTTTCTTTCTCCAAACAAAGCGTGCGGCCGCCCATATCCATTAAACGTTGTTCATTGGGATGAATGACCTGGTAATCGCGGCTGTCAACGGCATAGAATGGATCGGTCAATCCTTCAAAAATGATCTCTTCTTTGCCGCCTTCCAGACGGTGTATCGGAAATACACCGAATGCGGTAGAATGTCTTTTACAAACCATGCCCAGGTTCAGGTGACGGCAGGCCATTTGAAATGAATGGCAAATCAAAAAGACATATTTTTTTCGCTGCGTGGACGGATTCGCATTGTACCGCATGAGTTGATCCAGCCATCGACACCATTGTATATCCCAATCCTCGTAACGGCTGGAAAGGGGATCTCCGGGTCCGCCTGTGGAGATATAAATATCGTGGTCCATGCCGGGTAAAGAACCGGTCTGACGTACATCAAAGCTCTCTATATCGAGTGCTAGTTGCTCTTTAACCGACCAATCCTCAAGAATTTGGTATAT
Source organism: uncultured Chitinophaga sp. (assembly GCA_964475505.1). GTDB lineage: Bacteria > Bacteroidota > Bacteroidia > Chitinophagales > Chitinophagaceae > JJ008. Next base: position 4,621 of record CAYYXC010000038.1, read on the forward strand.
GCACCTCATCCCTTGATTGGGAGCGCCATTGTAGAGATCTAAAATGGCGATACGCAAATGGTTAGGGTCGGCAGCATTCATCTCGCAAACTTACTGGAATTGCGATCGCCGAAAGTTGATTCAATCCGGGCGATTCTCCACAGATGTGGATTTATTTCATTTGATATACTCGCTTTCCGTTGAGGTAGGTTGCCAGCACCTTGGTTTTTAAAATTTTATCTGTGTCGACCTGCATAATATCTTGATCCAATACGATGAAGTCGGCCCATTTTCCTTTCTCCAAACTGCCTTTTTTATTTTCCTCAAAACTTCCTTTGGCAGCCCATATGGTCATACCCCGGAGCGTTTGTTCCCGGGTAAGTGCGTATTCGGGTAAAAATCCTTTTTCAGGCCATCCGGCAGCATCCTTTCTTACAACGGCACTGTAAAATGTTTTGATGGGAGAGATGTCTTCCACCGGAAAATCTGTTCCCAGCGGCATCCAGCCATTCTGATCCAACAATGCCTGGTAGGCATATGCATGTTTGATGCGATCCGGCCCCAATCGTTTCTCTGCCCAATACATATCGGAAGTAGCGTGCGTGGGTTGAACGGAGGGAATAACTTGAAGTTGTTTAAAAAGTGCTAAATCGGCCGGATTGACCACTTGTGCATGTTCGATGCGCCAGCGACGATCGTTTTGCTTTGGCAGATGGCGGGCATATGTATTCAATATCACCCGGTTCCCACTGTCACCAATAGCGTGCGTACAGAGTTGCCAACCATGCTGAACTGACCAACGAGCTACTGAGTCAAAATGCTCCGCACGGCTCAGGAGGAATCCTTTGTATCCGGGCTTGTCGTGATAAGAGTGCAGGAGGCAAGCGCCGCGGGATCCCAAGGCCCCGTCCCCATACACTTTGAAACTTTGTACTGTCAACCGATCGGTCATCAGTTTTCCATTTTTCTCAGCGTATTGATAATTATCCGGAGCATCACTCAACATTACATTCAAACGTAATTGAAGGATTTTCTGATCCTGCAACTTTTTCAGTTTGTCTACTTCCGAATAATGTAGCCCGCAATCGGTGATGGAGGTTAGGCCCGCTGCCAAACAATTCGCCTGACCCTGGATCATTGCCTGTTGATATTCAGCCTCGGTAGGTGAGGGGATGAGTTTGGATATACGATCTACTGCATAATCGATCAATAATACGGTCAGGGCTTTACCGTTTGTAACAAACTCTCCACCGGTGATGGTATCACCCGGATGCACGCCAGCCATACGCAGTGCTGTTTCGTTGGCAACGGCAGCATGTCCGTCGATACGAATCAACAGAACGGGGCGATTGGGATAAAGTTTGTTGAGTTCCTGGTTATCTGGAAAATCTTTTTTGACCCAATCGTTCTGGTCCCATCCTCTTCCAATGACCCATCCGTCCGGTCGATTAGAAAAATGCGTTTGAACTTTTTGAAGGGTTTCTTCCCAGCTATTCATGCCAACCAAATTCGCCTCACGTAGTCCTAGTGCATATTGTACAAAATGAGCATGTGCATCATTGAAACCGGGCACTATGGCAGCGCCTTGCCAATCTTCTACTGAGTCAGCACGAAATTTTTTCTCTACCTCGGCACGTGAACCGATTGCCAGTATTTTACCATCGCGGATGGCCATTGCTTCGGCAATAGAAAAGGCGGAATCGACGGTATAGATACGTGCGTTTACGATCAATCGATCGGCTTTCTGTTTGGTGGAGCAACCTGTGAGAAATAAAACGGTCCAGGTAGTGAGTAATAACGGAATACAGACCAAATAGGAGGTGTTTTTCATAGACCTTGGAGGAATTGGTTATTTATATAAGTGGCTACTGCTTTGAGGTCTTTTGTTTGCTCAAAAACGTATAATTGTCTGTCGGCTCCGGTTCCTTGTTCCAGAATATCTTGTACGCCCTCGACGAATGGGCGGCTGCCCAATTGATCGAGTACAGGATCCAGGAAATCCAGTAATTCCAATATTAAGGAGCGAGTATTTACCTCCTCCTCTTTTCCAAAATCGATCAGGTTTCCATCTACTCCATAACGGCTGGCCCGCCATTTGTTTTCATTCAGCAGGGCGCGGGAGTATTGAATGAAATTTAAGTTTTTGGAACGCAGCATATAGATTCGGGCGCAGATGGCCTGAAACAATGCTGCAATGGTGATCGTTTCTTTTACGGTGAGGGGAATATCACAGATCCGAAATTCCACCGTATTGAAGAAGGGATGAACGCGAAGATCCCACCAGATCTTCTTGGCATTGTCAATGCAATTGGTCTTGATGAGCAGTTTTACGTAATTGTCATAGGCTTCGATGCTGTCAAACGCATCCGGTATGCCAGTGCGGGGGAATTTATCAAAGACTTTTGTTCGGAATGACTTGTAACCAGTTTTTCTTCCTTCCCAGAACGGCGAGTTGGTGCTAAGGGCGAATATATGTGGCAGAAAGTAGCGGGTGCTATTAGCAATATGATTGGCCATTTCCCTGCTCTCCATTCCAACGTGCACGTGTAAACCAAAGATCAGGTTACTGCGGGCAGCCTCTTGCAATTCATTTACGATCTCACTATATCGAATGTGTTCGGTGATCAGCTGACTTTCCCAATGACTGAAGGGATGAGTGCCGGCGGCCCCCATAGCATATCCCAGTTCACTGGCAATTCCATGAACGCTTCGGCGCAGATGAGCCACATCTTGATATGCTTCTGTCGCATCGGCACAGATGTCGGTTCCCACCTCCACCACTGCCTGATGCATTTCGGCTTTTATTTTTTCCTTCAACAGTTTGTTTCCCTCCTGAACGATTTGCTGCTGATGGTTTTTCAGTTCAAGGCTCTTTGGATCAAGCACCATGTACTCCTCTTCTACGCCAATGGTAAATGTTTTGTAGTTCAGGTGCATAGTTGGGTCGGATGTGTTTATTTGAGCGGTGCGTGCTGACTGCTTCTTTTAATGTATTCACCCCAGGTGAGGTTATCGGCACCCGGCTGATGCGACAAAGCTTTTTCAATGGCAAATTGAGCTGCGGTTTCTACCACCCACTCAAAATTTTCTTCTCCTACGCTGGCTACATCGGCATCCGGGGCTGGATTGCAAAAGTCAATGGCATAAGGGACTCCGTCGCGTACGGCTAACTCCACAGTATTGAAATCATATCCGAGGTAGCGATTGATCTTAAGTACGATATCGGTCATTTGTTTTAGTCTCTCCGCAGAGGGACTGAAAGATGCCTCATAGCGAAGGTGATGCGGGTTCCTTGGCTCATAGGGCATGATCCGAACGTATTTTCCGCCGATACAATAACAGCGGTAGTATTCTGTGAAAACAATTTCTTCCTGTAGCAGCATCACCAATTGACCGGTTTCGGCGTGCTTGTTGAAAAACTCTTCCGGGCTTCGGAGTTTGTATACATGTTTCCATCCGCCGCCGGCATACGGTTTCATGTAAGCAGGAAATCCAACGTATTGAAAGATGCTGTTCCAATCCAGCGGATAAGCCAGGTTGGAGAAAGAATCCGGAGCGGTATCATCCGGAAGTTCGCGCGAAGGAATGATCGCTGTTTTGGGAACGGGCACCTCCAATTTGGTCATCAAACAATTATTGAAATATTTATCATCCGCGCTCCACCAAAAGGGATTGTTGATCACAGCTGTTCCCGTGAGCCCTGCATTTTTCAACCAAGTCCGGTAAAAGGGGACATCTTGCGAGATGCGATCGATGATCACTTCATAGCCACAGGGTTCTCCCTGCATGGCTTTATCCAGCCGTACGGCTTCTGCCTGAACTGAATCCAGTTTTTTACTGTTGATGCGGGTAATCAGGGCCTCTGGAAAACTTCTCTCTCTTCCAAATAGAATTCCAATTTTTTTCATTGTAATCAAATGTATTTTGTCCGCCGCATTTTGCAAAAGAAATCAACCCCTCGCGCCTCGATTCAGTATTTTTACCCGGTGTCTGCCTCGCCAACTATTAATCCTATAATGCCCATATCCAGGCACTACGAGTCTGTATCATTGGAACGAACGGTTCTCTGTGATTTGTACCTGCCCAGTTTGCCCTTGCCGGATCGTTGTCCGGTGCTGCTGGTCAACGACGGACAGGACCTCCCCGCCATGCCCTTTGCCCCCCTGATTCATTCGCTATGGGCGGAGCAGGTCATAATTCCGCTATTAATTGTTGCGATCCATGCCGGCAGTGAGCGACGCATGGAGTATGGTGTAGCCGGAACGCCGGATTATTTGGGAAGAGGAGGGAAGGCTAATCTATACCAATCCTTTGTTTTACATGAGTTGCTTCCTGCCATACGAAAGGAGTTCCCTCAAACAAATGAGGGGGAATTGGCTATTGCCGGTTTTTCCCTGGGCGGATTAAGTGCCATGGATCTGGCTTGGCAGCATCCGAAACTGTTTCATGCAGCCGGGATTTTTTCTGGTTCCTTTTGGTGGCGTAGCCTGGCTCAGGAAGATCCCCTGTATTCCGATGCGAAGCACCGCATCATGCATGACTATGTTAGAAAAGGGGAACAACGCAGCCACCAGCGGTTCTTTTTTCAGTGCGGTGCACTGGATGAAAAAAGTGACCGCAACCGAAATGGCGTCATTGATTCGATTGACGATACGCTTGATTTGATCGATGAACTCGTAAGAAAGGGGATTTCAAGGGGCAATAATATTTATTATCTGGAACTGGCCGATGGGAGCCATGACATTCCCAGTTGGTCTAGGGCATTTCCATTTTTTCTGCGATGGAACTATGGTAAATAAAAAAACCCCGATCATAAGATCGGGGTTTTTTTATGAGAGAGCGGATCTTAGTTAAAGGTATAACGCAATCCGAATTGCATGTTATAGGTAGAGGCAATGCTCACGTTGTCGCGGAAGGTGCGGGTGATCATTTCTCCTTGCGCAGTGGCAAGTTTGAATTGAGGTACAACCGTTCCTCCAGGTGTCAGCAGGTGGGCATTTTGTGGTAGCAAAATTCCAGAAGCATTTATGCTCTTCAACTTACCCCAACTCGGGTTTAAGAGGTTGCCGAAATTAAAGATGTCAATGGTGAACTGTAAAGTATTCTTTGTTTTGCCTGATTTAGCAAAGATGTCTTGGGCAAACTTAAGATCTACACGATTAAGCCAAGGCAACTGGGCACCGTTGCGCTCCGCGTATTGTCCACGGCGAGAACGCAAGTATTTGTCTTGCTGAATGTATGATTCGAATAACTGACGCTGTGCAGCCTCGGTGTACACTACACCGTTTTGCGTGTGGGAAGCAAATGACATTTGTTGTACTTGCGCAGCGGTAGGAATGTAAATCAGGTCATTTCCGTTAGTGCCATCACGGTTAAAATCTCCTCCAAATGGATTGGATGAGGATGTTCCACCGCCATAGGTGTAAGAGAAGCGCCCATTGATACCTCCATTGTAATACAGGGAAATGCTAGTAGCCAAGTGCTTAAAATATTCCTTGCGGTAAGCCAACACACCCACCACGCGGTCAGGTATTACATAGTCGGCATAAGAGAGGTTTTGATAATTGGATCCGGCAACAGAGGGTTGGAATTGCCAAGCCGAAAGGGGTTGGTCGCCACCACCATCATACAAATTGCCGGCAAATGATTTGGTATAGGCTACCGAAGCAGATAACCCTTTGTTGAATGTTTTTTCCAGTTTAGTAGTTATAGAGAAGTAGTAACCACGGGCAGCGTTATCAAGAATGATGGGGTTGAATTGCCCAGTTGCACCGTTTGAAATAACGCCCGCACTGGTTAACGTATTTAGAAGGCGACCGGGTACGGAAGGCCCATAAATGGGTCGATTGTCAGGGTACCCCGCAACATTTAATGCAGTAGGGGGGATGAGATTGGGGTTACGGAAAAATGCAGTTACGAGATCTTTGTTAAAAATTGCTTCTACGGTTGCTATGATGCCGCCAGGAATTTTGGTATCGATCGCCAAACTTGATTTCCAAGATTGTGGGTTTTGGAAATCAGGATCCAGTGCGGTTACCGATTGAGGGATAATGGTACCAGGTGTAGGTACAGTGGCCGGACGATAGGCGAATGGGTCTGGGTTGAAAGGACCAGGGGTATTGTTCTGTCCGTTGAATGCTTGCGTGATTTGAAGCATGCCGTTGTCCCCTGACTGACTCACGATCCATACGAACGGGACGCGTCCGGTGAAGATTCCAGTACCACCACGGATCTGTAGGGAACGGTCGCCGTAAAGATCCCAGTTGAATCCAAAGCGGGGAGACCACATGATGCGTTTCTTGGGCAGAAGACCCGTGTTGATCTTTTCTCCACCCACAAACGTAGCAGCCGCTACAAGTGGGTGAGTGATAATCTGTGGAGCGAATGGATAAGTGGGTAAATCCAAGCGAAGACCTAATGTGATGCGCAGATTTTTATTTACGGCAATTTCATCTTGACCATACAGTGAGTATTGAGCAAAACGGAAAGAGGAGATCGCTTGTGCAAATCCGGGGGACAAGGAGTAAGTCAATGCGAAATCACGTGGCTTCGCGCGTAAAGCGGGGTTTGGATTCAAGGCACTGGCAAAATCACTCCAGGAGTTAAATACATAGTAGCTGGTACCAAATCGCTGGAATCCATTGTATGTTTCGTTGTAGTCGATTTGACCACCGACCGTCCAATTGTGCTTGTTTTTCGTCCAATTAACATAGTCGATGATTGAATACGTTTTCACTTTACGAATGTTTCCAAAAGTGAAGGGTTCATATCCGAAAGAAGTATATGGAGCCGGTGATGCAACACCAGAAGAACTCAAAATATCAACAAATGGGAAAACCTGGCTTTCTGAGGATCGAGAATCGTTTTGGTAAGTAAAGGTTCCGCGAAGTGTATTTGACACTTTGCCCCAATTTGAGTTCAATTCCGCAGCGATCGAGTAAAGATTTGCTTCTTGGAAGTAATTCGAATTTTGGAACCAAAGGGAGTTGTTGTTTGTTCTGCCCAATCCAGATGGATACGAAAAACTAGCGCCGCTTGTGGAACCATTCATCCCAACGGGTTCCCCGCCTTCTACTTGGCTGTATCGAATATTAAATTTGTTGCGCTCGTTGATGTTCCAGTCAAGACGAACCAAGTATTTGGTGCGTTCAATCATGCTGGTATAATTGTCGAAACCGCCAGTTTCATATCCATAGTTTGTAAGCAGGTATTGGCGGATGAAATTCAGTGAATCTGCTGTTGGTCGAGCAATGTTGGGGCTGCTGCCAAAAGCACCGGCAGGACCGGAAGCAACGTTGGATTGAAGCTGTCTTGGGGAGGTCTCGGTTTCGTAGTTAAAGAAGAAAAAGAGCTTGTCCTTGATGATGGGTCCTCCTATACGGAAACCATACTGCTTGAATTCTTCGGGAACGCGGTTGAAGAATGTTTTCTCTACCTGACGTCCACGCTGTTTTTCGTTGCGGAAATATGTGTAAACCGATCCGGAGAACGTATTGGTTCCGGAGCGCGTAACGGCATTGATGGCGCTACCGATGAAACCAGTTTGGCGAATATCAAAAGGGGTAATGTTAACGGAGAGCTCCTCCACGGCATCGATCGAAATCGGAGAACCATTTGCTGGGAGATTGGATCCGATACCAAAGGAGTTGTTGAAGTCTGAGCCGTCAACGGTAAAGTTGTTTTGACGATAATTTCCACCTGCAATGGCCGCTCCATTTGATTGAGGCGTGATGCGGGTGATGTCGTTCAAACTACGGCTAATGGTTGGAAGTTGATTGATTTGGCGTACACCAATGTTGGTCAGGGCGCCGGTGCGGCTGGAATTCAGGATAGAGCTTCGACGACCTCCTGAAATAGT
>CAYYXC010000039.1:0-12389 GCA_964475505.1 uncultured Chitinophaga sp.
ATACATCAGGAACCAACTTAATGCCGGTGCCGTGGATCGGGGTGTAGACGATCTTGAGATCGGATTGTTGTTCGATTGTTTCTGGATAAACACTAAGCCCTTTAACCATCTCCACATACATCTTATCCATATCTGCACCAAGCGAATGGATGCGGTGCTCTCCACCTGACCACTTTACCTCCTGCACGGATCCTATTGTTTCAACTTCTCGAATTACGTTTTTGTCGTGCGGAGCCACCAATTGTGATCCGTCGGACCAATAGGCTTTGTAACCATTGTATTCTTTCGGATTGTGCGAAGCGGTACATACCACCCCGGCCTGGCATCCTAGTTGCCTGATGGCAAAGGAAAGCTCGGGGGTGGGACGCAAATCAGAGAACAAATAGACATCTATGCCATTGGCAGCAAAAACCTGAGCAGTGGTTTCGGCAAAAAAACGACTGTTGTTTCTGCTGTCGTGTGCAATGGCAACCTTAACTCCCTCCGGGAAACATTGATTGAGGTAATTGGCAAAACCCTGAGTAGCCATCCCCACGGTGTATTTGTTCATGCGGTTGGTGCCGGGTCCCATTAAGCCCCGCAACCCTCCGGTTCCAAATTCCAGGTTCCGATAAAAGGCATCTGTCAACCCTGCAGGATCGTTTTGCTGCAGTCGACGCACCTCGGTCCGAGTCTCTTCATCGTATTGATCGGATAACCACAATTCAACGCGTTTCTTGATCAATTCATCCATTGCTCGAAAATTTTGCTCGAAAATAATTAAAACCCGTAAGGCATCCTCCAGTCTTTAAATACCTTTATGGCATGAGATTGGGAAAAACAATCCTTTTGTGCTTACTAAACTTTTCCGTAGCCGCACAAACTGATCTTTCGTATGTCCGTCAATCTACCCTTACTTTTTCTGATACCAATCTGGTGAACCAAACCAATACCCCGCTCAAAAATCGCCGGATGTTTTGGGCCACGGCACTACAGACTGCAGGTTATGGAGGCACTCTTTTGGCGTTGAGTCAAACATGGTACAGTCAATATCCACGCTCAAGGTGGAAGGCATTCAATGATTGGCACGAATGGAAGCAGATTGATAAGTTCGGTCATGTTTATGGCACTTACATACAAGGCAAGACCAGCATGGAGCTCTGGCGTTGGGCTGGTGCTTCGAGAAAGACTCAGGTCTGGCTGGGTGGTCTGACCGGCACTGCCTTCCAAACAATCATTGAGTACATGGATGGTAGAAGTGCCGATTGGGGTTGGAGCTGGGGAGATATGGGTGCGAATATTGCCGGGAGTGCCTGGCTTATCGGACAGGAATTGGCCTGGAAAGAGCAACGTATCCACCTCAAATTCTCGTTTCATTCTGCGCGTTACGCCGATCCAGAAATTCAACAAAGAAGCATGGATTTGTATGGAGAAAAATGGACAACGCGGATGCTCAAAGATTACAATGCACAAACTTACTGGGCGAGCGTGCGCATCAAATCCTTTTGGAAAAAAGCTCCCGTACCTGATTGGCTATGCATTTCCTTGGGAACCGGCGCAGACGGTCTTTGGGGAGCATCCTCAAACCTAAAGCTGGATGCCAGTGGGAATACCGTGTTTGACCGACGCGACATTCCCCGACAAAGACAATGGTACCTATCACCGGATATAGATTTTACCAAAATACATACTCGGAAAAAATGGGTAAAAGTTGCCTTATATACCCTCAATGCTTTTAAATGTCCGATGCCGACACTCGAGTTTCAAGCCGGGAAATGGAAGCTGCGTCCCCTGTATTTCTAATCCTTAATTTCGCATCATGCCTGCCACTTAGGAAGTGGATTTTCAACTCATAGATTAACCCATGGCCTGGATCTCACAACTCATTTTTCTTTTGCTGCTTGGAACCGGATCCTATCTGTTCTTTAGACGCATCAAGACCATTCAACAGTCTATCCTGTTGGGTCGGGCAGATCTGCCCACCGATCAACCGGCAAAAAGATGGGGGCAGGTATTAAGGCTGGCACTGGGACAACAAAAAATGTTCCGAAACATCCCTGTAGCTCTGCTGCACCTGATCATTTACGCTGGCTTCATCATCATCAATATCGAGGTACTGGAAATTGTACTGGATGGACTGACCGGATCCCATCGCCTTTTTCTCTCCCCTTTGGGCAGTTTGTATACCATCTTGATCAATTCATTTGAATGGTTGGCACTGGGCGTGTTAGTCGCCTGCGTTTTTTTCTTGATCAGGCGAAACTTGATCAGCGTTCCGCGCCTGCAATCTTCCGATCTTAACGGTTGGCCCCGCTCCGATGCCAATTTGATTCTCATCATTGAGAACGGGCCGGTGAGTCTGTTCCTTTTCATGAATGCAGCTGATACTCTGTTGCAAAATCGTGGGGAAACGCATTACACGGAAGCGATCACGGGCAATTTTGCCATCTCTCAATTTCTGCATCCATTATTAACCGGCTTGAGTAATGAATCGTTGGTTTTATTAGAACGCGGTTGCTGGTGGTTGCACATAGTTGGGATCATTGCTTTTTTGAACTACCTCCCCTACTCCAAACACCTGCACATTCTGCTGGCTTTTCCGAATGCATACTATGCTCAATTGGAAAGCAAAGGCAAAATGTCAAACATGCCGTCCATACAGCAGGAAGTATTGCTGGCTATGAATCCCACTGCTTCGGCATCAACTGATGTCGCTCCGCCCGGTCGCTTTGGAGCAAAAGATGTTTTTGATCTGGGACAGAAAAATTTGCTGGATGCTTTCAGTTGCACGGAATGCGGAAGATGCACTGCTGCCTGTCCGGCGCATCATACCGGAAAATTGCTCTCCCCCAGACGCATTATGATGCGCACAAGAGACCGGCTGGAGGATCTAAATAATTTGCCTGCAGATCAGCGTGAAAATGACGGCAAATCCCTGCTGCACGATTACATTACCGTGGAGGAGTTACGCGCCTGCACCACCTGTCAGGCCTGTGTGGAGGAATGTCCGGTTAGCATCAATCCCTTGGATATCATTTTACAAATGCGCCGTTATCTCGTAATGGAAGAAAGCAGCGCACCTGGTGAATGGACAGGTATGTTCGGAAATGTCGAAAACAATTTCGCTCCCTGGAAATTTTCACCGGATGAGCGAGATGCTTGGACAAAAACTGATGCCTAGGTTTATTTCTAACGAACTTGATTCTTGTTGTTGGATCGAACCAGCCGCCAGCCCTGCCAAAGAGCCGTTAAGGAATAGAAGGTGCCAATAACCCATTGAATGATCGAAGGATTTTTTTGAAAGGCGTCTCCTGCCAGGTGTCCGCTATACATGAACAATGCGTTGGCCAGAAATGTCCCCATCCCAATTCCTAATAGATAATTCCAGTAGGTTCTTCCTCGGGCAGGAAGGATTTTCTTCTCCATTAAAATAGCCGACCACCCCAGCCAAAAAGGGATTTGCGCAGTACTAATGGAGCAAAGAAACATTCCAAACAGTAAGGGGGGCAGTACCTGACTGATCGCAATGGGCGCTTGAGCAACAGGGTTCGCAGCTGAATAAAAACTCTCAACTGCCAGCAGAATCAGGACCACCAAAGTGATCGCATTCAAGTAACGCATTACCCGGTGTTTGCTTCGGAGCCAATCAACGGCAAATAGTGATAAGCGGACATAAATCAATTCGACGCTGAGGGAACCAACCGAGAACAAAACAGCTGCATCAAACCCTCTTTCAACGGATAATTTCATCACCATGACATTGGTAGTTCCCAGCGGCAACGAACCAAGAAAGCTAACTACTAACCCAGCCAGCAGAACTTTAAGAAATCCGGGCATGTCAGGAAATTTATAAGCCGGCACGACGGGTTTTTGCCAACCGATCGAAATGAATTCCAGCTGCACGAAGAAAACGAAGTCCCCTTAAAAAACTCCAATACTTATGTCCATTTTCATGGTTGTGACGGCTGATCTCAAACATTACTTTCCAATGATGCAGGATCACCCGGTACGCTTGCCAAAGAGTCATCCCGCAATCATAAATATGGTTGGGCTCCGCACCACATCCGTTGAATTCCAGAATGGAGAATGCCCCACCCGAACAGAAATCATCGATTGATTTTACTTTCAGATCGTACCGGCCGTAGTAAAACTTTGTTTGATGACTCAACACATCAAATCGCTCAACCATCTCCGATGTGATCCGATCCGAGAGATTATAAAAAAAAGCACCTCGATTATGATTGGCGGCATGCGAGAGTAAATAGATCTCTCCTTCAGCCAGAATCCGTTCAAATTGGGACTCGTGACGAGGGGTCAACTCCTCCAGCCGCCCCGAGGCCTTTGGATGGTTTTGAATCAATTGCAACAAGGTCGCCTTGCCGTCTCCCACAACTTGAAGCAAGGTTTTGTGTATAAAGCCACTGATCACTCCGGTACGATGCTTCGGATGGCGGTAATAAAAAACACTCACTTCTGCCGGCCAATCCACCCACTCCTGTATTACATATTCAACGGGGACGGCACGATGATATACTATGAATTCCTCCCAGGAATCAATTCGCTCAAACCAAAGCCCTTTCATGCCCACATCTGGCTTTACCACCAGCGGCAAACTGAAATGAGAACGAACCTGGTCCAACAATTCATTCTCCGGGTCACCAGGTTTGGCGTAGATCGTATTCGGAAATGATCCTGCGGGCAATTGATCATACATTTCCCTTTTACCCTCGCCTTCCATCCCTCCAAAGGTGATGGTTGGGTTAGAGGAACTGAAGAACCAAAAAGACCTGCTGCGTAAACAATACCATAGCCAAATGGGTGTAAGCGGGAAATAGATCAATTTGAACGGCCACCGCTCCCAATGCATCCATGCAGGTAATTGAAAAGGCATGGGCAAAAATACAGGAGCCGGTTCGGAGCCGCCCTTTTTGATCTATTTTTGTTCAAACAACGTTTGTAGTAAAGATGGCTCTTGCTCCTATAAAAACCATGGCTGAATGGGCTGCAGAAGGTAAAGAACCTGAAGTTTTATTTTGGGTTGGTTGCTCCGGCAGTTTCGATCAACGTGCACAACGCATCACAAAAGCGTTTGCGCGCATCCTGCAAAAACTGGACATTCCATTTGCCGTTTTGGGCAAAGAGGAAATGTGTACCGGCGACCCAGTGCGCAGAGCGGGCAATGAGTTCCTGTTTCAGATGATGGCCTACCAAAACATACAAATTTTGAATGGTTACAACATAAAGAAAATCGTCACGGCCTGTCCTCATTGTTTCAACACCCTGAAAAATGAGTATCCTGAATTGGGCGGACACTATGAGGTGATTCATCATACTGTTTTTCTGCAGGAATTGATCGATGGAGGAAGGATCAAACTCCAGGATGGTGGTCAATTCAAAGGCAAACGCATTACCTACCACGACAGCTGCTATCTTGGTCGAGCCAATAACATCTACGAAGCGCCTAGAAAAGTCTTAGAAGCCCTGGATATAGAGTTGGTTGAAATGAAACGTTGTCGTTCTAAAGGAAGTTGCTGCGGAGCCGGAGGTGCACAGATGTTCAAAGAGGAAGAAGCCGGAAAGACCCGAGTTAACATCGACCGAACACAGGAGGCACTTGAAACCAACGCCTCCATCATCGCAGCCGCCTGTCCATTCTGCAATACCATGATGAGCGACGGCGTAAAGTTGGCAGAGAGAGAATCGGATGTACAAGTATTGGACATCGCGGAATTGGTAGAGGCCTCATTGGATATTCAATCATGAACCTGAATTACGTTCACTTATTGGATGATACCCTGGCTGATTCTTCCCGGGTGTGGATCTATCAGTCCAATCGGCTTTTCTCGCTCTCCGAGGCATTGAATTTGGAAAACGAACTGGACGCATTTACTAAGAGCTGGACCAGCCACGGTGCAGCGGTGAAAGCAGCGGGATATTTGTTTTTCGGACAGTTCATTCTGCTGATCGCAGACGAAAGTGCTTCGATGGTCAGCGGTTGCAGCACCGACAAATCCGTTCACTTCATACAATCCATCGAGAAAAATTATGGGGTGCAATTAATGGATCGCACCACATTGGCATTTCTGGTCAAAGACAAGATTCAGCTCCTGCCGCTGAATCAACTTCCTTATGCCATTGAAAATGGATTCATTGGTCCCGCTACCCCCTATTTCAACAACCTGGTATCCACACTCGCAGAACTGAAAAGCAATTGGATCATACCCGCCGGGCGGTCTTGGCTTGCGAAACGATACGCTTCACTGGCGATCAACGAGGCCGTTTGATTGAAGGATTTGCCTTGGGCTTGGGTTGAATCAACCACGCCACCGATAATCTGAAATTCCGTGTGCGCGTTCGACTGAAACTTTCCAAGGAGAAATTAGGCGCATAGGTATACGTAAACCGTTGTTGATCGAGAAATGGGTCGATGGCATTGAACGAGACGGTCATTCGCTTCTGGAAAAACTTTCGTTGCGCCCCCAAGCTGACACTCATGTTCCAACGCGCAAAACCCTGTGGCGTAGCAAATCGATTCAGGTTGAATTGCCCAGTGAAGGATAGGCGATCGCTTGGCGTGTAACTGGAACCCAACGTGGAAGTAAAGGAGGCTCCATTGCGAAACCGCCTCACCTTTCGATCAAAATCTCCATAAATATTGTAAGTATAACTCGCACTGGCATTCATTTTCAATTTTTTGAATAACGTCATGCCGGTCCAGAAACTCGCTTCCCACTCCCTTCTATCGCCAATATTTTCCCAAGTAAGTTCGGTTCTTCCAGCCTCTTTGAGGGTTCGAACCTGACTAAAAACGCGCTTGAGGATATTATGACCGAAGCCCAGATTGAAAAACTTACCGGAGCGGTTCCAACCACCCACCAGATCGAAATTGTGTGCGGTGGAGGCAAACAGATCGGGATTTCCGTATCGGGTGTTGTAAGGATCGGAAAAATCAACGGTCGGATTCAATTCGCCCAAACGAGGACGATTGATCGTTTGCTTATATGATAAAGTGAGGTTGTATCGATCGTTCCAGGAACGGTTCAGCGTGGCGAATGGAAGCCAATTCCCGTATTGATTTTCTCGCTCAACACCTTCTTTTCGCAGATCAAAATAGATGCGTGTGTGTTCATATACCAGACCGGCGAGCAAACTAAATCGCTCAGTGAATAATTGCTTTATGGAGACCCGGTACTGTTGAATATCCTGACGAAAAAGAAAATCCTGACTCAACAGAGGCATATCCAGTAATTGATTTGTCTGTGATTTTAGGTATTGGGCATCTACATCTACCCAATTCAATAATTGATTGTAGAAAAATCCTGCTGACAAATAGGTTTTCTTAGGCACCAGCATCCGATCGTAATTCACGCGTGTACTCCATCCAAATACCTTAGTAAGATTGTTTTGGAATTGGATCGAGTCCTGTCCTGTTGGAGTACCATCATTGAAAAGAAATTTTTGATCAAAAGTTCGCAGGTTAGAATTATCAGATCCGTTTCCTTGTACAATGAGCCGGAGTGTTTCCCCGGGTTTTGGTCGCCAGGTATAACTGAGCGTCGGAGAGATCGACTGATTGTCACCGGTGGCACGCACTTGACGCAGACTGTAACGCCACTTATCTCCAAAACGATTGATATTGCTGAAGTACGTGTTATTTTGGTTGGTAAACCGGTTGTCGTTGTACTGTAAAACGAGATTCAGTGCATGCTTTTTATTCCATTCGTAATCGACTGTTGCTCTCCAGGAGGGTCGATCAGAAAGATTCAAGAAATCGGTTTCAGTATTAAAACGGTTGGTTGAGTCATTGTACAGGTTTTGACGGTATGAGTACCCATCACCTGCAAAACGATTTTGATTGAACCCTGCATTGAGTTGGAATGAAAATCGGTCCTTTTTATAAGAGAATTGCGCCGCAGCCGACCATTCCCCGCGCGTTCCGCCGGAAAGGGATACGCGTCCCGATTTCCCCACCCTCCCTTTTTTGGTAACGATGTTAATGACAGCTGTTTCTTGCGAAAACTGCGGTGGCGGATTGGTCATCACCTCGATCTTCTCAATGGAGCTACCCGGCATGGACTCCAAAAGATCTTGTAACTGTTGCATGTTCAATTCAACCGGCTTATCGTCGATCAAAATTTTTGGCTCCTTCCCTCTTACGGTCATTCTGCCATCCGGGTCCTTCGTTACCAAGGGTACCTGCGTCATCAAATCAGCCACATTTGATCCATTGGCCAAGGGAGAATCACCAGCCAGAAAACTGATGTTCCCATCTTTGGATTGAATCAAAGAACGATCAACCACAATTACCACGGGATTTAATTCAGCGGAGCTACTTAAAGTCATTACCAGTTGATCAAACGTGTAAGATCTTCTCTCTACCCCAATAACAATACTGTCGAGGAAAATAGTCCTGTAACCGACCGCCGTCACTCGCAACCGATAGACTCCATCTTGTAATCCCTCGAATTGAAAAGCGCCGGCCTCGCCAGATTGAATGGTTTTTAACGAAATGGAATCGGTACCAAATAACAACCGTAGGTTGACACCAGGCATGGGACGACTGAGCGAATCAAGGATCACCCCGGCGATACGGCCTTCATTCATCTGGCTCCATCCGCTGGATACAAGCAAAATGAGCAGCAAGAGCAATGAGACTTGGATACGAAACAGCTTCATGTGAATTGAAACAGAAAAATAACGAATCCCTTCATTGAAACCCTGTTTTCTTTATAAAGTATTGGATATCAGCATTTTTAATGAGACTGACAGGTTGTCACCACAGTTGGGAAAAATGTATATTTGCGGTCCGCCACACCTATTCAAATGTTGACCATCGATAAGACACACGACGAATCCAGACAAGGAGAAGCGTTTGCACCTTTTGCCGAAGATCTAAACCGGTACGATCGCCATTTCTATATTGAGAGTTATGGCTGCCAGATGAATTTTGCTGACAGCGAGATCGTTGCTTCTATTTTGCAAGAGCAGGGATATGGTGCCACCCGGAAACCTGAGCAAGCCGACCTGATACTATTAAACACCTGTTCGATCCGAGAGAAAGCAGAACAAACTGTGCGCAAACGGCTGACTGAGTTCAAGGGATTGAAGCAACAACGCAAGGGAATGTTGATCGGTGTGCTGGGATGTATGGCAGAGCGATTGAAAGCAAAGTTTTTGGAAGAAGAGAAATTAGTAGACCTGGTGGTTGGTCCCGATGCATACCGCACCCTACCCCAGTTGATCGAGGAGGCGGGTGGTGGACAAAAAGCAGTTAACGTATTGCTTAGCAGAGAAGAGACCTATGCTGATATATCTCCGGTGCGGCTCGATAGCAATGGAGTTAGTGCATTTGTTAGCATCATGAGAGGGTGCAATAACATGTGCTCATTCTGTGTGGTTCCATTTACCAGAGGACGTGAGCGAAGCCGAGACAATGTTTCGATAGTAGCCGAATGCAAAGATCTTTTTGAAAATGGATATCGGGAGGTAACACTACTCGGACAAAACGTCGACTCTTATCATTACACCGCGGAAAGCGGAGGCGATTCTGTGAATTTTGCCCAATTGCTGGAGCAAGTTGCCCGTATCTCCCCCTTGCTGCGGGTACGTTTCTCTACCTCCCATCCCAAAGACATTACGGATGAGGTCCTCACCACCATGGCCTCCTACCCCAATATTTGCCGATATATCCATCTGCCGGTTCAAAGTGGTTCCACCCGCGTGCTACAATTGATGAACCGCACCTATACCCGTGAATGGTATAAGGCAAAAGTTGACCGAATTCGAGAGATCCTTCCTGATTGCGGAATCTCCTCTGATATCATTGCTGGCTTTTGCACCGAAACAGAAGACGATCATCAAGATACGCTTGATATCATGCGCTACAGCCGTTATGATTTCAGCTACATGTTCTTCTACAGTGAGCGCCCGGGAACCCTGGCACAACGTAGATATGCCGACGATATTCCAGAGCCGGTCAAGAAAAGACGGTTGCAAGAGATCGTGACCCTGCAAAATGAACTCTCCCTTGCCAGCAATCAACAAGACATTGGGAAAGTATTTGAGGTATTGATAGAAGGAAACAGCAAACGAGACGAGCAGGCTTGGATGGGAAGAAATAGTCAAAACAAAGTATTGGTATTCCCCAAGAGTGATGCGGAGTTGAAGCCTGGCGATTATGTGCGGGTGAAAGTAGAGCAATGCACCCAGGCTACCTTGATAGGGAATTTGATCACCGATTAATTTATCTCATGTCAGATCTTCAATCAATAAAGAACCGGTTTGGAATCATTGGCAATGCGCCTGCATTGAATTTTGCCTTACAGGTAGCCGAGCAGGTAGCCGGCACGGATCTGACCGTACTGATAAATGGTGAAAGCGGCGTGGGAAAGGAAGTGTTCTCGCAAATCATCCATCATCTCTCTGCGCGAAAACACAATCCATTCATTGCCGTCAACTGCGGCGCCATTCCGGAGGGCACGATCGATTCCGAATTATTTGGCCACGAAAAAGGTTCATTTACGGGTGCAGTAGAATCCCGCAAAGGATATTTTGAAGCCGTCAATGGCGGAACCATTTTCCTGGATGAGGTTGGTGAACTTCCGCTGGGCACACAAGCGCGTTTGCTCCGCGTACTGGAGACAGGCGAATACATTCGAGTAGGTTCCTCTAAAGTACAACGAACCGATGTGCGCGTGGTGGCAGCCACCAACCGAGATTTATTACAGCGGGTTCAAGAGGGTAAGTTTCGAGAAGATCTATACTACCGATTGAATACCGTCCCCATACGTGTACCGGCCTTGCGAGATCGTTCAGAGGACATTCACCTGCTCTTCCGAAAATTTGCGGCCGATTTTGCAAATAAATACAAAACGGGCTCCATACAATTGGATGAAGAGGCGCAACGCGTATTGAATGAATATCCTTGGCCAGGGAATGTCCGCGAGTTAAAAAACATCGCCGAGCAGATCTCGGTACTCGCAAAGGATAAACGCATCAGCGGCTCGGCACTCAAGCAATTCTTACCGGCCGTCTCTACCACCAGAATGCCTGTGTTAGCCGGTACGGGTTCCAGCAGCGGTGAGTTCGCCAATGAGCGAGAGATCCTATACAAGCTCTTCTTTGACATGAAAAAGGATGTTACCGAGCTTAAAAGATTGTTCCTGGAAATGATCCAAAATCCGGAGATCGCAACACAACATCCTCAATTCATAAATGAATTAGAGAATTTGCAAATGCTGCCAGAGCAAAGCGGTTCCATTACGCTTTCCAGACCCAACACACCTGCTCCTTCCGCCTCCGTTCCGGTCTCCCTTCCTACAACGGTTGACGCGCACGTGGAAGTGGAAGAAAGTTTGAATATTCTGGACAAGGAGAAGGAACTGATCATGAAGGCACTGAAAAAACATAAGAGCAAGCGCAAGGATGCGGCTGCCGACCTGGGAATCAGCGAAAGAACCTTGTACCGTAAATTGAAAGAATATAATATCGAAGAGTGAAAACCGGATTGACATACACAGGAGCCGTACTACTGATGATCGTACTATTTTTTAGTGCGAGTGTACATACCAGTTGCGGAATATACAAGTTGAACGACGCCAGCGTACCCGACAGCGTTAAAACGGTGCGGGTTAACTTCATTGAGAACCGGGCGAGCTATGTGAACCCTCAACTCAGCCCTCGGCTGACCGAGAAACTGCGCCAAAAAATCATCGGGCAAACCCGGCTTACACAAACAAATGCCCAAGCCGATTGGGAAGTATCTGGCACCATCACACAATACAGTTTTTCAACTGCAGCCATCAGTGGACAACAAGTGGCGACCAACCGATTGACGGTGGGACTCAATATTACCGTAAACGATCTCAAGGCCAACAAAACAGATCGTTACGACATCAGCAGGAGTTTTGATTTCAGAAGTAACTTATCTTTCGCTCAGGCTGAAAATGCCTTATTCGATGAGATGCTCAGAACACTCACCGATGAGATCTTCAACCGAATTTTTTCGAAGTGGTAAAACCTAAAGAAGGATGGAAAACGGCCTGAAACAAATTCAAGAGTTACTCCCACTGCCCGCTGCGCAACTCGCGGAAAAATTCCCTTACAGCGGTGCGTTGCAGGTGTTGTCAACCGATGATGCTGAACGCTCTGCCATACACCAGGCATTGTATTTCCCCTTTCCCCGCTACAATCGTCCCGACGCTCAGCCCAATACGCCTGCAGCTGATACTGTAGTTTCATCCGTCCCAACAAATGACAATACCCCGCTTTTCGAGCCTTATCATACAATTGATTATTTCGCTTCCCAGGGAATCAAACCGATTTCACTGGAAAATCCGACCGATCGTTTTGGGCAGCAACTAAAGAGCTTCACCGATTGGCTCAAAGTGATGAAGAGACTACCGCTCACC
>CAYYXC010000040.1:0-11793 GCA_964475505.1 uncultured Chitinophaga sp.
TCCAGAAGAACAGAAGACATATGAAGTTGGTACAGAGCTAAGAATGTTTAACAATCGTTTCTCTGTAGACTTCACCTATTATAATACATTGAACGACGGACAGATAATTGAGAACTACCGCTTGAGCTATGGTACTGGGTATGTATTAAATACTCAGAATGCAGGGTCTACCCGCAACAAAGGCATTGAAATGGTGATCAATTACTCTGTTATAAAGAAAAAGGACTTTGCTTGGGATATGACATTCAATTTCAACCGTATGAGAAATAAGGTTGAAAAATTACCTGAGGGTACCTCTGAGTACTATATCGCCGATACTTGGCTTTATGGTGCAGCTCGTGGCGGTATAGTTAAAGGAAGACCTACAACCACCATCACAGGTAACTCCTATCAGCGTAATTTGGCTGGACAAATTCTGATTGACCCCGCAACAGGATTACCAATCCGAAATACTGCATTTTCTATAATTGGAGATAGAAATCCAGATTTCACTTGTGGCTGGATTAACAATATTCGATTTAAGAGATGGAAACTCAGTATGCTATGGGATTCTAAAATTGGCGGTGACATTTTCAATGGAACCAATTTATTCATGACAATCAATGGAATTAGTAAAAAGACAGAAGATCGCTTCACACCCCGTGTAGTTAACGGTGTCTTGAGAAATGGCTTAGAGAATACAGCTACCCCCACGGTTAATACCATTTCAGTTATTCCGGCATACAATAACGCCTATTACACTGGTATGCCCGAGGAGGAGTTTATTGAGCGTGACGTAAACTTCTTCCGTTTACGTGATATTACACTCAGTTACACTTTCAAGAAGGACATCATAAAGGGATTCAAAAATTTGAGTGCCTTTGTTACTGGAAACGATCTCATTCTTTTGACCAATTACAGTGGTGCTGATCCTTCCGTAAATGGTAACACCGCTGCTGGTCGTGGTGTAGGTGCGTTTGGTTTCGACTACGGTACGCTTGCTGCTCCCATGCAGTTGAACGTAGGAATTCGTGCTTCCTTCTAAAAACAAAATACCTTACAATGAAAAATTATAAACATATTCTTTCAACCCTAACAGGTGCAGCTTTTCTCCTGTTTTTAAGTGGTTGTTCCAAGAAAATTGACGAGGCATATTTAAATCCAAATGCCAATATCAAACAGCCAATTGAAGAAATTCTTCCCGGCGTAATTTCCAGCATGGCTATTAGTGCATCAGCCAACGGAAATAACTTCGGACCAATGAATGATGCCAGGTTCATTGGGTCATATGTCCAATTTTGGGCTGTAAATGCCACATTGGCCCAATTCGATCGAATGGGTGGAGTCACTGGAACCAGTGATAATCTTGGAAGTATCTGGGGCATGCATTACTACTCACAAGGACAAAACATAAGCAGTATCATAGAATGGGGTACACAAGAGAAAAAGTGGGATTATGTTGGTGTGGCCCAGGCTATTCGCGCATGGGGATGGTTGACCCTAACTGATATGCACGACGAGGTCATATTAAAAGAGGCATTTCGTAGAGACTTGCTTGTCTTTAAATACGATACTCAACAGGAAGTATATGAGGAAGTTAGAAGATTGTGCTACGAGGCACTTGCCAACCTCAGCAAAACTGGGGATAATGTTAATCCTGCCAAGTTAGCTATCAGTGATGCCTGGGGAAATGGAGGAGACATCAATAAATGGAAGAAATTTGTATATGGAGTCTTAGCCCGAGTTAGTCATCGAATAACTAACAAGTCAATTTACAATCCCGATGATGTGATTCGGTTCTGTGATTCCTCTATACAAAACAATAATGAGAATACTTATGTGAAATTTTCTGCCGCTGGCGGTTATGGAACATTCAATTTTATGGGTATTCGTCGTTTGGGGGGCGGGACACTCGATAATACTGCATCACAAACTCACCGACAAACTAAATTTATCGCTGATTTGATGTCGGGAATCAATGGCCAATTCCCAACCAACTCTATTGACCCACGTGCTCCTTACATCATCCGTGAAAACACAAATAATACATATCGCGGAATCCGCCCAGCCAAAGGAACAGATGGTCTAACTACAAACGATCAACCGCAATCCTTCTGGGGAACTCCTTTTGCAGGCTCCGCCTCTGGTACAACCGATGCGAATTGCCGCTACATTTTCACCAATGCTGGTCCTTACCCAGTTATGACTGCCAGCGAAATTCAATTTATCAAAGCTGAGGCGTTGCTGCGTAAGGGGGATCGTGCAAATGCATTGACTGCATACAGAAGAGGTATCGAATTGAGTTTCGATATATTGCGTACAGTTTATGAAACCAACGTGCCTAGCACGCGTAGAATTACAGATGCATCCAGAGATGCTTATCTAAATAACCCCTTGGTTGTACCCTCTGCGGCAAATCTTTCCTTGTCTCATATCATGCTGCAAAAGTTCATTACTATGTATGCATGGGGCGTTATCGAAACTTGGGTTGATCTTCGTCGCTTCCATTATACTGATCTAGATCCTGTAACCGGACAGCAAGTTTACCGGGATTTTGCTCCACCATCAGGAACCGATCTCTTCCCTGATAATTTTGGCAAACTTGTTCAGCGTGCAAGACCTCGTTTCAACTCTGAATATCTTTACAATATTGCTGAGCTAAGCAGAATTGGAGCCTTGGCCTTGGATTATCACACAAAAGAATGCTGGTTCTCTAAACCTTAATAAAGAAACAAACCAATATGAGAAATTATAATATCAATAAATTTTACGGCCTGTTCTCATTGATCGTGGGGAGCCTGTTTTTTCTTACGTCGTGTGAGAAAACCTTTGATGATAAAACTCCAGCCGATTTGGGTTTTACAAAAGGAAGTAGCTTCCAATTGGCCATTGCCACGGTTGGTGCCTCGCGTAATTATATTTATGTTGATGGTGCACCTCAAAATGGTGCTGCCCTTTCTACTGGCAGTATTTTCCCGGCTGGCTTAGGCAATTACGGTTTTAGTGTTCCAGGAGGCTTGAGATCTTTCTTGCTAAGAGATACACTCAGTACTTCTACACAGTCTCAATTAAGTTTCGGCAATGTTGTAGGCGTAAATAAGAACTACACCATCTTCGCCTATGACACCATTACAGCAATTAAACAGAAGACGGTAGAAACGGCAATTGTAATTCCAACTGACACTGTTGCAAGGATTCGTTTTGCCAATTTTATATACCATCCAAATGGTATGCCCCCTGTTGATGTATTTTCCTTGAACCTCAATGTCAACATTTTTACAAATGTTAGCATTACAGATGTTACTAATTTTATCAACTATCCCTCGAATATTTCGCTGGATACTCTTTATGTTATGGAAGCTGGTACAACCAATGTATTAGCAAAAGCTTCCGTTAGTGGCCTAACACCTAAACGCAATTACACGTTGCTTTACCGTGGCTCAGGCAGGGCTTTGGGTCTTAAAACAGCCCAACTATTTGCCAATTGGTAAAAATTGATCTTTTGCATAAAAAAGGGCCGCTAAAAGCGGCCCTTTTTTATGCCTCCTCATCTAACTGAAGAATAAATATGCCAGCCCAATGGAGGTTAAAATACCCACCAGATCCGCCAGCAGCATGGCTCCTATTGAGTAGCGGGTATTCTTGATGCCTACCGATCCGAAATAAACCGCTACGATGTAAAAGGTTGTATCGGAAGATCCTTGAAGAATACAGGACAACCTACCGGCAAAAGAATCCGGACCAAAGGTTTTCATGGTATCTGCCATCAGACCACGAGCAGCACCCCCGCTGAAGGGCTTTACCAAGGCGGTGGGCAATCCGTCTACAAAACGGGTATCGGCTCCTAGAGCGGCAAATAAATGTTTCATGCCCCCTATTACTGCATCAAAACTGCCGCTCACCCGAAGCATACTGATAGCCACCAGCATACCCACCAAATAAGGTATGATCCGAACAGCGGTTTCAAATCCCCCTTTAGCTCCCTCCACGAACGCAGAGAAAAGATCGATCCGTTTGTAAAGTCCGCCCAGCACTATCAAAAAAACAATCAGTAACAATAGCCCATTCCCAATGAGACTGGAAACAGATTCCAGTTCTACCCTGCTCAGATTGGCCAGGAAAATCACCAGACCAGCAACCAACATAGAGGCGATGCCGATCCATAAAAAAAGTACAGGCTGAAAAAGCCGAATCCCTTGCTTCCAGGAAACGATGATCAATGCAGCAAGTGTAGCTACATAAGTAGCGATCATACAGGGGATGAATATATCGGTCGGATTGGCCGCTCCCAGTCCCGTCCGCATCGCAATAATAGTTACCGGTATCAATGTCAATCCCGACGCATGCAAGCACAGGAAAAGGATCTGCGCATTGGAGGCGCGGTCGGCATGCGGATTCAGGGTTTGTAAACTCTCCATCGCCTTTAATCCAAACGGAGTGGCCGCATTGTCCAACCCCAATAAATTGGCAGAGAAATTCATCATCATATGTCCGTGTGCCGGATGCCCGGCTGGCACCTCCGGAAAAATACGCGTGAAAAAAGGGGCAATGAGTCTGGATAGAAAGCGAACCCCACCGGCTTTGTCAGCGATCTGCATCAGCCCCATAAACAGGGTCATCACCCCAATCAATCCCAAACACAAATTGACCGCGTCCTTACAAGTCTCTAAAATGCCATTCACCGTCTGCGGTCGAACTGCCACGATCTTATCCCCTTCCTGTTTATAGGTCAATTTTCCCTCTGTAAACCGGGGCTGCGTCGAGAGCCCAGTTAACACCCTAGCGGGTGCAGCCGCCACCGACCACTCTCCCACTTTGGTTGAATCACCTGCCTTTCCAATAACCATTTGAGAAAAAATAGCCCGCTCAGAGGGGGCTCGAAGAAATTGGATGCTGGCAACCAACAGGGCAATCAGGATGAAAGCAGACCAGAGACGGGATAGAGCCATGGGTTAGTTTGAGAGTTTGAAAAGTTTAAGAGTGTAAAAAGAATCAATTAGCTCGAATTTAGGGATTATTAGAGGATGGAGTCTGAGGATTATCTTTGCGCCTGCTTCTCAAAACTTTAGACTACTAAAACTCTTCAAACCAGCTTACCGAAGGTGAGCGCTTAAACTTATTCCATGTCTTTACAAGCCGGTATTGTCGGTCTTCCCAACGTTGGTAAATCAACCCTTTTCAATGCGGTCAGCAATAGCGCCAAGGCACAGGCCAGCAATTATCGCTTCTGCACCATCGATCCGAATGTTGGATTGGTTGACGTACCCGACCCTCGCCTACAAAAGCTTGCCGAGCTCGTCAACCCGCAGCGCGTGGTACCAACCCAAATTGAAATAGTGGATATCGCCGGACTGGTTCGTGGTGCCAGCAAAGGAGAAGGATTGGGAAACAAATTCCTTGCCAATATCCGCGAAGTGGATGCCATTATCCATGTGATCCGTTGCTTTGAGGATGAGAACATCCTGCGCGATGAAGGCGCCATCAATCCGGTTGGGGACAAAGAGATCATCGAAACCGAATTGCAATTAAAAGACCTGGAAAGCGTAGAGAAGAAGGCTCAGCGTACCGAAAAGTTGGCCAAGACAGACCCTAAAATGAAGGCAGAACTGGAAGTGCTTAAACGTTGCCAGGCGCATCTCGAACAAGGCAAAAACATCCGCTCCCTTGACCTCTCCAAGGAAGATAGAGTTGCCATTTCAGATCTTTTTCTGCTCACTGAAAAACCGGTTCTCTATGTAGCCAATGTGGACGAAGCCTCTATGCATACCGGAAATAAATATTCAGATGCACTCGCTAAAGTAGCTCATTCAGAAGGCGCTGAAATCATTATCATGAACAATACAATCGAGGCGCAGATCGCTGAAATGGAGAATATGGAGGACAAGCAACTCTTCATGCAAGAGTATCAGATGCAATCTCCAGCGCTTGATCGGCTCATTCACTCTACCTATAAACTACTCAAGCTCTTCACCTATTTTACTGCAGGTGTGCAGGAGGTACGTGCCTGGACCATCCAACAAGGCTGGAAAGCGCCACAAGCAGCGAGTGTCATACACACCGATTTTGAGAAGGGATTCATCAAGGCTGAAGTGATTGGATACGACGATTTCATCCATTATGGATCTGAAGCTGCCTGCCGAGAAAACGGAAAACTGCGCATTGAGGGCAAAGAATACATCGTGAAAGACGGGGATGTGATGCATTTCCGATTCAACGTATAGATCAGAAAAGAGCCGTCACTCCTGCCCTGCCCAGATGAACCACCCGGGAGGTCCCTGCCTTTCGTCCATCGTATTGCATGGTCAATTCCAGATTGTTGATCAGGCGCTTGGTAAATCCGAATGACCAAACCCAGTTCGCCCCTGGTAGCAATCCTTCCAACATCATAAAACTTACAGCCGTATTGGCCGGATGCGGATATTGAATGGATTGATAGTTTATCCGACCGGTTAAACTACTGCTTTGCCATTTGTTCCATCTTGCCTCGCTGTTCAAAGCATGTGAAATCGATCGCTCACCGCCATAAATGACCTGATTTCTTTTTTGTGTGTATTTGTAACCGGATGTCAATCGAAACTTGGTTCGGTCTATAAAATTCAAAGCAGGCTCAAGAGAATAAAATGAAATGTCATAATTCCGGTTAGCAAATTGTGGGGTAAATAAGCCTTGTCGACCGGTTTTACCGGTGAACAGTAAAGAGAAAGATCGATTCAAATTCCACCTGGCTTTTGTCTGCCACTCCTCTAAAAGCCTGCTTTCGTATCCGTAGGTCAACAATGATTTACCAGCATTTCGGTAATAAGTCAGATCGACCCCAGCTATGGCACTAAATCGATTATAGGTAAGCGTATGCGTCCAACTTGACTGCTGATTGATTAGGGCAGTATCGTTGATTGGTTTTCCAAATGGATTTTGCAAGCCCGCTCCGCCGGCAAGTTGCTTTTGATTGAGCAAAAGGGTGGAGTTGAAACCCCACCGGGATACAAACTTCCTGAACCCGGATAATTCACTTCCTTGCCAATAATTACGCGGACTGATCTCTAACCGATAGTTGAAGTTGCTGTAATTCGCCTTCACGAATTGGTTGGTAGGTGTATAGATTCGCAGAAACTTGGCTTGATCCGGGAATACAGCTCGTTCAAATTCATTTAATTGCTGCACTCCATCACCATTATAATCAATCCATGCAAATTCACCTTGTCCGGCCGGCACCTCAAAATAGGAGAAATCTCTACGCTGTTCTTGTCCCGTACCTGCCTCATACAAAGCATTCCCCTGTATCAATCCTTTCCACTCTTTGAACACGTATTCCAAACGGCCCAGAAAGGTTGACTCATCATTTTGTCTTGATACATGACGATCAATGATCATCAGTCTCCGATACGTAAGGTTTCCATATAATTGTCTGTTGGTGCTGCGTTCCAATGCGAATTGCAGGTTCCCGTTTAAACTTCTATCGGCCATTTTCCATTGCTTTCCGATCGCTCCCCGGTCTGCCCGTGTAAAAAACTGAAGATTCCACCTATTCTTCCATTGATCCGGAGAACGCCAATAAGCTGTCATTACATCAAAAAAGAATGAATTGAATTGAATGGTGTCGGCAGCCCGATCGGTCAGTTGATTTTTCTCCAGTTGATAGTTCAGTCCCCATCGGGTATCCCATACCCGTGGCATCTGTTTGGAAACATCCAGGCGCGGACGAATAAAATCCCCTTTTAAGTCAGATTTTGAAAATTGTGTTCGAATAAGTTGATTATCCAATCTCCAACCCCTCCAATTGTGTTGATGACCGATTTGCGTTTGTAATCCGTTGTAATCAGCTCCTCGTTTATAGTGTACCGCTCGTAGGCGGACTGCTTGTTGAGCCGTGTCATAAACAGACCAAGCCGCTTGTAAAATTTGTTCTTTGACAAATAAGTTTGGAGGAAGCGCATCTAGTCCCCAGTCACGCGTAAACTCAATGCTTCGAAGTCTTTCCAATGGCCTGAAGGTTGCGTCGACCCACTCTCCTTCCAATTGTGTCTCTGAGCGGAGTTTCTTTTTACCGGATAGATCCCGGATGTCGGTGAGTTTTAGCTTTCCGGCCCATCCCCTGTCATCTTTTCCCTCACGAGCGGAAAATGTATTCACATCATTGTTGCTCGTTCCCAATTCAGCCAGCAGCGTGGTTTTATCACCGAGTGTATAGGATACGCCCGCATTCATCACCTGTTGACGCCGGGGGGCGATCAATAATTGAATGGGCTCATAACGCCCCTGCTTTACTCCTCCTATGGGTGGTAAATACCTATATACTTTTCCATTGGCGCCATTGAAATCAGGCACATAGTTGCCATTGCCCTGACCTAAATCAGTAAAGGCCAATCGAAATCTGGCAGTGGCAGGGTTGGTCGAATACCGATAAAATGAATCGGACCCGGTAAATACTTTCTCGTAAAGAATTTTATCCGATGAGAAACTATCAGCCAGTGCGGTAGGATAAAACGCCAGTTGAACACTGTCCCCTATATCTGCCAGGAGTTGCTTTTGTTTAACATCCAATTGCTGATTAATCGGACTGTTTCGATTGTCGGCATTGTTAAATGCCCCGAAATAAAATTTCCATTTTTTCCCGCCGGTTATTTCCTGATGTAAAAACAAATTCGTGTTCAGGTAATTGCGCTCCGCATATTCAAAATCAACCTGGATACGGCTATCCTTGGTGATCATCCGTTTTGGCGTGAAAGTGATCTCGGCCGTGTTGTAATTAATTACATAGTCCTGATCCTCTCCCCGTTGAAGCAATTGTCCGTCGTAATAAACCCTTTCTGTATTGGCCAGCACCACAAAAAAGAATTCCCCGTTTTGTCCCCGAAGGCGATAAGGCCCTTGATTCCCTTCGAGGGGCACCACCTCTTGCCGTGCGAATTTTCCTTTTGCAATGGAAGCGCTAACCAAGGTAGAACCGGTTGTCTTCTTTCCAACGGAATAATTCGTTTGATGGGAAATCCCCTGCATGCGTTTATAAAACCGCAAGTAATGCGATCGGTCCTCCCGAATATCAATATCACCCAATTGCAACTGCCAGGGCCCTTTTTGAAAACGAATAAATACCTGATCGAATTCATTCAATTGCTGGGTACTTCCATCGGCCTGAATGGGCAAATTATTATCCGAAATAGCGGCCTCCAATTGTATGCTATCGCCCAGCATCCCGGACAATTGCAAATTCAGTGTACTATTGACAACCGCATCCTGTGCATTTCCAAAGCCGATTTGTCTTCCAACGCTGCCATCGGCCCGAATGTTACCGAAGGAGAATCCGCCCGGGCCGCTTCCCGAAATGCCCGGTGCATTTCCCGTGAAGGGCATCACATAAAAACGATTTTGAACGCTATCGTATCGGTTTCTGTACTGGGCATTATTTGCTGAAAAAGGAAATACCCGGTATTGAATGAGTATACTGTCTGCCTTAGGTTGATTGATCCATACGAGTCTGGCAGATACGGGCTCTATCCTATATTGAATATTTGAAACCCCTTCCAATTGCCAACTATTGGGGATCAAACTAAGGGTGTCAACCAGCACCGTATCTATACGGGTGGAAATATACCGAACACGCAAATTGGAGCGGGGTGTCTGGGCGATACCG
This sequence comes from uncultured Chitinophaga sp., assembly GCA_964475505.1. Lineage (GTDB taxonomy): Bacteria > Bacteroidota > Bacteroidia > Chitinophagales > Chitinophagaceae > JJ008. The sequence goes on from CAYYXC010000040.1 coordinate 9,611, forward strand.
ACCGTAGTCAGAACAACAGATAACAGGATAAAAAGAAAAAAGCGATACACGAAGGGGATTCTCCGTTTAAATATCGCTTTTTCCTGAGAATTATTTGGTTATGCCTTCAAGGGAAAGAAGAAAAGCATAATTCAGGGCTACGTCTTTCAAATAATCAAAACGACCGGAAGAGCCACCATGACCCGCCTCCATGTTCGTTTTTAAAAGAAGAAGATTCTTGTCAGTTTTTTTATCCCGAAGCTTGGCCACCCATTTGGCGGGCTCAAAATATTGAACTTGGCTGTCATGCAGACCAGTGGTGACCAGCAAATGCGGATAATCCTTTGCCTCTACATTGTCATAAGGTGAATATGACTTCATGTAGAAATAGGCATCTTTATTGGCCGGATTGCCCCATTCATCGTACTCATTGGTAGTTAAAGGAATGGTAGGATCAGACATGGTGGTGATCACATCAACAAAAGGAACCTGTGCCACAACCCCGTTCCAGAGACTGGGCTCGAGGTTTATAATAGCCCCCATCAGTAAGCCACCAGCACTTCCACCCATGGCATAAAGATGTCCTTGACCAGTAAACTTCTCGCTGATCAGATACTTACCACAGTCAATAAAATCATAGAATGTATTCTTCTTTTTTAGCAGCTTCCCATCCTCGTACCAGGTTCGACCCATCTCCTCTCCGCCACGAATGTGCGCGATGGCATATACAAAGCCGCGATCAAGCAAACTCAATCGATTGGAGGAAAAACTGGCATTCATGCTGGCACCATAAGATCCGTATCCGTACAACAAGCAAGGTGCGTTGCCATTCAATTTTGTACCTTTTTTATAAACGATAGACAACGGAATTCTGGCACCATCCCTGGCGGTGACAAAGCGTCGCTCGGTTACATAGTTTTTGCGATCAAATCCTCCCAATACCGCTTGTTCCTTACGTAGTTCTTTTTTACGTGTAGAAACAACATAATCATACGTAGAGTTAGGAGTTGAGAGAGAGGTATACTGATAACGGAAGGTACTGGTATTGTATTCCGGATTCTCGCCACTATACGCCATATAGGCGGGTTCTCCAAAATCTAGATAATGCTCCTTTTGAGAAGTCAGCACCCTGATACGAAGTTGCAGTAGCCCTTCTTTTCGCTCGGTGATTACCCAGAAATCACGGAAGGCATCTACGCCCTCAAACAACACATCAGCGCGATTCGATATGCGTTCAACCCAATTTTCTCGGTTGGTTTTATCCAACGGACAACTCATCAGTCGGAAATTTTTTGCCTCCCAATTGGTACGGATCAAAAATTCACCTTCCCAATGTTCGATGCTGTAAAGAACATCCTTCATGCGGGGTTGAAAGACCTTGAATTCACCGGTGGGATTATCGGCAGGTAGTATGCGTAGTTCGCTGGACAAAGTTGCATTGGAAACAATAACCAGGAATTTGGAGGAACGGGTCTTGTATACGCCTATGTAATTGGATGGATCCTTTTCGGTGTATACGGTAATATCGGATGCAGCAGGCGTATTCAATTGATGCCTGCGGATCTTTTCCGATAATAAGGTTACGGGGTGGTTAGAGGTGTAGAAAACGTATTTGCTATCGGCCGACCATACCGGATCTCCACCGGTACCGGGGATGGTTTCTGAGAGTACAGAACCTGTTTTCAAATTCTTGAAATAGATCGTATACTGACGACGGGATACTTCATCTACGCCGTATGCGAGCCATTGATTGTCCGGACTAACAGCCATTCCACTGACAGCGTAATAACCCTTTCCTTCCGCCATCTGATCCACATCTAACAGCAATTCTTCAGTAGCATTTGCCGTCAGGGCTTTTCTGTAGTATTTGTAATACTCTTTGCCTTCTTGTGTTTTGGTGTAATAGGTATACCCATTGTCCACTACCGGAACAGACTCATCTTTCTCTTGTATCCGGCCGCGCATCTCCAGAATAAGTTTCTTCTGGAAATCGTTGGTGAGTTTTTCAGTTTATTCACTAAGTTACTATAGCTACACTTAGCATTCCTCTACTCTTTGCTGCGACTATCTAAGCTTATCAAGTAGGCTGTCTAACTCGGAGGTAAGGGGCTCAATTTTAAGTAAAACTTCTGAGTATTTTACATTAGCAACACACCAGGCTGCCAGAGGAGCTGCTGCTCTTGAAGCGTTAGAAATCACATTTT
>CAYYXC010000041.1:0-11065 GCA_964475505.1 uncultured Chitinophaga sp.
TGGTTCGAGTCCAGTACGTTCCACAGGCCTCAACACTTCGTGTTGAGGCAGTTTGAAAAGTTTGAGCAGTTTGAATAGTTTGGGAAGTTGGTTCCCAGTTTCCAGTTAAGAGTTTCCAGTGAAGAGTTCCCAGTTTAGAGTTTCCAGTCGATCAGTTGGTTTACCCATTCGGGGCGGTAGGGGGTGGTGACTCGAATATAGTTATCCGTGTAGCCCTCCATCATGTTGCCTTTTTCAGTTTTTTCAAATAGTACGGGGCGAACAGTACCTTCAAATTTTTTGGAGAAGTGTTGCATTTTTTGGTAGGATAACTGCCGAAGGATCTTATTTCGTTCCTGTCGAATCGGAATCGGCACCACCGGTTTGATTGAAAGCGCATGGGTATGGGCGCGTTCACTGTAAGTGAACACGTGCAGATATGATATATTCAGTTCGGTTAAAAAATCGATCGTGTCTTTAAAATCAGCATCGGTTTCTCCGGGCGAACCAACGATCACATCCACCCCAATACAGGCATGCGGCATGCGCGTTTTGATTCGATCTACGCGCTCCGCATACAGATCCCGACGGTAACGACGGCGCATCAATCCCAATACCCGGTCACTTCCACTCTGAAGAGGAATGTGAAAATGCGGCATGAAGGTGCTGCTCTCGGCAACCCAATCGATGATCTCATTGGTCAGCAGATTGGGTTCAATCGATGAGATCCGAAAACGCTCAATACCCGGTGTTGCATCTAATGCTTGCACCAACTGAAAAAAACTCTCCTTTCGAACGGGTTTCCCATGCGCATCAACCCCCGATATTCCAAAATCTCCCAAATTCACTCCAGTGAGCACAATCTCTTTCACCCCACTTCGGCCCAACTCTTTGGCGTTCTCCACGACGTTTGCGATCAGGTCGCTTCTGCTTCTTCCACGGGCCATCGGGATGGTACAAAACGAGCAATTATAGTCGCAGCCATCTTGCACCTTCAAGAAGGTACGCGTTCGATCGTTCATTGACCAAGAGGCATGGAAGCGATCAACCTCCTCAATGTCACAACTGGAAATTTTAGCAGCATCTCCTTTTGTTAACTCCCGGAGGTGTCCGGCCAGATTGAATTTTTCGGCTGCACCCAGCACCAGGTCAACTCCCGGTATCTCCGCGATTTCCTTGGGCTTCAATTGTGCATAGCAACCGGTAATCACCACCAGACTTTCCGGCGAACGACGCTGAATCCTCCGGACCAACTGACGACACTCTTTGTCGGCATTCTCCGTTACAGAGCAGGTATTGATCACGTATACATCGGCCACATCCTCAAATTCTTTTTTCTCAAACCCCTCAACTTCCAATTGACGCGAAAGGGTGGAGGTCTCAGAAAAATTCAGTTTACACCCCAAGGTGTGGAAGGCAACCGATTTAGTGGAGGTGTCCAGCATGGCTGCGAAATTAAGACGAGTTTGGCGAGTGTCGTGTTGAGAATTATTCTTCGGTCTAAACGCAAACTCTGCCCCCTAACCCTCAAATTTGTATCCGTGAACTTGCTTCGAACGGTTTTTCGTTTCTTTTTCAGCATTTATGCCTTTGTCGTTTTCTTGGCACTGCTGTTTTTGCTGTTCCCACTTTTTATTCTCTCGGCCTTTGGCGGAAAATTGAAAGGGGGCAATACCATCATGCGGCTATGCCGTTTTTGGGGCGATTGTTGGTTGTTTCTCGTCGGCATCTCCCATCGGGTGGGTCCGGAGTGCCGACCCGATCCGAATAAGTCTTACATCTTTGTCGGGAATCACATTTCTTATATCGATGCGGCCCTGATCATCACCAGTGTTCGACAGCCATTCCGAGCATTGGGTGCGGCGGAATACGGACGTTATCCCATCTTCGGATACGTTTATCAGCTGGTTGTCATTTGTGTCAACCGAAAAGACCCCGATAGCCGAGCCAAAAGCCTGGAGGACTTGCGCGACTTTCTTCGTCGGGGTATATCCGTTTTGATCTATCCTGAAGGGACGTTCAACATGGGTAAAACGGCCCTTTCCACGTTTTATAATGGAGCATTCCGATTGGCCATTGAAACACAAACCCCCATCAAGCCCCTTTTGTTTTTAGATGCATACGACCGCATGCACTATGACTCTGTTTTTTCCATGAATCCGGGTTCAAGCAGAGCCCTTTACTTGGAGGAGGTGTCGGTTGAGGGACTCACCCTCGACGATATGGATACTTTAAAGCAACGGGTATTTCAATTAATGGAGTCGGAACTGCTCAAGCGTAAGGTTCCCTGGGTACGTCCCTAGTCTCAATCCTTGCGAACGATGATTAGATTTGTGCTACATGCCAAGCACCAGCGAGCCCAATTTGCTTAGTACCGAATCGGAGTTGCCTCTTTATGCAGAGGTGATCGTTCCGATTGCCGTACCCACCAATTTTACCTGGTCGGTGCCAAACTCGCTTAAAGATCAAGTGGGGGTAGGCAAAAGAGTGGAGGTTAATTTGGGTACGCGCAGGCGTTATGCGGGAATCATCAAGCGATTGCATTCCGATAAACCAGCAGGATTTACACCCAAGCCGATTTTGCAAGTACTGGATGCGGATGTTATCGTCACGCCCGTCCAACTGAATTTTTGGTCTTGGATTGCGACGTACTACCTGTGCACCCAGGGAGAAGTGATGGCAGCTGCACTGCCCACTTATTTCAAGTTATCCAGTGAAACATGGTTGCGTTTTATTGATGATCATGGAGTAGAACTCTCTTCGCTGGAAGACGATGCGTATTTGTTGGCGGAGGCACTGGAGATCAAAAAGCAACTCCGTATCTCCGAGGTACAAAAGTTGATTCAGCATCGCAAATATTTTAATGTCATTGAGCAGTTGACAAAATTGGGAATAGCAGAGTTGACTGACTCACTCTCAGAAAAATACAGCAGCAGGGTGGAGACTTATATCGAACTGGATGCACGATTTAAATCTAAGGAGGCCTTGCAAGAATTACTGAATGGCCGGTGGAAAGCCATCAAACAATATGAACTGCTTTTAACCTATTTGGATCTCTCATCGGATGATCAACCCATAGAACGCTCCCGGTTATTAAAGAAAGCCGGTTCAAGTAGTGCTGTTCTTCTTGCCTTGATCGAGAAAGGGATTTTGCATGCGGTGCGACGAAAAGTAGATCGTATCATCCGTGACCAGGAGCGGATGGATATGGATTTTTCATTGAGTGATTCACAACAAGCTGCCATCGATTCTATTCAGTCCCATTGGAAGAAAAAAGATGTTTGTCTGATTCGAGGCGTAACAGGAAGTGGCAAGACGCATATTTACATTAAACTGATCGCTGATGCCATTCAATCTGGCAAGCAAGTATTATACCTGCTTCCGGAGATCGCGCTCACCAGCCAGATTATCCGGAGATTGCAAAAACATTTTGGCGGTGCAGTAGGCGTTTATCATTCTCGTTTCTCGGATAACGAGCGGGTAGAGATTTGGAAAGATGTTTTAGCAGGAAAAATACGTGTGATGTTGGGTGCCCGCTCGGCTCTATATCTGCCATTTAACAATCTGGGCCTGATCCTCTGCGACGAAGAGCACGATGCTTCTTTTAAGCAGCAAGATCCGGCACCCCGGTATCACGCACGAGATGCTGCCATTTATCTAGCCACCCAATTCGGCGCAAAAGTTTTACTCGGAAGTGCCACGCCTTCATTGGAATCTTTCTATTTGGCCCAGCAAGGTAAATATGGTTATGTGGAACTGCTGGATCGGTTCGGTGCGGGGGTTTTGCCAACGCTTCGTTTTGTTGATATGCGAGCCATTATAAAAGAGGATCGAACCCGTGTTTCGCTATCGCCTTTGCTGTTAAAAAAAATGACCGAGGTACTCAATAGAAAGAGACAAGTCATCCTATTTCAGAACAGAAGGGGATATTCGCCTTTTCAGATTTGTACTATTTGCGGATGGATTCCGCGCTGCCAGCACTGTGATGTAGCACTGACCTTTCATAAAAAAAGCAACCAGCTCCGTTGTCATTACTGCGGTACTTCCTATCCGGTGGTGATGCGTTGTCACAGCTGCGGTAATCATCGTTTCGGTCAGCGAAACTTTGGCACCGAGCGCGTGGAGGAACAGATTCGGCAACATTTTCCTAATACACGCGTAGCGAGAATGGACGTAGATACGGTTCGCGGGAAAGAAGCGCATGATCAATTGATCCGAAAGTTTGAATCTGGAGAGGTTGATGTACTGGTAGGTACACAAATGGTGGTAAAGGGATTAGATTTTGATCGAGTCGATCTGGTTGGGATACTGGATGCGGATGGCATGTTACATTTTGCTGACTTTCGAGCCAATGAACGCGCTTTTCAACTCATGGCTCAGGTAAGTGGAAGAGCCGGAAGAAAAGAGGCAGGTGGGGAGGTCATCGTTCAGACATCCGATCCAACCCATCCCATTTTGCAATTCGTGGAGAAACATGATTATCTGGGTTTTTATCATTCCGAGCAGAAAAAGCGCGCCGACTTTGGATATCCCCCTTATTTCCGGATGATTCGAGTGTTGTTTAGACATAAACAAGCCCACAAGGCGGATCAGGGTGCGAATGAATGGATCAAACAGATGGGGGTTAAATGGAAACCGTTTTTACTAGGGCCAGCCGAACCTATGATCGCTCGTATCCGCGATCAGTACCGAATGGAAGTTTGGCTTCGTCTTCCCAGAGCATCCTCCGGATGGAAAATGGCTAAGCATCAAATCCTCTTAGCCATTGAACAGATCAGAAAAGATCCGCAGTTAAAAGGATTGGATGTGGTGGTCGATGTGGATCCAGTGAATTAAAAAAAAATCCCGGGAGATTCCCGGGATTTTTCATCAGTTAGAGGAGCTACCACTTGCAGGTGCCGGAGGAGGCGTTTTGGGAGCTTTGTATTTTGCTTCGATGTTGTTCAAGGACATCAGCATCACATCAGCAACAATGGCATCTCGGTCGAACTCCAGGCTTGCCCCGGTGAAACTTTGATTGTAGCTGTTGTATGCTTTCTGCTGTTCCAGGTCAGCTCGAAGTGCTTTTCCAATTTTATCGGCGAGTGCAGTTTTCTGGGCCTTGTATGCGGCTTCCAGCATCAGCAGACCGGTTTGATTGTGTTGGTTGTCGCGGCTGGTCATCGCATAAGGCATATTTGATTCCTTCATGCCTTTATCGATCATGTCAAGCAATTTGCCTGCTTCTTCCAACTTGCCGGCATCTGCTAAATTACCAGCAGCTTCTGCATAGATGCCACGCATGTGCAGGAGATGACGACGGTTTTCTTCGTCGTAGTATACATTTGGTTTGTCAGCACCGGCCAGTCTGAAACGGTTGGTCAGCATCTCATAGGTAAGGGGTAAATTCATATTTCCTACACCGCTGCCCCAAATACGGCCTGCCCGCATGCTGTTTTCCAGCTCCCAGGCACCGTAGTTGAAACGATTCTCAACAGGTGTTAATTGATAAACCAATCCATTTTTTCTGAAATAGGGGCCCCATCCGAATTTTCCGTAGGGGGATGTGAAACAAATCGGACGTTTCCATTTGGTAGTGGCTACTACACTGAGGATCGTAAGATCGCTTCGGGTCAATGCTACGCGCTCGCCCGGTATCGTGAATTTCAGCTCACTCACGATGCTATCATCCGGATTGATCCAACCCGATTTGCGAACCAGTTCTTTGTCCACAGGAATAGAAAGATTTCGCGTGGGCAATACCGGCTGCGGATTACCACGAGAGTTATCCATCTTGGCCGGGTCATCGGTTGCTACATATAAGCGAAGAATGTCCTCCAAGTAGTAATACTGTGAAGCAGAGATCTCGGGACGAGGAACATAGTCAATCATGTATAGATTCAATCCGGCTAATTGGTCGGGGCGGTAGATGACGTCTACAGAGTCAGACTCATTTGCCTTGTAACGAAGCTGGTTGATGTAGTAATCGCTTTGAAGCAAACTCGTGTTAACCACTCGCACATCCGGGCGAACCCCTTCAACCTCCTGTGCATACCAAAGCGAGTATGTGTCGTTGTCACCGAAGGTGAAAAGGATGGTATTAGGAGGGCAGCTCTCTAAATAATCTCTACCGAGATCGGGAGCAGTTGTTTTTTGGCTGCGGTCATGATCATCCCACTCTTGTTGTGCCATCAAAGCAGGTACTCCCAATCCAAGTACGGTGGCAGCGGCTGCAGCGGGAACCATTTTGGTTCCATTGGCTGAAACCAAGCGCGTGATCAAAACGCCTAAAGCAGTTACACCTACAAATAATCCGGCCGCAATAGCACCCGTCAGAATAGCGGAAGCACCCGGACCAGGGAAGCAACTCATGAAAATCACAAGGAAGCTGGCAAAGGCACCATTGACCAACACCGGTTTCAATGATTTTTGCCATTGTTGGCTACGGGCGGTTTGTACCAAGGCAACGATCGACAAGCCGATCCATATTGCAAAGGCGTAGAAGGATCCCACATAGGCGTAATCGCGCTCGCGGGGTTGATTACCCGGCTGGTTTAGGTACAACACAATGGCAATGCCCGTGAAGAAGAACAACAAGAAACTGACGATCCAGTCTTTTTTATTGTGGAGATATTGATAAATGAATCCCAGTATCCCCAATACAAATGGCAATAAGTATAATTTGTTGTTGGCTTGATTCTGTTGAAGGCTTTGTGGAAGTTTGGTTTGATCGCCGAGTCGTTTGTCGTCAACAAATGAAAACCCGGTGATCCAGTTTCCGTCGCGGAAATTGCCCAACCCTTGCACATCATTTTGTTTGCCGCTGAAATTCCAAAGGAAATAGCGCCAATACATGAAACTCATCTGGTAGCTGAAGAACCAATTGATGTTATCTCCAAAGCTTGGCGCCTCGTATTTCTGTGATTGCGGATCTTGTCCCAGCCCTAACCAGCTGGCATAAAAATCGGCATGTCCTTGGTCGTTATTGCTGTCCCACACGCGGGGGAAAAGCATTTTCGCTTCGGGCTTGAAATTATATTCCACGCCACCATCGTTAGCAACGTATTTATCTCCCTGACGGGTGTACCGCATCGGATTTTTGATATATGGGTCAGTCTCATCAACGTCTTCTTGGGTGACGGCAAAATGCGGACCATAGATCAGCGGAGCACTTCCGTATTGCTCCCGGCTCAGGTACTCAACCAGGCTGATGGGGTTGTCGACATTGTTCATGTCGATAGGTGGATTGGCACTGGATCGGATCAGTGTGGTGAAATACATGAAGTATCCCAGCATCATGAATGCGAAGCACCAGAGCCCCAGGCGCAGGGCAGGTAATGCGCTGGATCGAATCCTCATGCCAATGAAAATGGCCAATCCCAATACAGCAACCAAGGGGAGGAATTTCCATCCCTCTCCGGGTACAACGATCAAAGGAAGCAAGGTCAGGAATAAAAATCCAAGGAACCAGCCGATCATTTTGTTTCGGTTGAAGGATCCGGATTGGAAGCCCAAGGCCCAGATGATCAATCCGAACAACACTATAAAGTAAACTGCGAATCCACTGAAGAATGGAAGCCCCAAGCTATTCACGAAAAACACATCGAATAATCCGGCCGCCTTCATTGAATATTGGATCACACCTACCTGTACAATTCCCGTGATGGCACAGCCGATCAAAAATGCATAGATCGCTCCTTTGGTAGTGAAGGGGAAGCGACGATAATAATACACCATCACGATCGCTGGTATCGTAAGAAGGTTCAAGAGGTGAACGCCAATGGAAAGCCCCATCATAAAGAACAACAGCACGATCCATCGATCGCTTTGAGCACGTGCTTGCGGATCATTTCCGGCGCGTTCATCTGCTTGATCCCATTTAAGGATAGCCCAGAATACCAGGGCAGTGAAGAAAGAGGAGAGGGCATAAACTTCTCCTTCTACGGCACTGTACCAGAATGAGTCGCTGAAAGTATAAGCCAAGGCACCAACTACTCCGGCGCCCAGAACAGTCAACCAATTGTTCTTCTCAATCTCTTGATTATTCTGGCGTAGCAGTTTTCTGGCAAAATGAGTGATGGTCCAGAACAAGAACAGGATGGTGGCAGCACTGGCCAGAGCACTCATGAAGTTTACGGCACTGGCAATGGTATCGGGACGATCGCCAAAAAGAATAATGAAAAAACGCCCCAACAACGTGAATAGGGGTGCACCCGGAGGGTGGGGCAGTTCCAGTTTTGCTGCGCAGGATACAAATTCGCCGCAGTCCCATAAACTTCCTCTGGCTTCCCGCGTGAGGTAATAGGTTACTAAGGCGATCGAGAATACGATCCATCCGGTGAGGTTGTTCGCTTTTTTGAAAGTCATAAGTAGTCTGTGTTACGATTGTTCCGCGCTGGCGGCAGTCTAAATCAGTTGTTTTACGCCTGTCTGTGCAGGCCTACAAAAATAGCGGGGTTGGGGGATAAGTCAGCTGTTAAAAATGGATGGATTCATCAGCCAAAAACGATCCGTACGGTTTGGTAGGCCAGCTGACTTTGTTGGCTGTTTTCTACATAACCCTTGAGCCCGAATAATCCGGCCGCATTCGCTTTGTTTAAGGCGATTTCGAGGTAGCCGGCGCTGTTAAATAGCGCTACTTTTCCGGTAGGCCCCACGTCGGCGTAACTTTCGCTGATCCGATCGATGGTTTCGTCGCGACGGAAGTTTATCCGGAACGGTCTTCCCTTTCTTTGTTCCTCAAAAAGTTCCTTTCGAATGTTTACTACAATATTTTCAAAACTGTCGATGAAAATGATCTGCGCGTCGATGTAATCGGCATGGATGCTTGGGCGCAACGGATGTCTTTCAATGTATGGCACATCGGGTATGCCAATGGAAAGGATCGATTTCCCATCAACCAATTGTTGTATGGTATTGCCCATGAGGGCCGCTATTTCCAAGGTGTTGGGCGTTCGTCCCTCCGGGAATGGTATACCCATCACGATCTCCGGTCTTTCACCCAGCATCATGGTGAGTAACCCATTGTCTGCGCTCAAATAGTATTGCTGTTGGTGGTAGGCCAATAGGATTTGGGAAGATTTTTGTTCGTACAGGCTTACCATCAGCATGTGATAACTGTGCTCGGGAAATTGACGGGTAGCCGTGCCGCAGACATAAGCGGCCTGTGTGAAGTTGAAAGGAGGGATCTGATGTGTGATGTCGACCAACTGCGAATCAGGATTGATCCTCCACAAGACCGCTTTGATAGCACCAACCAAAAAATCGGGTTGGCCAATGTCTGAACTGAGTGTGATGAGCGGGGGACGCATATGGGGAGCGGATTACTTAACCAATTTTCCCTCTTTGAAAAAGAAGCCGTGCACGAGGCGGTCGGCCCATCGAGGAAAAAACTTGTTGAGAAAAACCGTTCGTTTGCCTGTAAATGTAAGCACGAGGGTTCGTTTTTTCTGCTCCATTGCTGTCAGGATGTGTCGGGCACATACGTCAGCAGGCATCATTTTGGATTCGTCCATCGGTGTTTCACCTTGTTGCTGCCCTGCTTTATTCAACGCTACTTGTCGGATGTTGGAAGTGGTGAATCCCGGGCATACCCACATAACATGCACACCATCATCGATCAACTCGGTACGCAGGGCCTCTAGCCAACCTTGCAACGCAAACTTGCTGGCAGAATAACCACTTCGGCCGGGTAATCCCCGATAGCCTGCAATGGAGGAAATCCCGACCACCATTCCTTTGGAAGCGATCAAGGCATCCATTGCAAATCGTGTGCAATACACGCTTCCATAGAAATTGATATCCATTACCTGTCGGATCACATCCAGGCTGGTCTCCTTGAACAGGGCCCGCATGGATATGCCGGCGTTATTTATCAGTACGTCGATTCGACCGAAAGACTCCATTACCCGTTGAATAAAAAGCCGACAATCATTTTCCTTGCTGACATCTGCCACCTGTGTGACCAGCTGTGCGCCGGGATATTGGTGTTGTAATTGATATAATTTATCGGCGTTACGGCCGCAGGTGGCCACGCGTGCGCCCAGTTGCAGAAACTCCTCCACCAAGGCCTTGCCAATGCCGTCTGTTCCGCCTGTAATGACGATCACTTTGTCTTTCCAAATGGCCATGATTCCCTTTTTTACAAACCTACCTCAATTTATGCATGGCTGAAGATGGTTTTTCTACTAACTCGGGGGCAAAAACTTTTGGGATATACAGTGAGGGATATTATTTTTGCACTCCCTAAGGAAAACGGTCGATCTCGTAGCTCAGTTGGTAGAGCAATACACTTTTAATGTATGGGCCCTGGGTTCGAGTCCCAGCGGGATCACAAACAATTAAACCCCTCGAATGAGGGGTTTTTCATTTTCATTCTCCTCCGGGCAATAATCCTGTCAAGGCAAGAGAATGCAAATCAACGCTAACATTGTTTGGAAAGGGAAGGGAGTGGGATTATCCGACCTGAATACAGAATCAGTCGCGGTATCAATTACGTGGAAGCAGCGCCCTCATCATTTGCTTTGGCCAATTCGGTTGCCATTTTCTGCAGGATATCTGTTTGAAGCATTTGTTCTGCCAATCGGATCATGTTGCAGAAAGCCAATTCGCCCGATATGCCGTGCCCAACGATGACCGGCTTGCGAACACCCAACACCGGGGTTCCGCCATAATTTTCGAAATTGAATCGATTGAGAAAAGCATTCTCGATGCCGGTATGCTTTGCCATATCGTACAACGACTCGGCCATTTTCAGCACAACGTTACCGGTAAAGCCCTCGCAAACCATTACATCGGCTTTATCGCTCATCAGGTCGCGGCCCTCAACGTTTCCTACGAATTGAATGGATGCGTTGCTGCGGAGTAAAGGATAGGTCGCTTGCGCCAGGATATTGCCTTTTCCTTCTTCCTCACCTACGTTGAGCAGTCCAACTTTTGGATTCTCTATGCCCAGCATGTGACGGGCATATACCGACCCCATCACCGCAAATTGATTCAAGTGCTCCGGCTTGCAATCTGCATTGAGTCCAACGTCCAGAATCAAACCTGTTCCTCCATTCAATTTAGGCATGACTGTGCCCATGGTGGGACGAATCACGCCCTCCAG
>CAYYXC010000042.1:0-1281 GCA_964475505.1 uncultured Chitinophaga sp.
AAAGAGGCTAAGATCGACGTGATCAACCAAGAGGGTATCAAGGATGAAGGAATCGTTCAGCCCGTGGTGGATGGCGGTACCCAAATCGTTGAAGAGAAAGTGGACGAGAACCAGATCTTTGAAAAAGTAGAGATCGAGGCTTCTTTCCCCGGTGGTGAAGCCAAATGGCGTCAGTACCTGGAGCGTAACCTCTCCAATTTTAATCCAGCTGACGAAGGCGCTCCGCCCGGAACCTACACCACCTACGTGCAATTCGTGGTAGACAAGGAAGGCAACATCAGTGATGTGCGCGCCCTTACCAATCACGGCTACGGCATGGAGGAAGCGGCGATCCGTGTGATCAAAAAAGGTCCCAAGTGGAACCCCGCCATCCAAAACCAGCGCCAGGTAAAAGCTTATCGTAAGCAGCCAATCACCTTCCGCGTAGAGCAAGAATAATTGCGCTGCCTCAAGTACTTGAAATCCCCTCTTCGGAGGGGATTTTTTATTGGGTACTTTTGCTCCCATGCAAAATGCCTCTTGGAAGGATACCATAGTCGCCTTGGCCACCCCACCCGGTGCAGGTGCCATAGGGGTCATCCGATTAAGTGGCGAAAAAGCCTGGATCATCACCAATGCCCTTTTCCAGTCAAAAGATCTTCAAGTACAACCCTCGCATTCGCTTCATGTAGGAATGCTCGCCCATCAGGGAAAGGCACTTGATGAAGCAGTAGTGTCTTTGTATCGGTCGCCTCGCTCCTATACGGGTGAGGATGTGGTTGAGATCTCTTGCCACGGATCGGCCTACATTTTGCAATCTGTACTCTCCGCCTGTATGGATCTGGGTGCGCGATTGGCACAGCCCGGTGAATTCACGCAACGTGCTTTTCTAAATGGAAAAATGGATTTGGCACAGGCAGAAGCGGTGGCGGATCTGATCGCATCCCAAACACAGGCGGCTCAACGCACGGCCCTGCACGCGCTGCGCGGTGGATTTTCCTCAGATCTGAAAGCGCTGCGGGAGCAACTCATACAGTTCTCGGCATTGATCGAACTGGAATTGGATTTTTCACAAGAGGATGTCACGTTTGCGGATCGCACTCAGTTACGTTCACTCATCGAAAAGCTGACCGCCTCTACCAATGAACTCCTGCTTTCGTTTCGACTGGGTAATGCCATCAAACAAGGGGTAACGGTGGCAATTGTAGGCAAGCCCAATGCCGGTAAGTCTACTTTGCTGAATGCCTTACTCAATGAGAACCGGGCCATTGTGAGCGATATTCCCGGCACCACACGCGATAC
>CAYYXC010000042.1:1291-10896 GCA_964475505.1 uncultured Chitinophaga sp.
CGAGGAGTGTATACAGATCGATGGTGTATTGTTTCGTTTCATCGATACCGCCGGCATTCGCGAGCAAGCAGCCGACGCCATCGAGGCAGCAGGTATTGCCCGCAGTCAGGAAAAGATCCGCAGTGCCGACTGGGTCATTTATTTATTCGATGCAGGGGCTGACTTACCAGAGGCGCTTGAGTGGAAAACCCAGGCAGAGAAAGCCGGCTTGAACTTTTTACTGGTAGCAAATAAAACTGATCTCACCAACCAACAGCCCATCCCCGAGGTGATCTCCATATCGGCCCTGCACCGAGCCGGGTTGGATCAGTTGCGAAAGGAATTGTTTGAAAAAGTAGTGGGTGGCACTACACTGCCTGATACCACATTGGTGACCAACGCCCGACACGTTGAATCGTTGCAACGTCTTTCAGCATCCCTGCATGACATACAAACCGGTTTGGATACCAATATTCCCGGTGACCTGCTGGCACTCGACATTCGTCGGGGTCTGCAATACCTGGGCGAGATCACCGGAGAGATCACCAATGAAGATCAGTTGGATTATATCTTCAGTAAGTTCTGTATTGGAAAGTAGTCGCGCTCGCTGACCAAACAAATGCTTCAGCAGTTTGTAGAACGTAGAAGCAAATCATTCCCATGAATACGCTGTATTTGTCCGAGAGGGAAATCCTCGAGATGGAAACAAGAAGACGAGCCGCATTCATGAATTCGTTGACCGGATTCAAAAGCGCCTCACTGATTGGTACAATTGATCCCGAAGGGAAAACCAACCTTTCGATTTTCAGTTCGGTGATCCATCTTGGGTCCAATCCGGCACTTGTGGGCTTTGTCAATCGCCCCGACAGTACCGAGCGGCATACATTCGAAAACATTTTGGCAGTAGGTCAGTACACCATCAATCATATACATCAGGATTTTTTCTCGAAAGCCCATCAAACGGCTGCCCGTTATCCAAGGGAGGTTTCTGAATTTGAGGCGGTAGGACTTACACCTGAATTCACTCCCGGCTGTAAAGCGCCTTTTGTGCAGGAAAGTAAAATCAAATATGCCCTGGAATATGCAGAGAGTCATAAGTTGAACATAAATGGCACCATCTTGGTGATCGGTAAAGTGGTGGGTGTGTATGTGCCCGAGATTTGTTTGGCCGGTGATGGTGGCATTGAAATCGAGCGGGCAAATACAGTGGCTATCTCTGGTTTGGATCGGTACCATTCTACGCAGCGATTGGCCAGACTTTCCTATGCTAAACCGGATAAAATGCCCACCGAGTTGTTCGACTGAAATAAATAACGGGAAGCAGTTTTCAACCTTGATCAAATGAATCAGAAAACCAATTTTTCGGAAAGAGATAAGGATCGCATCATCGAAATGGCCTGGGAGGATCGGACTCCCTTTGAGGCCATCGAGATTCAGTTTGGATTAAAAGAGAAGGAGGTGATCGATTTCATGCGAAAACATTCGCTCCCCTCCAGTTTTCGCATGTGGCGTAAAAGAATGAATCGTCGTAGTACCAAGCATCTTTCCCTTCGCAGCAAGTTGGTCAATCGATTCAAATGCTCCCGGCAGCGCGCAAGTGGCAACAAGATTGCCAAACGCTGATAGCAAGAAGCGTATTTCTCAAAATCATTTCTGTAAACGATCGCCGATTCGATTAAATTCGTTTCGATCTGTTAAGTGAATTTTCACTTGGGTCTGCCTATTTGATCATGACCGATTGGGAGTACATACTGTTAGGTTTGGCCAGTGTAGCATTGGGTGGATTGATCCTGTTTTACGTATTGATTCCCCTGTTTCTGCTTTGTTTTCATGGGCGCGTTCATAAAATTCCTGCATATGATCTACACAGTGAAATCGAAGCAACCCTGCTGATTCCTGCTTGGGATGAGCAAGGGCTTTCTGCAAAAATGGAGAATACCCTTGCATTGGATAGAAGTGGCGTACGCCTGCAAGTGATCGTTATCTCCGATCAACCCCCTCCGCAAAGCCTGCCGAATTATTTTCGATGGATAGTAGAGAATCAGCGGATGGGAAAATCAGCCAGTATCAACCGGGCGATGTTGCTGGTGAGTAGTCCCCTTGTGATTTTCAGCGATGCCAATACCGAACTAAATACGGATGCGATCCGAAATATTCTTTTGCCTTTTCGGGATGAAAAGATTGGGGCGGTTTCTGGCGAGAAGCGAGTGCAGGTTGGTGAATCGGGTGCTGCCGGTGAGCGGCTCTATTGGCGATATGAGTCGGCCCTGAAGCAGCTGGATGCAAATCAGCATAGCCTGATCGGAGGGGCAGGTGAATTATTTGCCATGCGCAAGGGAATTTTTGAGCCGTTGCCGGAGGATTGTCTGCTCGATGACTTGGAATTATCCTGGCAAGTGATCCGCAAGGGATTTCGAATAGCATATGCACCCGAAGCCGTATCTACCGAGGCCCCATCCCCTTCATTGGCGGAAGAAGCCAAGCGTAAACTACGTTTGGCTGCCGGTGCCTATCAGTTTTTGAGTCGACATGCTATGCGCAGTTTTTTTTCTGTCTCACCGGCGGTTGGGTGGTTGTTCTTTTATCGGAAATGGTTTAGATGGGTACTGGCCCCGGTCAGTTTAGTAGCATTGCTCTTTGCGAATATGGGCTTGTTGTATGTGGCGCCCGATTCCATCTATACTTATTGGTTATCGGTGCTGCAAGGAGGGTTTTATATTGTTGCAGGCTTGGGCTATTTAATGCAAAGGGGTCGGCTCCGGATTGGTTGGTTTATGGCGCCCTTTTATTTTCTATTCATGCATGGTTGTCAACTCGGCGGATGGTTCAGGCATCTGCGCGGAAAACAACCTGCTATTTGGGAAAAGTCGGTTCGCTCCCCCATGCCCTAGGATGCGATGGAGCATGTTACATTTGTAAAAATTCCTCCCTCATAGCAACCGACCATTCCATACTCTCTACTTCCATCGAATACCTCAAGGGGGTTGGTCCCTTGCGCGCTGACCTGCTCAAAAAAGAGTTGAATCTATTCACGTTCTATGATCTGCTGCAACATTATCCCTACCGACACATCGACCGTACGCGACTACACGCGGTGCGAGAACTGACGCCCCAATTCGAATTTGCACAAGTTTCGGGTGTGTTGGTGTCGTTTGAGGTGGTGGGACAAAAATCAGCCAAGCGATTGGTAGCACAGTTGCGTGACAGTACCGGCTTGCTGGAGTTGACATGGTTTCAGGGTTTGGGATGGGTGCAGAGGATGTTGCAAACCGGACGTCCCTGTTTGGTATACGGGCGCGTCAGCTTTTTTAATGGTAAGCCCCAAATGGTTCACCCCGAATTGGAGTGGATCGATCCGGAGCAACCTGTCATTCGGAATTTTTTGGAGCCAATCTATGCTACTACTGAAAAATTAAAAGCAAAAGGATTGGGTGGAAAGGCATTAGGTAAACTCACCCGTCAACTCTTTGCTCAATTAAAATCTTCTGATCTGCCGGAGAATCTCCCCTTACAATTAATCGAACAAGAAAGACTGATTGGTCGGTGGGCGGCTTTTCAGCAGATACATTTTCCAACTGATCCAACCCAATATGAGGCCGCTGTGTATCGAATCAAATTTGAGGAGCTCTTTTTGGCACAGCTGCGTATGAATCTGCTTCGCTCGCAACGGCACCGCTATTCAAAAGGGATTGTTTTTGATCGAGTGGGGGATGCCTTCAATTCTTTTTACAATGAGTTCCTTCCTTTCGAGTTGACCGATGCACAAAAACGTGTGATCAAGGAGATTCGCGCCGATATGGGAAGTGGGAAACAGATGAATCGGTTGTTGCAAGGGGATGTGGGAAGCGGAAAGACCATGGTAGCGATTCTCATCATGCTGCTGGCAATCGACAATGGATACCAGGCTTGCTTGATGGCACCAACTGAGATCCTCTCCCGACAGCATTTTGATACCATACAGCCGCTGTTGGAAAAAGTGGGTGTACGCGTCGGACTACTCACGGGTAGTGTAAAGGCAGCGGCAAGAAGAAAGATATTGGAGGATTTACTATCCGGTGAGATCTCCATCCTGATTGGCACTCATGCTTTGATCGAGGAAGTTGTGCAATTCAAATCACTGGGACTGGCCATCATTGATGAGCAGCATCGATTTGGGGTGGCTCAGCGGGCTCAATTGCAGAAAAAAGGCGTTCAGCCGCCGCATGTATTGGTGATGACGGCTACCCCCATACCGCGTACACTTGCAATGACTGCCTATGGCGATCTAGATTATTCCGTCATTGATCAAATGCCTCCTGGCCGGCAGCCCGTAAAGACCGTGCATCGTTTTGAAAATCGCCGGATACAAGTCATGCAATTCGTGCGTACAGAGATCGACAAAGGCCGACAGGTTTATATCATCTTTCCTCTGATAGAAGAGAGTGCCAAACTCGATTATGAGAATTTGATGAAGGGATATGAGCAGGTTAAATCTTGGTTCCCCGAGCCTCGCTACTGGATCAGTATGGTGCATGGCAAACAACCGGCTGATATCAAAGAGACCAACATGCGTCGATTTGTAGAGGGCGATACGCAAATCATGGTATCTACCACTGTAATTGAGGTGGGTGTCAACGTTCCCAACGCATCGGTTATGGTCATTGAAAGTGCCGAAAAATTTGGTCTCTCACAATTGCATCAGTTGCGAGGACGAGTGGGTAGGGGGGCTGAACAGAGTTATTGTGTGTTGATGACCGGTGCCCAGTTGGGGGCTGATGCCCGGGAACGGCTGGGTATCATGACTGCCACCAACAACGGATTTGAGATCGCGGAAAAGGACCTGGCCTTGCGGGGACCCGGTGATATTGAGGGTACTCGGCAAAGCGGAGCCTTGAATTTGAAGCTGGCCAATATCGTTCAGGACCGCCCGATTTTACTGAAGGCGCAGGCTGCTGCGGAGCAGTTGGCCGAAAATGACCCGGACCTCTCGGTTCCTGCCCATGCCGCTCTTAGAGCGTTTCTTCAGCAACGGGTAGGACCTATCCGGTGGAGTAAGATCGCCTGATCTGACAGGGGTCAACCTTGACTTAACAGAATCTTACCAACTTTATCTCGCATTTTTCGTTTATTTTAATTGAGATGCGCCTACCCATTTACCTGGCCGTTCTGTTGTTTTTTTCCGCCCTTCAGGTGGATGCCCAGCCGGCTATCCGCTTTCTTGAAAACAAAGGCCAATGGGATGAGCAGGTCTTGTATCGAGGAGAGGTCAGCAGCGGCTATGTGTACCTACGCAAGGGAGGAATTACGATGCTGCGGCAAGACCCCAATGATCTGCGTAAATTCATTTCTCGCAAATTTGGTCAGGATGCACAGGGAAATATCGTTGACAAAAAAGCGCCTGTTACACTGCGATCCCATGCCTGGCATGTAGATTTCGTTGGTGCCAACTCCAATACAGTTATGCAGGGTGAGAAATCCCTGGGGGGAATCTCCAATTTTTTCATTGGCGATGATCCATCCAAATGGGCATCTGATTGCCGCAGTTTTCAGGTGATAACCACACAAAATCTTTACCCCAATATTGATCTGCGTTATTATACCGACCGCGGGGTGCTCAAATATGACCTGGTCGTTCATCCAGGCGGAGACCCTAATCAGATCGAGATGGAGTATCAGGGCGTGGACGGACTTTTCATAAAGGATCGTGCCTTATTCATTCGCACCTCGCTAGGTGATTTTCAGGAAGGTGCACCATACACATATCAGCCCGGTGAATCCGGTCGCCAAACCGTTCGCTCTGCTTACCAAGTGAAAGGCAATCGACTCCGTTTTCAAGTGAAGGAGTATGATCGAAGCAAAACACTGATCATTGATCCTTCCATGGTGTTTTGTTCATTTACGGGAAGTACAAATGACAATTTTGGATTTACTGCGACTTATGGTCCGGACGGAAGTTTTTTTGGAGGAGGAATTGTATACGATACCGGGGGGAGATTTCCCACCACTCCTGGTGCTTTTCAAACGAACTACATCAATAGTCCCTTTGAGCTTTGCATCATGAAGCTTAAGCCGGACGGATCAGGTCCTCCCCTTTATGCAACCTATATCGGTGGTAATGGAGAGGATCAGCCACACAGCTTGGTAGTTGATGGGCAAGGGAATTTATACTTGGCGGGTAGAACCAATTCATCTAATTATCCGGTGATCAACAATGGCCCTATAGCTGGTGGCGGATACGACATAGTTGTCACCAAACTCAATGCCACCGGTTCTGCGCTGATTGGATCGCGTCGTATCGGTGGATCCGGTGATGATGGCATGAATATCAACAACAATGTTAATGCAACTAACTCATTGCTTCGCAATTATGGAGATGATGGCAGAAGTGAGATCATTATAGATGCGGCCGGTAACGCTTATGTGGCCTCTTGTACTCAGTCCAGAGACTTCCCTGTAACGAATGGCTTTCAAAATACCTTCGGTGGCGGTGTGCAAGATGGAGTAGTGCTCAAATGGTCTGCCGATCTTTCCTCATTGTTGTTTGCGAGTTACATTGGCGGAAATGGGAACGATGCGGCATATGTGCTTTCTCTGCATCCCGGTAACAACAATATCTATGTGGCGGGTGGTACGGAGAGCACCAACTTACTACCCAACACACAGTCGGGAACCGTTGGAACATCCATTGGAGGTGCCATCGATGGGTTTGTCGCGATCATAAATAATTCAGGAAGTGCAGTGATCAAAAGTGCCTATATCGGCACCAACGCCATTGATCAGGTTTTTGGTGTTCAATTTGATGCCAAAGGTTTTCCGTATTTGATGGGACAAACAACAGGCAGCTGGCCCATTCGGAATGCCCCATACAATAATCCTGCCGGCAAGCAATTCATCGTCAAGTTGCAACCAGATCTTTCCTCTTACGTGTACTCCACCGCATTTGGTTCCGGGGCTGCCACGCCCAATATTTCTCCGGTTGCTTTTCTGGTAGATCGGTGTGAGAATGTGTATGTGTCGGGCTGGGGAGGTTTTTTTGGCAATAGTAACGGATTTAATAGCGCAGGTACCAGTGGATTGCCCATCAAAAACGCTTGGCAATCCACCACCGATGGCAAAGATTTCTATATTGTCGTTCTGAGCCGCAACGCTGACTCCTTATTGTTTGCCACTTATTTTGGGGAGGTCAACCGTGCCGGAGAAGGATGTGATCACGTAGATGGGGGTACCAGTCGTTTTGACCGCGATGGGGTCATTTATCAGGCCATCTGTGCGAATTGCAGAGGAGTAAGCACACCACCTTATCCAACTTTCCCAACCACTGCCGGCGCACATTCTACCACCAACAATGCTTCCGGAGGCGGCGAATGTAACCTGGCCATGCTCAAGTTCAGTATGGATTTATCGGGCGTGCGCGCATCCGTACAATCCAGCATCAACGGAGTGCCGCGTGATACGGCCGGATGTGTTCCGCTCACTGTTGATTTTAGGGATACGATTGCAAAAGGTGTGTTCTATGAATGGAATTTTGGTGACGGTTCTCCCCAGGAGGTTACAACTGCTGCCGCCAATTCTCATCAATACACCACGGTGGGACTTTTCACTGTAATGCTGGTGGCTGTTGATTCTTCCAGTTGCAATATTCGTGACACTGCATGGATGAAAATAAGAGTGGGAGATCTGAAAGCAACCATTGGGCTAAATCCGGTTAAGCAGCCTCCCTGCACCCAATTCAATTATCGTTTTGATAATACTTCTGTAGCCCCTGCTATCTTGCCCTTTACTGCTCAATCCTTCATTTGGGATTTTGGCGATGGATCGCCTCGTGTTACCTCTGGTGCTGCATCCGTATTCCATACTTATCCTGCGCCTGGTACATACAATGTAAAATTGATTTTGACGGACAATCGATATTGCAACGGACCTGACTCCATAGTAGTACGCGTGAGTGTGGACGTAAATGTGCGAGCCGCTTTCACCACACCACTTGAAGGTTGTATTCCTTACCAAGCCACGTTTACCAATAACTCAGTATCTGCCCAAACCTACTTGTGGAATTTTGGCGATGGTACCACTTCTACCTTGCCAAGTCCAACCCATACTTACAATAGCCCAGGATCATATAACGTAGTATTGGTTGTGGCCAATCCCAATACCTGTAACCTGACCGACACGGCACGGTTTACCATTCGGGTACTGGACGCACCTATTGCTGCTTTTGTTTTCTCACCCGTGCAGGCACAAACCAACACGCCCACCACTTTCACGAATAATTCAAGTGCGGATGCTGTACGATTCCGATGGGATTTTGGCGATGGCGACTCCTTACTTACCAATTCCAGGGCGCCGGTCCAACATCAATACCGTGCTACCGGTCAGTTCCGTGCCTGCCTCACGGCATACAATGCACTGGGATGCCCGCGCCAAGTTTGTCAAACGGTTCCTGCTTTGGTCATGCCGGTCATCGATGTGCCCAATGCCTTCACTCCGTTGAGTGGCGATGCCAACAGCATTTTGTATGTAAGAGGGTATGGTGTTTCTCAATTGAAATTCACCATTTGGAATCGATGGGGTCAAAAGGTTTTTGAAACGAATGACATGAATATCGGGTGGGATGGCAAATTCAAAGGAGTGATACAACCCATGGATGTTTATGTATATACGTTGAGTGCCACTTTCTTCGATGGGGTGGAGGTCAATAAAAAAGGAGACATCACGCTGATACGATGAAGTCACGCTTACGATATGGGTGGATGCTGGGGCTGCTGCTGGGTTGCTTAAAACTCTTGCAGGGACAAGACCTTCATTTTTCACAATTCATGAATAGTCCCTTGCTCACCAATCCGGCTAATGCAGGCTTTATTCCCGATGGTGACTATCGACTGGGGGCCAACTATCGCAATCAATGGTCGTCCATCACTGCCTTCCCATACAAGACGATGAGTTTATTTGGAGATGTACAAGTGATGCCCAACCCTGATGGCAATGGGTGGATCGGCTTGGGTGGCATTTTGCTTCGGGATGTTGCCGGCGCCAGTGTGCTCACCTCTATCAAAACCTACGGAGCAGTTGCCTATCATCAAATGTTGGGCATTAGTAGTTTGCTAAGCGTTGGGTTCAATGTGGGTTGGTCCAATAAGCAAATCAATACCCAAGGATTGAGTTTTCCCAGCCAATGGAACGGTCAATTTTTCGACGTGCACCAAACAGGTGCTCCGGTGCTTCTCACCAATCAGTCCAATTACCTGGATCTCCAAACAGGTTTGAACTATGCCTATTTTCCTAACGAGCGCGTCTGGTTGAATGCCGGTGTTTCTGTGATGCACCTCAACAGACCCCGCGAGAGTTTTTTTGCTGATAATGGTGCGAATGAAAACCGCCTGAGCATGCGGTACAATGGATTTTTCAACAGCAGTTTCAAATTAAATGTCCGATTGATTTTAAGTCCGGCTGCTTATTACACATTTCAGGCCCGTTCTTCACAGATTATGGGTAGTCTGTTGGCGCGCTACAATGCCAGCGGAGATGGTGCAACCGAGTTATTGGCCGGAATGGGGTACAGACATCGAGAGTCCTTCATCCCAATGCTCGGTATCGGACTCAATGAACTGATGCTAACGTTCTCCTATGATGTGACCTTATCTGAGTTG
>CAYYXC010000043.1:0-10879 GCA_964475505.1 uncultured Chitinophaga sp.
GATTATTGGCCCCAGGCGTAGATGTACCCCTCCCCGAAACCCTTTTCCACACCTTTAATGCTAAAGCAGCCATTTACGCCATTTAAAAATTATCCGATGCAACCGGCGTACCACCACTACCGATCCTGATCAGCGGCACCATCACCGATGCATCAGGCAGAACACTGAGCGGACAAACACTCGAGGCATTCTATACATCGGTAATGCATGCCAATCCGCTGAGTGTGGGTCTGAACTGCGCGCTCGGTGCCAAAGAAATGCGTCCCCACATCGAAGAGTTATCGCATCTCGCCAGTTGCTACGTGTCGGCATATCCCAATGCCGGCTTGCCCAATGCAATGGGTGAGTACGATGAACAGCCCGCCGATACCGGACATTATCTGGAAGAATGGGCCCGCAACGGATGGGTAAATATAGTGGGCGGATGCTGCGGCACTACCCCCGATCATATCCGACACATTGCAGAACAAGTGAAGACGATCAAGCCTCGTCCCCTTCCCATCCAATTAAGTACCCTGACCGAAACAGAAGAAGCATAACCATGGCCGAAAAGCACGCAATCAAACCGTTTTTGAGACTGTCGGGATTGGAACCGCTGGTGATCCGACCCGAAACGAATTTTGTGAATGTCGGTGAACGCACGAATGTTACCGGCTCGAAGAAATTTGCTCGGCTGATCCGGGAAAATCAATACGAAGAAGCACTCAGTGTAGCCCGCCAACAAGTAGAAAGCGGCGCCCAAGTGCTGGATGTGAACATGGATGATGCCTTGCTCGACGGTAAGCAAGCCATGGTCACTTTCCTAAACCTCTTGCAAAGTGAACCCGATATCGCCCGCATTCCCATCATGATCGATAGCTCGAAGTTTGAGATCATTGAAGCAGGACTCAAATGCGTGCAAGGAAAATGTATTGTAAACTCGATCTCCCTCAAAGAAGGAGAAGCTAAATTTTTGGAACAGGCACGTATCTGTCAGCGCTTCGGTGCGGCCGTGATCGTAATGGCCTTTGATGAAAAAGGACAAGCAGATACCAAAGACCGAAAAGTAGAGATCTGTCAACGTGCCTACGACTTGCTGACGCAGAAATTAAATTATGCGCCACAAGACATCATCTTTGACCCAAACATATTTGCTGTTGCCACCGGTCTGGAAGAGCATAATAACTACGGAGTCGATTTCATCGAAGCCACCCGCACCATCAAAAAGCGCATGCCCCTCACGCACGTGAGCGGCGGCGTAAGCAACCTTTCCTTTTCCTTCCGAGGCAATGAGCCCGTACGCGAAGCCATGCATGCCGTGTTTCTGTATCATGCCATTGGTGCCGGGATGGATATGGGTATTGTGAACGCAGGACAATTGGCAGTCTATGACGAGATCGAACCACAATTGAGAACGCTTTGTGAAGATGTGATCTTAAACCGGAACAACGACAACAACGAAGCCACCGAAAAACTGATCGCGTTTGCCGAAACGGTCAAAGCAAAAGGAAAGACAGAAGTGAAAGACGAGGCCTGGCGAAATGCCTCGGTAGAAGATCGCCTCAAGCACGCACTGATCCATGGCATTACTGACTACATCGATGCCGATACCGAAGAAGCCCGATTGAAATATCCGAAGCCCCTGGAGGTGATCGAGGGACCACTCATGAACGGTATGAACGTTGTAGGTGATCTGTTTGGAGCCGGTAAGATGTTTCTTCCGCAGGTAGTGAAGAGCGCAAGGGTGATGAAGAAAAGTGTGGCTTGGCTCACCCCATTCATTGAAGAAGAAAAAAGAAATAATCCGCTTGCCGCCCAAGGATCTGCCCCCAAAGTGCTGTTGGCTACTGTAAAAGGCGACGTACACGACATTGGTAAAAATATTGTTGGAGTCGTACTGGGTTGCAACGGATATGAGATCATCGATATGGGAGTGATGGTGCCGGCAGATAAGATCCTGGATACGGCCCAAAAAGAAAACGTAGACATCATCGGACTCAGCGGACTCATCACACCTTCACTCGATGAGATGGTACATGTCGCCTCCGAGATGAAACGTCGGGGCATGCATCAACCCTTGCTGATCGGTGGTGCCACCACATCACGAATGCACACAGCGGTCAAGATAGAACCGCAATATGAACACGGAGTGGTTCATGTGTTGGATGCATCGCGCAGTGTAACCGTAGTGAGCAGTCTGCTTCAAAAAGAACAGAAAAAAGAATTTTTATCCAATACCCGCTCCGAATACGAGACGCTTCGAAAGCAATTTGCCAATAAGGATAAAAAGAATCTGATTCCATACGAAGAGGCCGTGCTGACCAAAGAATATTTTGACTGGAAGAATTACCAACCGAAGGAGCCCAACCAAAAAGGTGTGCAGGTATGGAAGAATATAGATCTCGCTACGATTGCCAAATACATCGACTGGGGACCATTCTTCATCGCTTGGGAAATGCCCGGACGCTATCCGCAAGTGTTGGAAGATCCTATCTATGGCAGTGAAGCAAAGAAACTATTCAATGATGCCAACCGACTGCTCGATCAAATCATCAAAGAGAATTGGTTCCGTGCAGAGGCGGTATATGGATGCTGGCCTGCATACAGCAACAATGCCGACACGATTCATTTGCAAACGGAGCAGGGTGAGGTAAAATTGGAGATGCTTCGGCAGCAACTGAAAAAAGCGGTCGGACAACCGACTTATTCATTGGCAGACTTTGTGCGTCCCGAGCAAGCCGGAGGAAACGATTTCATGGGTGCCTTTGCCGTTACTATTCACGATGCACAAAAACACATTCAGGCTTTTGGTGAGGCGCAAGATGAATACAATAAAATAATAGTACAGATACTGGCCGATCGCATGGTAGAGGCATTGGCAGAATACTTACACGAGTGTGTTCGGAAAGATTTTTGGGGCTATGCTTCCAACGAGCAGTTGTCGAACGAAGCGTTGATCCGAGAAGAATATTCCGGTATCCGTCCAGCACCCGGCTATCCAGCGTGTCCCGACCACACCGAAAAACTCAAACTGCTCAACATGCTGGATGTCACTGATAACATTGGCATCACCCTCACGGAAAGCCTGGCCATGAACCCACCTGCATCTGTCTGCGGCTGGTATTTTGCACACCCCGGCTGTCATTATTTTGGATTAGGTAAAATCAAAGAAGATCAACTGGCCGATTACGCAGCACGGAAAGGAATGAGTTTGGAAGAAGCGACGAAGTGGTTGAGAACAATCATTGAGTAGAGAGTAGAGGGTTGAGAGTTGAGGAGGGAAGTTTGAGTTTAGTGAAAATAATATACATCCGTCCTCAAACTCTACCCTAAACCCTCTACCCTAAACCCTCAACTCTAAACCTCCCTCAACACTCCCCTACTCGCCAATTCAGCTCTCAATTGTACGGGATCTTGAAAATGAATGCTTGGAATTCGGAGTGCTTCCGCGGCTTGAACGTTGCGTAAATTATCATCAATGAAGATGGATCGCTCAGGTTGGATCTGGTAGCGATCGAACAAGATCTGATAAAACTCCGGAAAAGGTTTGCGCGTTTTTTCTTCACCGCTCACGATGCGTCCGTCGAACCAATGCAGAAAATCAAATCGTTCCAGTGCAATGGGAAAAGTTTCCGCACTCCAATTGGTTAGTGCGTAAAATTTATACTGGCCGGCTGCACGCAAGTCTCGAAATATTTCCACTGTTTCAGGGATCGGTCCGCGCAGCATTTCTGTCCACCTGCCATAAAAATCCCGTATAGCTGTTTCCCACTCGGGGAATTCGGCGATTTTTTCAGCCGTGGCTTTATCGATCGGATAGCCGGCGTCTTGATTTTCATTCCAATCGTTGGTACAAACCTCCGCAAAAAATTGCTCGCGTTTTTCAATCGACTCGAAATAGTTTTCATCGAAAACATAGGTCGTTTTCCAATCGATCAGTACGCCGCCCAGGTCCCAAATAATGGTTTCAACAGCCACTAGTTGTGATTGTATTTTACTTTTAGTCCGATCATGATGCCGGTCATCACCAGCATAAGGGCATTGGTAGAAATGATCACCCAATTGTCGATCAATAGCCCGTATAGTAGCCAAAGCACCTGATTGGTAAACGCAATTACGAACATGGCCATGGACACATCCTTTGCCGATTTGGTTTTCCAGGTCTTTATAACCTGTGGTAAAAAGGTAAAGGCCGTGATGAGTCCGGCTACATATCCAAGAATTTCTACTCCGCTTAATGGCATAGGTTAGATTTGAGACGCAAAAATAGATGAATTGAACCTCATCGCTTCTCAAATAACCACCACAAGCGTTTACGGGGTTTGATGGTGTAATGCTTTTTGATATAGGAGGCAATGAACTCCATGGCCTCATCAACGCTGTCAGTAAATTTCACCAAGGAAAGATCTTTCGGCGAGATGGTGCCTTGTTTTTCCATGTCGTGTATGGCATCCATCAAAGGCTTGTAGTATTGCTTGCCGAATAATACGATGGGGAATTGCGTGATGGTATTTGTCTGCACCAAGGTCAGGGTTTCAAAAAGTTCATCCATGGTACCGAATCCGCCAGGCATGATGATGAAGGCATAAGAGTATTTGACGAGGAGCACTTTTCGAACGAAGAAATGTTCGAAGGTGATGGACTTGTGCAGGTAAGGATTTTCTTGTTGTTCAAAGGGTAACTGGATGTTGCATCCGACGGATAGTCCGCCTGCTTCGAATGCCCCTCTATTGGCCGCTTCCATGATGCCGGGTCCTCCGCCAGTCATCGTGGCTAGTCCCAATTGAGCGATGCGGGCACCAAACTCACGGGCTTGTTGGTAGTAGGGATGGTCTTCCTTGAATCGAGCCGATCCGAAAACGGTGATGGATGGTCCCAGAAAATGCAAGGCCCGAAATCCTTTGATGAATTGTTTGAATACCCGCAGCGCGAAGAATAATTCATATCCGCGGCTTTTAGGACCTTCCAAAAAGATGTGCTCTTTCGAGGGGATGATCGGTTTATGCGAGAGTTTTCGATGATGCTTGTGGCTCATATCAAGTAAATTGCCTTTTATTGCGTCATAAAATTACCTGCTTTTATCCGATGCGTATCATCTCGTACAATGTAAATGGGATCCGGGCGGCGATCCGAAAGGGATTTCTGGAATGGCTGGCTACGGATCCGGCGGATATCATCTGCTTGCAGGAGACCAAAGCCATGCAGAAGGATATTGATACAAATGAACTGCATCGGTTGGGTTATGAGGACTATTGGTTTTCAGCGCAGAAAAAAGGATACAGCGGAGTAGCAGTATTTACCAAGATCCGTCCCGATCACGTAGAATACGGAAACGGACATGGTGCGAGCGACGAAGAAGGCCGGGTCATTCAGCTGGATTTTGGAAAGATCCGATTGATCAATGCTTATTTCCCGAGTGGCACGAGTGGTGAACACCGACAATCATTCAAATACGAATGGCTGGATGAATGTTATCGCTGGTTGAATAAATTACGCAAGACACATCCGCAGCTGATCCTTTGTGGAGATTATAATATTGCCCATCAGGAGATCGACATTCACGATCCGAAAGGAAACAAAAACACCACCGGATTTTTACCAGAAGAGAGGGCTTGGATGACAAAATTTTTTGAGAGCGGCTGGGTCGATAGTTTCCGGCATTTTCACCCCGAGCCGCATCGATACAGTTGGTGGAGCCAGCGTTTTCCTTCGGTTCGACTGAATAACAAAGGCTGGCGGATCGATTATATCAGTGTTACAGATACATTGAAAACTAAATTGAAAGACGCGGATATCTATCCCGATGTGAAGCACTCCGATCATTGTCCCGTTTACCTCGAATTAAAAAAATGAAACCCCTGATTTATAACGTAACGATCAAAGTGAGTCATGCGATTCAGTCCGACTGGCTTCGCTGGATGCAGGAAGAGCATATGAGTGAAGTGGTGGCGACGGGCTGTTTTACTAATTGTCGGTTATTGCATTTGCTGGAATCGGACGACGAAGAAGGGGTCACCTATGCCGCTCAATACGAGGCCACGAGCCGGGCTGATTATGATCGGTACATTCGGGATCATGCCGAAGCCCTTCGAAAAAAAGGATTTGACCGCTGGGGGGATGGATTCATTGCTTTTCGGACACTCATGCAGGTCATCTAGTACTTGCGTACTTTTGAGTTGTCTATGAATCCAACCATTTCCGATATACGAAAGACTTACGCGCAAGCACAATTATTGGAATCCGATACGGCCATCGATCCGATGGAACAATTCGATCGCTGGTGGAACCAAGCGGTACAAGCACAGATCGACGAAGTAAATGCAATGACACTGGCTACGGTTGATACGGATGGGATGCCCGATGCGCGAATTGTGTTATTGAAAGGCGTGGACACAGCGGGCTTTCACTTTTATACTAATTACGGCAGCCGAAAAGGAATGCAACTGCAGGCGAATCCGAAAGCATCTTTGGTGTTTTTTTGGAAGGAATTGGAAAGGCAGGTGCGGGTGCGCGGACGGATGGAGCGCTTACCGCCTTCGGAGAGCGATCAATATTTTCATTCCAGACCGATCGAAAGTCAGCTGGGTGCGATCGCATCACCGCAGAGTACAGTGATCGAAGGAAGAAAGTGGTTGGAGGATCGCTATGCCTCTGTTCAAAATGAATATTCCGGAAAAGATCCGGCTCGTCCGGAACACTGGGGCGGATATCGATTGGTGGCGGAATCGATCGAGTTCTGGCAAGGACGACCGGGTCGGATGCACGACCGTATAGAATACAAAAAGGACCCTAGTGGGTCCTGGTTTCGTCAACGATTAGCGCCCTAGGCGCCAGATCACTTGGCTGCTTTCTTCGCCGCGTTGCGCTTCGCAATTTTGGGTGCGTTGGCCGGACGGCTTTTGCCGAACGAACCTTTGAAACGCTTACCCTTGGCGGTTTTTTTATCTCCTCTTCCCATGATGATTGATATGAATGATTGATGATTACAATTTATCGGCCAATTCTTTTCCGGCCTTGAAACGAGCCACTCGACGGGCCTTGATCTTGATCACTTCTCCATTACCGGGGTTTCTGCCCACCCGTGCTTTGCGCTTATAGGTATCAAAGGTTCCGAAGCCCACCAGTTTGACTTTTCCATCGGCTTTTAAGGTGCGGGTGATGGTGTCAATGAGTGAGTCCAACGCCGCATTTGCCTGCACTTTCGATATACCGGCATCTTCCGAGATGCGAATGATAAGATCTGCTTTGTTCATAAGCTCGGTTTCGAGGAGGGCGAAGATACGAGATAGAGTTGAGAGGATGGGGGTTGAGTGTTGAGGTTTTAGAGTTTTAGCTTGCTCATTTCTCAACAACAAACATTGAACCCCGAACCTCAACACTCAACTCATCTCTTCTCAACCCCTTGGAGGCACCTCCACCTGGCTCTGCAAATGGGCCAAGCGCTGGCGGGCGTTGGTGAGTTCGCTCATCTGTTCTTTAAAATGGCTGTACTGCTCCTGGTGCTCGTCGACCAGGCGGTTGTATGAATCGTTCAGCAATTGACGCCGCCGCTCGCTTTCCTTTAATTGCTCTTCGAGTTCCCGGATCTGGGTCTGGGCTAGCTCCAAGGCCTCGGCAATAGATCGAGCGTGGATCAATTGAGATTCCAATTGAGAAATTTTTTGCAACAACTCCTCGTTTACATCACCTGATTGGCTGCCGCTCGACTTGAGTCGTTCGATCTCATCTTCCCGATCCATCAGTCTCAACTCCAGTTCTTCGATTCGTTCCTCGGCCCGGTGAAGATCTGCATGCATCGTGCGGCCCTGTTCTGCATCGAGATGAAGGGTTTCGTCGGGAGTGGATGAAACAGTTGACTGGACCAAAAATTGATCCAATCGCTTTTCCAACGATCCATTCCCCTGCAAGGAGGTGGTGAGCAATTCACGATAAGTGCGGTGCTCTTGCTTAAGGTGCATGAGCAACTCCTCTTTGGAGTGAAGTGCCGATTGTAGGGATTGAGATTTCTCCAAAGCCGTTTCACTTTCGCTGCGCAGTCGTTCCAATTCACGACGGAGGGTTTCAGTCTCTTGCAGAAAACGGTTTTTCCATCGGTCGGCTTCCGTCTGCAATTGTTTTTCTTTCTGCGAAGGGGATTGTGTGAGCGAATGACGTTGCATCCACCAGAAATGCAAAGCAAATCCGGAAGTGAAGAGCAGGGCAGCCCATACTCCTATCTCCGCACCGGAGAGGATGAATAATAGATCGATCATGTTCGCACGTTTCGTACGCAGCGTTGTTCAGCAGGGGGCGGAGAGGAAATTCAGTGGTATTGGACAAGGCAATGTAATTCGTCGCGAACGAAAAAGCCGCGTAAAATCCCTACGTAAATCTACGATGTGGATTATTTGACCAGGGTTCCCACTTTTTCGCCGCTGATTACGCGACGAAGATTATCGGGCTGATTCATATCAAATACGATGATGGGGAGTTTGTTCTCCATGCAGAGGGTGAAAGCGGTCATATCCATCACTTTCAATTGCTGTGAAATGCACTCCTGGAAACTGATGGTATCGTATTTTTTTGCCGTGGGGTCTTTTTCGGGATCGGCGGTATAGATGCCATCCACGCGGGTTCCTTTGAGAATCACATCGGCATTGATCTCAATGGCACGAAGCGATCCGGCGGTGTCGGTTGTGAAATAAGGATTACCGGTTCCGGCACCGAAGATCACGATGCGTCCCTTTTCGAGGTGTCGGATAGCGCGGCGTCGGATATACGGTTCGGCGATCTGTTCCATTTTGATGGCCGAGAGGAGACGGGTATATAATCCCACTTTTTCCAAACTGGCCTGCAGCGCCATTCCGTTGATCACGGTGGCCAGCATGCCCATGTAATCGCCGTGTGCGCGCTCAATGCCGGTCTCCGCTTCATTCATACCTCTATAAATATTACCGCCGCCGATGACGATTGCAACTTGTACGCCGAGGTCGGCGATGGCCTTCACATCTTTTGCATATTGAGCGATTACGTCGGTATCAAAGCCGAAGCTCTTGTCGCCCATGAGTGATTCACCGGAAAGTTTGAGGAGAACGCGTTTGTATTTGGGAAGCATGTGGAGGAGATTTCGGTGGTAAAGATATAAAACTCAAAAAAAAGGGACCCGATGTTGGATCCCTTTATGATGAATGTGATGATTGCATTATCCGAGTGCTACGCGCTTGAATGAAGTAACGGTTACGTTACCAGATTCTTTGAGGTAGTCACCTACCGACTTGCCTCCGTCTTTCACGAATGCCTGTGCGGTAAGGGTTTGTTCTTTGAAGAAAGCACCCATTTTTCCTTCGGCGATCTTAGCGATCATTTCGGCGGGTTTGCCTGCCATCTTGGGATCTTGGTTCATCAATTCCACGATGATCGCTTTTTCGCGAGCGATCACATCAGCAGGAACGGAGTTGGCATCGATGGCAACGGGATTGAGGGCCGCGATTTGCATGGCCACGTCTTTTCCAACCTCAGCCGCTTCCTTATCCATTCCTACCAACACACCGATGCGGTAAGCACCGTGGATATAAGAAGAAACATAAGAAGCATCTACGCGCTCAAATTTGGTAACCCCGATCTTCTCTCCGATGGTAGCTAGTTTCTCATCGACCATAGCAGCAACGGTTAAGTCGCCAATTTTCACGTTCATCAACTCATCGAGGTTCTGAACATTGTTGGTGATGGCTGCATCGGCAATGCTTTTTGCAAAGGCAACGAAGTCGGCGTTCTTAGAAACGAAATCTGTTTCGCAGCTTACACAAACCACGATACCAGTTTTGTTATCGTTGGTGGTTTGAGCAATGACGACTCCTTCCTTGGCTTCGCGGTCGCTGCGCTTGGCAGCTACTTTCTGACCTTGTTTGCGGAGCCAGTCAATGGCGGCTTCGAAATCGCCGTTGGTTTCAGTCAGGGCCTTGCGGCAATCCATCATTCCGGCGCCGGTTGCCTGACGAAGCTTATTGATATCCTGTGCACTGATTGTTGCGGTTGACATGATTCGATTGATTAATGGTTTTACATAGGTCCCGCTGTGACGGGACGTTCACTTTCACATTTCGGATCGCTTAGCGACGAGCGGGCGTACGGCGACGAGTTCCACCTCCACCTCCGCGGCGTCCACCACCTTTTCCACCCTCCGCTTCTGCTTCGGCGAGGAGTTTAGCAGCTTTGCGCTCCTTCTCATCATCGGTCATTTCTTCTACTTCATCTTCTCTTGCAGCCTGACGCTCGGCCAATCCTTCTGCAATGGCGTTGGTGATGTAGTTAACGAGGATCGTGATGGATTTGGTTGCGTCGTCATTGGCAGGAATGGGGAAGTCAACTTTGTTCGGATCGCAATTGGTATCTACCAATCCGAATGTTTGAATACCCAGGCGCTTGGCTTCGGCAAGAGCGATGTGCTCGTGTCCGATGTCAATGAGGAACAAAGCGGCGGGTACGCGTCCGAGTTGAGCGATACCACCCAATACTTTTTCCATCTTGTCTTTATCGCGGCTGAGAGTCAGGCGCTCTTTCTTGGTGATACTGTCGAAAGAACCATCGCCGAGCATTTTCTCGATGCTCTGCATTTTCTTCACGCTCTTGCGGATGGTGAGGAAGTTGGTAAGCATACCACCCAACCAACGCTCCGTCACGTAAGGCATGTTCACACGCTGTGCGCATTCCTGAACGATGTCTTTTGCCTGCTTCTTGGTTCCTACAAAGAGGATCTTGCGTCCGCTGCGAGCGATCTGCTTCAGTGCAGCGGCAGTTTCTTGCAAACACTCGACTGTCTTATTCAGGTCGATGATGTGGATGCCTTTTTTCTCAGCGAAGATGTAAGGCAACATCTTGGGATTCCACTTCTTTTTCAGGTGACCGAAATGCACGCCGGCTT
>CAYYXC010000044.1:0-3541 GCA_964475505.1 uncultured Chitinophaga sp.
GTCGTCATGTGTATTCATCTCTACAAAAATGTCACCCAATACTCTTTGAAGTATTGTTTGTTCTTGAACCGTCATGGTGTGTTTGCGTTTCTCATACACAACATTAGCCACGGTCTTATTCCAACCACAGGTGTCAGTAAACAACCTCCACTGAATCTTGTCCAGTTCACTGTTACCGAACACCAATGACAGCACTTTCTTACCTTCCACTACGTGTACCATGATTTCCATTAGTGTTCCTTAAAGGCTGTGAAAAGTGCTTGTAGTGCTTTAATTGTGTCTTTACGATCACGGTTATCGTATGTAGCGTGGACAGCATCCGGAATTATAACGTCTCTTCGACTGAGAAACAACAGCGTGTCTCGAATCTTTTTGTCCTCGTCATTGCTCTCATCAAAAGCGAAGGTGTGACACGACATTCCAGCAATTTCGTGGCGAAAAATCTTCATCAGAATACTCCTGCATATCTACCGATCGAAGGAAGGATGTCTACTTCATAATAAGCGTGGCGCTCGGCTTCTACAGACAACGGGCCGCCATACAACTTGTTCTTAGGAACATGCAAAAACCGCTTGTTCTGCATTCCCGGCTCATCAGTTTTGCCGATTGTGATGATGGCATCTGCTTCACCTGCCTTGTCTGTCTTGCTACCACGTAGATCAGACATGGGAATGTACTTCTGGTAGTCTGGTCCAGTAGCTTGGCTGACAGCAATCACAGGACCATATTGTGCTGCCTTATCTCTGCCCCACTTGTACACCTTACCAAGGCGCAGGTCTTCACGTTCGATGTTCCAATACCCTTCAACCTTATCCAACTGGTCAAACACGATAGCACCGGGATTCTTTTCCTTGAACAGCCGATCAAGGGAATGTACGTCGTTGATGCCCTTGTCGTTCTGGATCACCAAGATACGCTTACCTACTTCCGTAGCATACTTGTCCTCCCAGTGTTTCGGATCACGGGCAATGTCAGCACTGGTGATGCCGAAATATGCTTGCATGACACGATACATCACCTTGTCAGAGCGCTCCTCGTTGTTGCACCAAATCACAGGACGATTGTCCGGTAGCTGTGTAGCCCAGAAGGACATCTCTGCTGCCAACATGGTTGTCTTACCTGTCTCAGGGCGTGCACCTAGAATGATGAAGTCGCCACGCCTTGCGGGACCAAGGCTGCGATTGAGTTCGTTCAAACGCCAGTTGAGACCGGGTTCTGAAACGCTCTTAAGAACAGCAGTTAGGGAGACTGGAGCGAAGATGTCATCATCGTCCAATTCAACCTTACCTACCTCTTTCTCATATTCTTCGACGAGGTGTTCAAGCGTAGCGCCGAACTCTTTGCTGTCGTCTACGAGCAGTTCGTTCGCACTCTCCATGACGCGATACAGGTGGTCGATACGGACGTAGTGCTTGACGACAGCTTCCACGGTCGGGGACGGGGTCGTGGAAAGTGATAGACCCTTAGCATCGCTAAGGATTTTACGACACAATACGGCCATATCCTCTTTGACCGACTTCGTCTTGAGCAGGAAGAACATTGTCTCAAACTGATCCCAGTCAATTTCACTGGCGAGAGGATGTGCGTCGTAATACTCACCAAACATGGTGTACAATGCCTTACCAGCTTTCGAGAGTGTGGTGGGTTTGACGTACCTCTCATACCGCTGCCAATCACTCTTCTTCTTCAACACATGCAACAACACAGCATCACTCATACACTCTCCTTATTGGTCTGTAAACACGAGCACGTCCTCGCCTGGATCAAGATCATCCTCACCACCATCTACGAAATACACAGCTTTGTAGACGGATGCACCGCCTTCCAGAAACGAATACTCACCACTATTTCCGTAAATAGCGATGGGTAAATCAGCCCACTCAGGATGCAAAGCGAGTAATTCTTTGAGAGTCATATCAGTGCTCCTCCTACTTAATCAAACCAGTTGCCCAATCAATGGCGTCCTTGTACGTCTTGTCCAACACCGCTGTATTGTAATGCTTGGGTTCTTGTACCAATGAAGGAACAATCACTTGTACACCACTTCCACGCAGTTGTGTAACGATGGTGGACAACGCACCGATACCAGCAACGTCAGGATCAAGGTGGACCAACACCATCGGATACTGCTCTACGATGTGTTGTAGGTAGGTGTCCGACAGGTTAGTTCCTAAGAGCGGTAGTGAGGTATATCCAGCCTTCAACACCTTCAGTGCACTGAGAGCATCCTCTGTAAGCACCACGCAGTTCACACCATTCGTACCTTTCATCAAAGGCACTGCGTGTGGATCACGTTTGTAGGTACGTACACTCTTAGGGTGTGGTACACGCTCAACCAACACTCCTTCTGGATGGTAGAACAAAAGATGTCCCCGGTCTGTGAAAAGGTATACGTCACTGTAGTCCAGCAAATCATATGACGCTGCATACAGCATCACGTCTGGATCATGGCTTAAAGGATGGAAGTTCGTACGTAGTATTTTTCTATCCCAAGGGTCAGAACCCGCCCGAGGATACTCCCCACCGACAATGGTCGGCAACACAGGGATGTTCTTTTCACGAAACTTCCAATACCCCGACTCGTTGCAATGGTGGCAGTATGCCACGGCACCACCAAACACACGCTTGATGTACAGCCGACGCTTACTGTCGTAGCCGGCTGGACAGTCAATGTGATTGACGTGTATCTGGTGATCTGGTGGTGATTTCTCCAACTCATCCAATTCTTCGGACGAGAGTTGTTCGGTGAAATCAATCGAAAGAGACATTGTTGCGCTCCAGCAGGATGCCATTGCTAGCAAGCAGCCACGCAAGGAATTCAGCAAGACCCTTCTTGTCACCACTCTCCAGAATCCTCTTCAGTTCCTTGGCTTGCTTCTTACCAACACGAGCAGCCTTAGCGATCTTAAGAGCAGCCTTCTGTTCTTCAGCGGATACTTCAGTGGCAAAGTACAGCCAATGCATATTCTTACGCATGTTCATTCCTTAATGAGGTTTTGGATAAACTGCCAAACAAAGTCACCGTCACCAGCGACCACAGCCTTACGGAGGGTGATAATGTCACTGCCGTCAATGACGCGAGTGCCTCTGATTGTGATGACGGAGTTTAGTTCCTTAACAACTGCCACGACATCATTGAACTCTTCTTCATCTTTGCAGTTGACGTTGATTTCAGCAACAGGCATGTCTATCTCCTGAAAGAATAAGGGGAGGTGTACGTCCAATACACAATCTCCGCTACGCGGTGTCTTGGTTAAACGACTCCCCTACTCAAATTACTTGACGCCGCTACCGAAGACGCGAGTGATGAACTCACGAGCCACGTTGACTTCGTCGTCACGCAGCTTCTTCAGGTAGGACACTTCGAGTGCCTTGTTCGGGCTGTAGTTGAACACACTCACCTTGTGTGCCCAAGAGATCAGGTCACGAGGGGACATGGTAAGGTTGATCTGGCGAGCCTTGACAGCACCACGAATCAGGTTGGCATACTTCACCATCTGGCGCATCAGAGTAACCTTCAGCTTCGGGAAGCTGCTCTTAA
>CAYYXC010000044.1:3551-10793 GCA_964475505.1 uncultured Chitinophaga sp.
TCGTGTCCCTCCGAGAGGTAGTCGAGATGGACAGTGGTGCCGAAGCGGTTCAGGGTGGCGTTGTTCTGCACGTTCGTACCAGCATAGAAGCCGGTCGTATCACCCTGACCGTTGGTGTTGCCGCAACACACGAAGCGGAAGTCAGCAGCCGGCATGATCTTTTTCTCGTGAACATCACCCGGCATCTCCTTGAGGAACAGGTAGCCGCCATCTTCCATCAGGTTCTGGTAGCCGAACATGACTTCAGGAGGGGTGACGTCCCACTCGTCATTCACCAACACAGCGCCATAGCGCACGGCTTCGGTGGCAGCGCCATCCTTCCACACAGTAGCACCACCAGACACGGTGAGTTGGCCGAAGATAGAGGACGATTCAACGTCGCCGGTCATGTTAATACGAATCATGGCACGACCAGTCTTGGCACAGATGTACTTGACCAGCGACGACTTGCCAGAACCAGTGGGACCAGTGATGAGGGTGCGATCGTTGATCTCGAAAGCACGCACGATGTCAGCACACTCTTCAAGCTGCACAACGTACGTCGGATCAACGTCCGGCACATGGCCTTCGAGGTTGGGATGAACGCTCTTAAGAACAGTGACGGCGAAGTCACCATCCTTCGGAATAGCACCGAACAGTGTGGAGAACAACCACTGATCGGGACCGAGTTCGATCGGGGGAGCCTCTTCCTTCTTCTCCTCAGCCTTCTTCTCAGCTTCGGATGCAGCTTCCTTGATGCGGTCCACCAAGTTCTTTTTGATGGACTCGGCCACGAGAGCTTCGAGGGACGGTACGGTGGTAGCGGGACTGGTCACAGTGGTAATCTCCATGGTGGTGACGGGGGTGGAAGTGGGTTCGTGGGTGGTAGTAGTCATACTTGCTCCTTTGAAGTGACGTTGTTTGGCGATGTACATATTACGATCCAATGATCTTGGATTTTACGACAGACAGCAATGCTTCTTCCAACTTACCTGCATCTTGCAACACTACGTGATCTTTGTAGAAGTGCTTGACGCTATCGTCCATGATTCCGATTGCGGCAATCTCTACGGGGGACTTCTCGATTTCTTTGACGACAGTGCGGGTGAATCCTGCAATGTCACCTCTCTCTCCACCGCCAGCAGGGTATCCATCGCTGAGGGTGATGATGAGTTTGCGCTTCTCTTTGCGCTGGCGAATCTTGTCGTAGGCATACAGGATGGCTTCGCCGTCCGTGTTGTCCATCATGTCGTACACGTAGCCACCGACACGGCGGATAACCTCATCCGATCCTACGTTACGCTCAGAGAACGAGCGCATGGGATAGATGATTGGGACGACGGATTCCGTGAATCCAAAGATTTCCAGAGGGATGTGCAAGGCGTTGCCGATGGCGTCAGAGAGGATGCCGGCAGACGCCAAGGCGTGAGTGACCTTTCCACCACACCTCATACTGCCAGACATATCCACAACGACACACACAGCAATGTCCAACTCGTCGTGAACTTCCTTCTTTTTGAACACCCTCTCACCATACGAACCGGCGTCAGGAATGGTCATCTTGTACAGGCTGCCCTTGTGCAGGTGTCCTGTCTTCTGACCGAAGCGCCACCGGCTACGCGTGGCAATCTGGAGTTGGGTACGAACACGGTTGGTGAAACCTGCTGCACCCTTGACCAAACTGATGGCTTCATTGGTGATGTAGTTGTCTTGGTGATTGTGCTGTTTGATCTTGTAGTCCTTGAGAGGGACAGGTGAGAAGCTGTCGTTCATGCAATCGTAGTTGATGCGGCGCTTGCCTTCCCCTGTGGCACCCTTCGTAGGAGCAATCGGCTTGCTCTTAAGAACTTCAGACCAGTCGAGTTCCGTGTCGCCGTCGTTGTCCTCTTCGCCTTTGCCCACCTTCTTGCCAGTGCCTTTGCCTTTATCCTCTTTGTCGCCCTTGTCTCCAGCCTTTCCACCAGAACCTTCCTTCGGGTTCTTCTTCTTCTCCTCCTCGCTGAGTTCATCATACAACTCCTCAGCAAGTTTGCGGGTCATCTCCGTACCCTTGACAGGATCAGCAGTGGAACAGGCGTCAGCATACCGACCCAAGATGCCGGACTTCAGCAACTTGTCGAGGGTGGGTTGGCACTCGGGAATAGTGGCAGCCATCCTCTCCGCTTGGTCTGCAACAGCACTGAGGGCAGGATTGTTCTTCGCCTTGTGCTTGATGTACAGGGTCCATGCCGTGAAGATTGACTTGTGGTACATCATCGGATTGCCACCACCATCGACCAACTTCTGCATCATGATGTTGTCGTGCTGGTCAAACAACTCCTTGTCACCAGCATACTCAGCACCAGACAAGTCTTCGATGCGACCATCCTCGAAGATGTTCCACAGCGCACCATACAACCCAGTCATGCTAATATCGTGCCTGACAGGAGCATCGACATCCGTATACAGACAGTGGTCAACCTCGTGGGTGATGGAGGTCTTGGCACGACGAAGATGTTCGTTCGTCGGGTTGGTGGGAGGGGTGGGAATGTAGAAGGTGCGGCCGTCGGTATGCGGCACCTCGTCCATGTGAATCCACTGCAAACGCAACCCTGCCCTACCAGCAATGGCAAGGCAGTAGCGTTGGAAATCAGGAAGACTTAGCAGACTCATCAGCTTTCTCCTTGTTCTTAAGATCAATTCCTTCGACCCTTGCGATGTGTTCCAACATCAGCTTGGACATACGTAGGGAGTGGAGTGTCTCAGCACGAGAGGTGAGCAGCACCAGCACGAAGCAAACCACAATCATACTGGCATACAACCACACCAACCACCCTGTAGCCAAGAAAGCGAGGACAGTGAAAAACAGTCCTCTCATTTCCCACATCTGACTGTCTTTCATTTGCTGCTCCTAAGAACATCGTTGGCTTCGAGAATGTACTGTTTGACGAAGGAATCCACGGCAGCACGATGAGGCAGCATCACATGGAGTGCTTCGACGACCGGCGTGTGCTGATCCTTCAGCCAGCCGGCCACCTGAACACGGTGCTTGACACCGGGCAGAGTGAACTCCACAACCACGCCAGCGTAGCCATTCTTTTGCAAGAAGGCTTCAACCAAGCGCACCTTGTACCCTGCAACTTCAACCGGCTTGAAAATCTTGTGCATCATTACTCCTTGACTAGTTCAAACATGAAAGACGGCCAACCCAACGCTTCTATGTCTACGTTTACATAGACCCCGTGTTTGTCACACCTAGTGACATTGACCACAGCACCAACACACAGGCTGTGTACTTCTGCTTGCCTGTAGTACATGCTCTCTGTAACCGAGTTGACAAACCCGTACGATTCTAGGTCTTTTGTGATAGTGGGCTTATTTGACACATCGCACAGAAGGAACTTCACCCGCACCCTGTCACCCACCTTGAAAGCACGTCGGTCATGCTCCAATTGGCGGGTGACTCGGATGTCGAACATTGTTTAGGCGACGTAATCGCCGGAGGACACGGTGACGAACGTGTGGAATTCCTCTACCGGCATCGGGGATTCCAGTTCGATGAAGAAGCGCGGCGAATTCAGACGACCGCCAGCCTTGGCACGACCAGTAGCCTTGCAGTAGTGGTCCTTGTCAGAACAGCGTGCGGTTGCGTACTTCACGACCTTGCGATCGTTCAGTTCGTAAGCGATGGTGACGCCGCCCTTGGCAGCAACGTCAACGCCACGTTCGTCAGCAGAGAGGCGGCGCAGATGGATGAAGTGAACTTTGCTCATGGTGTATCTCCTGTGATTGAAAAGGTTGCTCTTAAGAGCGGTTACTGCGACTTCAAAGGACGATTCTTCTTGCCGTTGACGGTGCCGTACGGAAAGGCACCGGCACCGTTCGCGCCATTGTGGCGCACCTTGGTCTGCTCGTTATTCCACGCCGCCCTTTCGAGCTTGTTGGAACGGTTGCGTTCTTGGGCATGGTTCGCCCGATCACGCTTGGTCTTGCCGACACGGAAACTACCGGGTTTCTTTTGCATACTTCCTCCATTGACGTTGAGATTCTTCGATCAGCAGTTCCAGCCACTCGATGCGCCATTGCTGCATCTTCTGCTTGGTGATGGTGTCGTTCCGAACACCTTGTTCCACCAACCACCTTTCGGCGCTGTACCAGCCATCCAGATGTGCCGAAATCCACTCACACATACGATCGCTTTGGCGATGATTGATGTATTCCAGCGTATCGCACACTTCCAGACAAATGCCGAAACACCAACGTGGATGAGATTTCCACCTCTCGTTGTACAACTTGGCTTGGATGCTCTTAAGAACCTTGTGCCAAGGGATGTCTCCCTTGTGGAACCTGCATTTGATCATGCTTACCGCTCCTCTTCGAGGTAATGCTCGCCATGTTCATCAGCATCCACATGGCTCGGATGTTCCACCTGTTGGTCGGGATCGAGGTTGAGGAAGGCGGAGGTACTGCGGTCCCACGCCTCTTCAACGTAGTTGGGCAGATGTTCCATCAGCGTCCCCTAGTCAACGCGTGATAGACCTTCTGGTTCCAGCGATGCAGGGTATTGCTGACGTAATACTGCCAAAGACAGGGGTTCGGCCTCTTCTCCAACACCCAGAACACGAAGCACAACATGAACGTGGCAGGACCACACAGCGTCCCAACCAGCAGCAACCCAAGAGTATGGGTATAGCTGGCGTATCCATCCCTCACCATCCACACAGCCGACACGAAGCCGACGAACAGATAGATCAGGACAATCCAAAGCACAGCGTTAGTACTCATAGTTCGACTCCCACTTA
This sequence comes from uncultured Chitinophaga sp., assembly GCA_964475505.1. Lineage (GTDB taxonomy): Bacteria > Bacteroidota > Bacteroidia > Chitinophagales > Chitinophagaceae > JJ008. The sequence continues at coordinate 8,312 of CAYYXC010000044.1, forward strand.
TCGACGAAATCCACAGCTTCCGCCTTGCTGTTACACACAGCCACCTTGCAGCGACCATCCCTTGTGAACACGAACCAGAACTGATTGCCGAAGTTCTTAAGAACAGCGTTCTGGTAATTCTCTTCGTGTGCTGCCTTGTCCTGCACTGGCGCGTGGTAGTTAGAACGCACCGCAGGTCTCCTTCTTCCAGATGCGCTTGCCCCCTTGATAAAGCGCGATGTACTCCCGGTCACGCACAATCTCGCACGTACCTTCCTTCAAGGCCCGTGTTTCTGCTGCCTTGAACGTCTTGTAACCGTGCATCGTGGTGGTCACAGTGAGATTGTGCTTGTGGTCAAAGACCATGACATGGAACTTACTCATGATACACCCCCATCATGAAGCACGCGACCCCGTAGAACAAGGGTCCAAGTACGAACTCACTCCACTCCACATCATCACGAATGAGGCATGACAGCCCCACTCCAAGGATGTGTCCGAGGCACAACAAAGCCCAAATGTCAAACGCGCTCATTCTCTAATCCTCTTTGTCGTTAGGAAGAGGGAAGCAGACGAACGGCGTCTGCCTCCACACAGGTTGAACACGAGGGTCAGGTGTTGGTGCTGGCGAGAGCCGCTTCCGCCTTCTCTTCACGCACTACACGCTGGGCAGCACGGCTGGCAGCGATGGCGTAGCGCTTGTTCCGCGCTTCGATGCGCTCGGCAACACGAGCAGCACGAGCAGTGCCACGCGCCACCTTCCGCTTCTTGGTGGCGTTCTTAAGAACACGCTGTTTCTCCTGCTCCTCGTGCCGACGCTTGTTCTTGGCACAACGATTCTGCGCGTTGTAGTTCTTGTGCGAGGGCGAGCGGGTACGATGACGGCCGAACTTCTGACCAGACGATTGCTTACCAGCCATGACAATCTCCTTACGTGATAGGGCAATAGCGCCCAACAACCCTGCTCTTAAGTGTTCCTAAGAACAAGGTTGTAAGGCCAACTGGACCTAGTTAGGAGTAGACTTCCTCCGTCCACAAGGCAATGCGATACGTCAGCTTGCCATCCTTGAAGCCTTCGGCAGCGTCCCCTTTCCGCGTCCATTCCGCCACGGTGCCGTCGTCCGTGACCTCCTTCATGAACTCGTCCATCTCCTTGCGCGCCCGCTCGATGGAGGTGAACAGGGCGCTGTGCGTCATGTTACCCGGCTCATCCAGCGTGAACACGCCAAGCTGGACCAACGCATCCACCTCCTCCTTGCGAGCCTGTGCCAGCTTGCGGGGGTCGGGATTCCGGCACGCCTCGTCGATATGCTTGATCTTTTCTTGGACCTCGGCATCCTTGATCTCGTCCCCACGGAACAACATGGAATCGATGACACGACCGAGGATGGTGATGCTGTACTTGGTGGCTTTCATTTGTGTATCTCCTGTAGGAAAGTGCTGAGTGTCCGACTCAGCGGCGGGTTCTTAAGAGCACTCGTTGGAATGTTCTTAAGAACGCCCCTTTCGGGGGCGGATTTCTGCCTTTACTTCTCCGAGTAGTTGGCGGCAGCGTAGTCCATCTGCTCCAACAAATCCTTCGCCATCTTCAGACCCATAGGCTTGAGTTCGGGAGTGTTTTGGTTCATGTTGGCGAACATGTTATACACCTCCTGATCCAAGCCCGAGATTTGGTTGGGCGAGAGCGGGAAGAACCACGCCTTTTCCGGCCTGACCACGTAGGAACGCAACAGCTTGATGGCATCCACCTTGCGCCCCTCACTGCGGAGAACGTACAGGCAGGTGGCGAGGACATCCGCCAACGTCGGCAGCACGCCCGGACCATGCATCTGGTAGCCAGCCTTGCGAACCTCATCCGCCAAGCGGGAGAACATGTAGAGCAGGGCGGGGGACCAGTGAATGTGGGACGGGGCAGTGTAGGTCAGGTAGTTCATGTCAATCTCCTGTTCTTAAGAGCGGCACCATTGCCACTCCCATAGCACACATGCGCTATGCCATGCACCCTACAGGTACATGGCGCAGCAAACGTGATAGACCCTCCCGCTTACGCAGGAGGGTGCAGAGGACACACTTACAGGTCAGATTGATCCACCTCAACCAGCCCGATGTGGATGCGGGTCACGACGTTGCCTTGAATCAGCATCGTACCTCCCGCATGGTTGGGATCAGTGACCCACTTCGTCCCATCCCCCTCATACGACTGCGCCTTGCGCTTCGCCCACTCCTCCGCCTTCTCCTGTGTGGTGAAGGGGTAGACGTTCTCCTGCCACTCCTCATCTCCCCACGGATCATCCGGCATGACCTCCTGTTCGACAGTGACACCGAACATGGCAGTGGTGTACGTCATGTCCGCCACCTTGGGCAAGCCCGGATTCAGGGGATGCACATACGTATCGGCAAAGGCCAGCGCATTCTGCATGGACAGGAACAGGGCGCTCTTAAGAACCTTGCTCCCCGACTTGATGGACACTTTGATGGCTTTGTTCATACATCCTCCGGTTAA
>CAYYXC010000045.1:0-10756 GCA_964475505.1 uncultured Chitinophaga sp.
TAGATGATATTGCCGTGCTGAGCGTTCGTAAAAAACCTTTGATCGATCTGGCTCAATACTTGATCCAACGGGAGCAATAAATGAAGAATTATGTTATCCAATCTATTTAGAAAAAAATCGATAGAATCCATTCAAGCCCAATACGACGAGTCCCAGCGTAGTGGCAATGGGCTTCAGCGCATTTTAGGTGTTCGTGATCTTACTTTTTTGGGTATTGCGGCCGTTATTGGCGCAGGCATTTTCTCCACCATCGGTGGGGCGGCTTATCACGGGGGGCCAGGCATTACCCTTTTGTTTATTATTACAGCGATCACATGCGGTTTTTCTGCATTGTGTTATGCAGAGTTTGCCAGCCGCGTGCCTGTTGCCGGAAGTGCCTATACTTATTCTTATGTGACTTTTGGTGAGTTGGTTGCTTGGATCATCGGGTGGGCCTTGATTTTAGAATATGCGATCGGTAATATGGTGGTCGCCATTTCATGGAGTGGTTATTTCAATAATCTGTTGGTGCACATTTTTGATATCCACCTACCGGGTTGGCTCTTGATCGATCCCGAAACAGCCATCTCAGCATACAAGGAATCAACTGCCGCATTGGCTCAGTCAACGGATCTGGTTGATGCCAGTAAAATGGAAGCATACAAATATGCGGTGGCTTCCTATGAGCAAGCTCCTAGCATTCTGGGATATAAGATCTTTTTTAACCTGCCGGCGCTTTGTATCGTATTACTAGTAACCTGGCTGTCATATATTGGCATCAAGGAGAGTAAGCAGTCGGCCAATGCCATGGTGATTTTCAAGATCGGTGTAATTCTTTTTGTGATCATTGCCGGTGCTTTTTTTGTCGACACCAATAATTGGAATCCATTTTTGCCAAACGGTTTCGAAGGGGTGCTAAAAGGTGTTTCCGCCGTTTTTTATGCGTATATCGGCTTTGATGCGATCTCCACTACGGCCGAGGAGTGCAAGAACCCCAAACGGGATATGCCGCGGGGCATGATCTACTCTTTGCTGATATGCACGGTGCTGTACATTTTGATCACCCTTGTTCTTACCGGCATGGAGCGTTACGATCGGTTCGAAGGCGTGAATGATCCGCTGGCGTTTGTCTTTGAAAATCGGGCCCCTTGGATCGAAAAGATCATTTCCGTGAGTGCCATCATTGCAACAACCTCTGTCCTCCTGGTTTTTCAAATTGGTCAGCCCCGCATTTGGATGAGCATGAGTCGCGATGGGTTGCTTCCCAAAAAATTTCAACAAGTACATCCCAAGTATCAGACACCAGCTTTTGCTACTATTGTAACAGGTATTTTCATTGGACTGGGTGCCATGCTTATCCGAAGCGGGCTGGTGACTGATTTAACCAGTATCGGAACCTTATTCGCTTTTGTACTGGTTTCCGCTGGTGTATTGTTGCTGCCAAGAGTTGAACCGGCCCCTGGTAAGTTCACCCTTCCTTACATTAATGGACAGTGGATCATTCCAGTGCTTTTTGGTCTGCTCGTGTATTTGTTTCAAGAGCGCATCTTGGGAATTGTGGATCTGATGGGTAGTGGACAATGGAGTGCCATCACGTTGGTGCAATATCTTTTCTTAGTCTACATACTGATCGGATTTATCTTGTCTGTTATGACATTTGTTCGCAGGTATTCGCTCATTCCAATTATGGGCGTACTGTCCTGTATGTATCTGATGATCGAGATCCCTGCCGTCAGTTGGGTCTGGTTTCTGTGTTGGATGGGAGGGGGACTCGTTATCTATTTCCTATATGGATATCGGCATAGCCGATTAGCTTAAGGCGGGGCCAACCGTTCATTTCGTACCTTTGCATCGCTACAAGCCAGGTCATCGATCCCGCGCTTCCAGTGGGGTAGGAAAGTCCGGACAGCAAAGAGCATTGCACCGGTGAATAGCCGGGTTCCGAGTGATCGGAAACAGCGAGTGCCACAGAAAATGACTACCGTGCGTTTACGTACGGCAAAGGTGAAAACGTGGGGTAAGAGCCTACGGGGAGCAGGGGTGACTCTGTTCTTGGGTAAACCTTGCATGCTGAAATGCCATGTATAGTACCGTTTGAGGGCGGCTCGTCCGAGGTACAGGGTAGGCAGCTTGAGCCCGGAGGGTAACTTTCGGGACAGATCAATGATGACCCTCGACAGAATCCGGCTTATCGGCTTGTAGCTTTTTTCCTTCAATTGCGGTTATCTTTGCCACATGACAGCAGAGAAATTACAGGATATGCGGTCCCGCGTTATCGGGATAAGGAGGTTTCTTTGACGTCGAGAACCGACGCCAAAAAATCGCTCAAGACAAACAGCTCTCGTTAAGTCCTGGTTTTTGGGATGATAACAAACGGGCTACTGAAATTCTAAAGAACATCAAGCTCAATGAGTATTGGGTTCAGTTGTATGAAGCAACTGATACTTCCGTAGAGGATTTTGCCGTTTTATTTGATTTCTGGAAAGCGGGGGATGCCACCGAGGAGGAGACGCAGGTTGCGTATGACCAGGCCCTTTCTCGCTTGGACGATGCCGAATTCAAGGCAACACTCAATGAACCAGAAGATGAATTGCCCGCGGTGCTGCAGATTAATTCCGGTGCTGGTGGTACGGAGAGTCAGGACTGGTCGGAGATGTTGGCCCGGATGTATCGCATGTATGGCGAACGTCAAGGTTGGAAAGTCACTGAGTTGGACTGGGTTTGGGGTGACGGAGCAGGAATCAAAACCGCTACCCTTCAATTCGAGGGTCCGTTTGCTTACGGGTTTCTAAAATCTGAAAGTGGCGTACACCGGTTGGTGCGCATTTCACCGTTTGACAGCAACGCACGCCGACACACCTCTTTTAGTTCAGTATTTGTTTATCCGTTGGTGGATGATACGATCAATATTGAGATCAAGGATGCGGATGTGAAGATGGAAACTGCCCGAAGTGGTGGTGCCGGCGGACAAAACGTTAACAAGGTTGAAACTAAGGTGATGCTAACGCACATTCCAACCGGTATGGTGGTGGTTTGTCAAACCGAGCGTACGCAGTTGGGTAACCGCGAGAAAGCCATGCAAATGTTGAAGAGCCGTTTATATGAAGAAGAATTGCGCAAACGCAATGAACTAAAAGATGCGGCCAATTCGAAGAAGAAAAAGATCGAATGGGGCAGTCAGATCCGATCCTATGTTTTCCATCCATACAAAATGATCAAAGACCACCGCACCGATTTTGAAACCGGAAATGTTCAACCGGTCATGGACGGAGAACTGGATGATTTCATTAAGGCGTATCTAATGACCGAAAAAGAAGGCGAATCCAACTAAAACTTCTCAAACTCTTTAAACTTTTCAAACTACTCCCCATGTACGGCACCTTCACCTACCCCTTACCCGTCAACGAGCCCGTCCTGAGTTATGCTCCCGGCTCTGCTGAGAAAACCGCTTTGAAAAAGGCACTCAAGGAGTTGAAATCCCAAACCATTGACGTGCCCATGTACATTGGTGGAAAGGAAGTGCGTACGGGTCGGCTATCTGATATTCGCCCGCCTCACGAACACGCACACCTACTGGGAAGATTTCACATGGGAGAGGATAAGCATGTGAAACAAGCGATCGATGCAGCTCTGGCCGCAAAGCCATCTTGGTCTTCGATGTCTTGGGAACAACGCGCGCATATTTTTTTGAAAGCGGCCGATTTATTGGCAACTAAATACCGACCATACATCAATGCCAGCACCATGCTGGGGCAGAGCAAAAATGCTTTTCAGGCAGAGATCGATGCAGCTTGTGAGTTGATCGACTTTCTACGATTCAATGTTCATTTCCTGTCGGAGATCTATAAACAACAACCCATCAGTGCGACGGGCATGCACAACCGCATGGAGTACCGTCCATTGGAGGGATTTGTACTGGCGGTTTCTCCTTTCAATTTCACAGCTATTGGTGGTAATCTGCCCACTTCTGCAGCCATGTGCGGAAACGTAGTGGTTTGGAAATGTGCATACACGCAAATCTATTCGGCCCAATTGTTCATGCGTATTTTGAAGGAAGCGGGACTTCCGGATGGTGTGATCAATTTGATATATGTGAGTGGACCCTCCGTAGGCAATGTTTGCTTCTCTCATCCTGATTTTGCCGGCGTTCATTTTACCGGTTCTACCGGCGTGTTTAACCAGATGTGGGAGACTATAGGCAAGAACATCGCTACTTACAAATCCTATCCCCGAATCGTTGGAGAGACCGGAGGAAAGGATTTCGTCCTAGCCCATGCTTCTGCCGATCCGGATGTGGTGGCTACGGCTTTACTGCGCGGCGCTTTTGAATACCAAGGACAGAAATGCTCTGCTGCTTCCCGCGCCTATATTCCCTCAAACATTGCAGAGGAAGTAAAAAAGAAACTGATCGCAGGGGTGAAGAGTTTCAATATGGGATCAGTGGAAGACTTCAGAAACTTTATCAATGCCGTGATCGATGAAAAGAGTTTTGATAATATCAAGCGTTACATTGATGCAGCAAAAAAAGACCCGAAATGTCAGATTATAGTAGGTGGTAAATGCGATAAAAAAACAGGCTATTTCATTCAGCCAACGGTCATTGAAACCAAGAACCCTCGCTCGCTTACCATGTGCGAAGAGATCTTTGGTCCGGTGTTGACAATTTACGTGTACCCCGCTAATCAATTTGAGAAAGCGATGGATCTGGTTGACAGTACTTCCCCCTATGCGCTTACGGGCTCCATTCTCTCACAAGACCGATCAGCTATTGAAAGAGCAACTACCCGTTTGAGCAATGCAGCAGGTAATTTTTACATCAATGACAAGCCGACTGGTGCGGTGGTGGGACAACAACCTTTTGGTGGTGCCCGTGCCAGCGGAACGAATGATAAGGCGGGTAGTATGCTCAACCTCTATCGTTGGCTAAGTGCCCGAACCATAAAAGAAACATTCAATCCGCCCACGAATTATGGATATCCTTTCATGCAGGAGCAGTAAATTGTACTTGATCTAATGAAAACCATTCTCAATAACACTGAATACCTGGCTGCGGTACAAAACCTGGCAGAAACGTTGGTAGCCAAACATCCTGGTTTGGATAATACCGTGCTGGTGGGGGTACAGCAAGGGGGCGTGGTGCTCGGATTGGATTTGGTGCGGGCCCTTCGTGTTAGTACCGGATTAGCCGATCTGGAGTTGGGTTTGCTGGATATTACCTTTTATCGAGATGATTTTCGTACATCTATTTTGGCGCCGGATAGAATGAATATTCCTTTTTCCATTGAGGATAAGAATGTGATTCTGATCGACGATGTGCTTTTTACGGGCCGAACGATCAAGGCAGCCTTGGATGTACTGTTGGATTACGGACGTCCCCAACGGGTAGAATTACTGGTGCTGGCCGATCGTAAAGAGCATCGACAGTTCCCGATTCAAGCTGATTATGTGGGCATTAGTGTCTCCGCCGATAAAAATCAGAAGGTCAAATTGGTGACGGCTGAAGGGGGTGGTCAAAACCTGATTTTACGGGATTCCTGATTTTTTCTAATTTCGTCCTTTGATGCAACTATCCACCCGCCATCTGCTGGGCATCAAAGAGCTGACCCCTTCAGACATTTCTCTCATTTTATCTACCGCTGAGCAATTCAAAGAAGTTTTGCAGCGCCCGGTGAAGAAGGTTCCTTCTCTTCGTGATGTTACCATCGTGAATCTTTTTTACGAGAATTCTACCCGTACCCGATTCTCTTTCGAACTCGCGCAGAAACGCTTGAGTGCTGACACGTTGAATTTTGCTGCGTCCAGTTCCTCTGCAGCCAAAGGCGAAACGCTGCTAGATACGGTGAATAATATTTTGTCGATGAAGGTGGACATGGTCGTGATCCGACACAGTGCAACGGGGGCACCTCAATTTCTTGCACAGCACATTCCTGCCGCCATCATCAATGCAGGGGATGGCATCAATGAACATCCCACCCAAGCCTTGTTGGATGCCTTTTCCATCACGGAGAAATTTGGCGGATTAAAAAATCGAAAAGTTGCCATCATTGGTGACATCCTTCATAGCCGTGTGGCCCAAAGCAATATCCACTTGCTAAACAAGATGGGGGCCGAGGTGGTCGTTTGTGGTCCGCCTACTTTAATCCCTAAATACATCCAGTCCGCCTGGAATGTATCTGTTAGTTATAACCTTAAAGAGACGCTGGAATGGTGCGAGGTAGCCAACGTATTGCGCATACAACTGGAGCGCCAAAATCAAGTGTTGTTCTCTTCCCTGCGTGAGTATCGCTTGCACTATGGCATCAACCGGCATTTACTGGATGGTCTTTCAAAACCCGTCACGATCATGCATCCGGGCCCCATTAATCGAGGCGTAGAGTTGGATAGTGACGTGGCCGACTCACACCAGTCGATCATATTGCAACAGGTCGAAAATGGGGTGGCGGTTCGGATGGCGGTACTTTACCTGCTCTCCAACCGCAATAATGCTTAGCTTTAATCCATGAAGCGTATCTGTCTCTTCCCCGGAACGTTCGATCCGGTCACCTTGGGTCATGTCGATATCATTGATCGAGCGCTTCCGTTGTTCGATAAGATCGTGGTAGGCATTGGACTGAATGCAGCCAAAGCACCCATGTTCACCCCTGAGCAGCGCTTGAAATGGATCAACGATTTATATTCACATGATAGCCGGGTGGAAGGAGCCGTTTATGAGGGACTGACCATTGATTTCTGTCGCTCGATCGGCGCACATTTCATTTTACGCGGCATCCGTTACGTGAGTGATTTTGAGTATGAAAAAACCATCGCGGATGCGAATCGTACCATGGATCGCAGCATTGAGACTATTTTTTTAACCGGAGAGCCCAAATACACCTCGGTGGCTTCCACCATTGTAAGAGACATCCTTCGGAACGGAGGCGACGCATCTCCATTTCTTCCCGATCGGGTAGCTCAATCGATCAAACTATAGCTTCATCCAACAACGGATGCAAAGAGGGGTAGATCTTGTCTCTGATAAGCCGAATTTGATTTTTATCCATCCATTTTGCATCATCAATATCCTCCTCTTTCTGGAGTTTAAGTGTTTGATCGTTTTTGGTTTGAAACAGGAACCAGTATGTCTTTTTTAAGATCCATTTTTCAGCGTGTAAATAGATGTGATAAGTAGGAGAGAGGGAGGATACCAGTTCCAGGTTGGAAACACCTGTTTCTTCCTCGATTTCCCGATTGGCTGCAATAAGCGAAGTTTCTCCGGGATCGATCTTCCCTTTTGGCAGATCCCAATGACCTCTTCTGTGTATGAGTAAATACCGATCATGGTTGTCTTTTATTACACCTCCCGCAGCCTCAATCACATCCAATTGTGCCACTATTTGGTTTAGTGTTTGGTTTATATCCGGGGATAAAAGGCTCAACTGAGCATCCATTGAAGATTTCAGGTTGTTGATCATTTGCCCGATTGTTGCATCCGTTGGCAAGGTAGAGGGGCTGGAAGCGGAAATGATCTCCAGTCGGGAATGGCCATGGTGGATAAAGATTGACATGCCGGGGTTTGTTTTCCGATACATTTGGGTTATGGATAATGCATCGGTGGTGGCGGATAAATTGCTACAGGTTCGCGCCGTAAAATTAAGTCCCGATCAGCCCTTTACCTGGGCGAGTGGTTGGAAAAGTCCCATTTATTGTGACAACCGAAAAGTATTGGCGCACCCGTATGAGCGCGATTTTTTAAAAAGTGAATTGTCCAACGTCCTCTTTGAGCAGTTCCCCGAGGCCGATCTGCTGGCCGGGGTAGCCACAGCGGGGATTGCCTGGGGAGCTATGGCTGCAGATCAGTTAAAACTGCCGTTTTGTTATGTACGCCCAAAACCCAAGGAGCATGGCTTGGGTAATCAAATTGAAGGCGACCTCCAGCCCGGGCAATCCGTAGTAGTGGTAGAAGATCTCATATCCACTGGCAAAAGTTCTTTGCAGGTGGTGGAGGTGCTTCGTAACGCTGGGGTCAATGTGATTGGAATGGTTGCGCTGTTCACCTATGGCTTCCCGGAGGCTGATCAGGCCTTTGAAAAGGCGCAGGTTAAATTAATCACTTTATCCAATTACCCGGCCTTGATCGAAAGGGCCCTTACAAAGGGGGTTGTAACACCAGCACAGGAACAAATATTGCTTTCCTGGCGAGAAAACCCCGCCGGCTGGGGAAAATAAAAGCACTATGAAGCATTTACTCTTTTTGTCCTTTCTGATTGGCTGCCTGTCCATCACCAGTCAGGCACAGGTAAAGCCCGTGCAGACCATTACCATCAAGACCCCTGAGATCCTCTGCGAGGCCTGCAAGGGGAGGGTGGAGACTTACCTGAAAAGACACGACGGCTTACTAGAGGTATTGGTCAATTTCAGGAAAGGAGAGACCCGCGTTAAGTTTATTTCCGATCGGACCGATATTGAACAGATCAAGACGGCCATTGCCAATTGTGGTTTTGATGCGGATGACGTGACCGCAGAACCTTCGGCCTATCAGCGCCTACCGAGGTCCTGTAAGAAAAAAGCAGATGGGGGAGGGCATCCAGCCCCCAAAAACATAACTACTATCAACTAATTATATTAGTAAACATCATTTCAAAGTATTTATAAATAATTTAGTTAAAATAAATAATTCGTAAATATTGATTATCAAATTAATAAGAGTAATTATTGAATAATAAATCTTCAATGAATATGAGGTTAAGTAGGAATAAAATGGGAAAATAAGTTTACTCTAAATCATATAAATAATTATTATTTAAAGCATTGATAATCATATTTAAATAGATTTTATTTTATGTGAAATAAGATATAAATAATTGCATAGTAAAATAAATTAATATTATTTCTCCAATCCAACTCAACGCTCACGCTCTTTTCACGTTTAGCAAGCTCATTGATTTGTAATTGTTTACGTTTAAACGTTGCTAAGTTTTTTTGGTCTGACTGACTTAACTTTACGTTTCATCTTTTTTTGAGCATTCTTCAACAGGATCCATGCGTTTTATCCCCTTCCTAGGTTTTTTTGTTCTGGCGCTTTTTGGGGTGTTTTCAGTATCGGCACAGGATTTCTCAAATAAGGGCAAAGATTTTTACTTGTGTTTTCCAAACCATGTTCCTGCCCCCAATCAAGGTTTGGCTACACTAAGCATTTTTATAACCTCTGATAAGGCTAGCAGCGGAACCATTACAATGGCAAATGGTGCTTTTAGTGGCACTTTTAATATAGCCGCCAACGGCATCCAGGAAATTCCCATTGTTTGGAACAGCAACATACACATCAGCAATGGTGAATCAAATTCAGTTATTAAGAAATCGATAAGGGTTAGGGTTGATGCTGGCAAGCCACCCGTTGTAGTTTATGCTCAGCTATGGGCGGGTGCTCGAAGTGCGGCCACCCTTGTTTTGCCTACCAATGTCCTTGGTAAGCAATATTATTCGGTCTCTTTTAGTCAATCTGGAAGCAATAATGGCTCATATTTGGCAAGGTCTCAATTTCAAGTCATTGCAACCAAGGACAATACGGAGATTAAAATAACCCCTATGAAGAACGGGGTTCGGGGAACACCCATTACCGTCACCCTGCCATTTGCCGGGGATATGTATCAGTACCAGTCCACGGACGGTAATGCCTCCTCTCAGGACTTAACCGGTTCATATATCGAGTCTGTGGCGTCTTCCGCCGGTGGCTGTAATCCGATCGCTGTATTCTCAGGTAGTTCGAGTTTGTTAATTGGAACTGCATCACCGTCTTGCAACGGAGGAAGCCAGGATCCCTTATGGCAGCAGGTTTATCCTGTTTGGTAAATCCTGTGGGAACGCCTGTGAGCGAAGAGTTTTGGTTTTGTGCCTTACCTGGATTACCCCAACGGCTCTCCCTACCGTGTTATGGCCAGTGAGCCCAACACTGCCGTATTTGTAAATGGAACCCAGGTAGCCACGCTTAATGCCGGAGAAATTTTCCCAAACAGTTATACAGGTGGAGGAACGGTACTTTCTTCTCCCTCTTACATAACGGCAAACAAGCCCATTTGTGTCACCCAATATGCTCAATCGGAAAACTGCTCAGGTCTTCCAACTAGCACAAGGATAGGGGACCCAGATATGGTTGTTTTAAACCCGATTGAGCAGAATATTAATGATGTTGTTTTATTTTCCTCGTCACTACAAAACATATCGAAACGATACATCAATGTAGTGATGAAGACAATTGGAACGGCTAATTTTAAGATAAATGGTGTAGCCCCTTCTACTGCTTGGCAACCTTTCACTGCATTGCCAGGGTATTCATATCTGCGGCATCAGTTGACAGGAACGGGTTCATTTCGTTTGCAGGCCGACAGTGGTTTTAATTGCATCGCTTATGGTTTTGGGAACGTTGAATCCTACACTTACTCTGCAGGAACCAACATCAAGGATTTGTTTCAATTTGTGACTGTAAGCAATCAGTACAGTACGGCCAACCTGCCAAAGACCTGTATTAATACTCCCTTGCGCATTGGAATGGTCTTTCCTTACCAGCCCACGCAGATTCAATGGGTTTTTGGTTCAGCATTGAATGCGATGGGGTTGAATGATACCACGTTGTTGAATCCTGTCTTTGATTCAACCTGGGATGTATCTGGTCGAACCCTGTATCGATACCGCCTACCAAGGACTTATACTGTAACCGCGCTTGGGACTTACACAATAAAAATTACAGCAACCAACCCCACCCCAGATGGCTGTGGAAACATACAAGAAATCGAACAGGAGC
>CAYYXC010000046.1:0-10369 GCA_964475505.1 uncultured Chitinophaga sp.
GTAACTCTACCATCGATATTCACTTGCACGATACCATGTTTGTGGTAGCACACTTCCACATTGTAATGGGTGTGGCTTCTTTCTTTGGCATGTTTGCCGGTGTTTATCACTGGTTCCCCAAGATGTTCGGTCGCTACATGAACAATACCATGGCCTACATGCATTTCTGGGTAACCATGATCGGATCGTATCTGATCTTCTGGCCCATGCACTACCAGGGATTGGCAGGGGTACCTCGCCGTTACCTCGACAAGCGCGGTTGGGTGTCGTTCAATGATTTTGCGGATCTGGACAAGATGATCACCGTGGTTTCCATTGTGGTGTTTGTTGCACAATTATTGTTTGTATTCAACTTCTTCTATTCCATATACAAAGGCCGCAAGGTGCGCACGCAGAATCCCTGGGGTGCTAATACCTTGGAGTGGACTACTCCCATCAATCCGGGTCACGGAAACTGGGAGGGCGATATTCCCGAGGTACACCGTTGGCCTTATGATTATGGAAAGGATGGACGTGAGTTCATTCCGCAAACCGAGCCGGTAAGTGCGCAGGAGACAAAGTCTCACTGATCACTTATCGATCGATAAAAACTTTTAGCGTTGGCGATGTCTAGACTTCGTGATTATTGGATGTTGACTAAGCCATCGCTGAGTATTCTGGTGGTGTTCAGCAGCGTGGTGAGTTTTATGCTTACCCGCGGCTACGAGTCCTTCGCCGACCCGCTCTACCGGATCATCTCGCTCTTTGTAAGTGGATTTTTGGTCACAGGCAGTGCCAATGCGATGAATCAGTGTGCCGAGAAGCACACGGATGCCGGTATGAAGCGAACCGCTTCGCGGCCCATCGCATCGGGCAGAATGTCGGTACAGGCCGGATGGGTGTTTGCCATCCTTACCGGTATGTTGGGTGTGGGTTGGCTCGCATGGGCGTTCAACACACTCACCGCTGCACTGGCTGCGCTCAGTTTGTTTCTGTATGCGTTCGTCTACACCCCGCTCAAAAAAGTCAGTTCAATGGCTGTGTTGATGGGGGCGATACCCGGGGCTTTGCCTTGTTTGATCGGGTGGACGGCCGGAGAAGGCGAATTGAGTATTGGAGGTTGGATCGTATTTGCGTTCCAATTCTTCTGGCAGTTTCCGCATTTCTGGGCCATTGCCTGGGTGGCGCATCGAGATTATTCGGCCGTTGGCTTCAAGTTGTTGCCCGCCGATCAAGGTCCCACCCGCTTCACTGCCTTGCAAACAGTGCTTTACTCACTGTTGCTGGTACCGGTTACGCTCATGCCTTATTTCCTTGGCATTTGTGAGTACGCCTCGGTGAGTGGCCAAGTGGGATTGCTGTTGGTGGTGCTGTCAAACCTCTTTATGATCTTGCGTTGTGTGCAATTGTACAGAGGGATGGAAGTAGCGCAGGCCCGCCGCGTGATGTTTGGAAGTTATTTGTATTTGCCCGTGGTGATGTTGAGTTGGTTGCTCAGCAAAATCCCGGTTTTATAGATCGATTGGAAGATGAACACGACTATGATGAACAAGATGGAACAGAAACGCATGCATCCGCATAAGTTCACCCTTTGGGTGGCTATCGGAAGTTTGTTGATGATGTTCGCCGGTCTTACCAGTGCTTTTATCGTAAAAAGCAATCAGGTAAACTGGAAGCCGGTGGCCATGCCCATCTGGTTCACGGTATCGACCATTCTCATGTTGATCAGCAGCGGTACGATGCAGTTGGCACTGAATCGTTTTCGGGAGCGCGTGATGCGTTCGTATCGCCTATGGATGTTGGTGACATTGGTGCTGGGCTTGGCTTTTGTATCAACGCAGTGGATCGGGTTTCAGGAACTCTGGTCGAAACAGGTAACCTTTCAGGGTGCCGGTGCCGGACAGTTCCTCTATGTGATCTTTGGTTTGCATGCCCTGCACGTGGTAGCCGGTGTGATCGTATTGATGGTAATGGCGTTTCGATCTTTTGTGGGTGCGGTTAAATCGTATAGTCCTGTTCCCGTGGAGATCGCTGCAACCTATTGGCATTTTGTAGATCTGTTGTGGATCTACTTGTTCGTGTTCTTCCTGGTGGTGGGAGCACAATAAATTTTAAAACATTCGCTAAACGATATAAGCATGTCGACAACAACAGCACAGGTTCAACAAGAGAAATGGTGGAGTGGCGGTAAAAGCCCCTTCAATCTTGAGTACGGGAAGCTCATGATGTGGTACTTCCTCATGAGTGATGCCTTTACTTTCGGTGCCTTCCTCATTTCTTACGGATCGATCCGTTTCAGTCAGAATTTCTGGCCTGATCCCAACGTCGTGTTCAACGCCTTCCCTGGTGCCGGTCACGCAAACCTGCCGCTGGCATTCGTGAGTGTGATGACCTTCATCCTGATCATCAGTTCGGTGACCATGGTGTTGGCGGTTCATGCCGGACACAACAACGACAAGAAAGGTGTGATCAAGTGGTTGATCTGGACCATCATTGGTGGAGCTGCTTTCTTGGGCTGTCAGGCATGGGAGTGGCATCACCTGATCACCGGTGAGCATGCAATTTTAATGGATGGACAACTGGCCATTGTTGGTCAAACGACCAGTATTAACCCCTGGGGAGATCTCGTATCAAACGATGCAGCATTGGCCGCTTTGGAAAAAACACCACATGAAACATTGGTGAATTTGGCGCATATGGCCGATCACAATATGACTCACGAGGCTGCTGCCAAGTTGAGCCATGATGATTTGATGAAGACCATCTCCGCCAATCTTGATTCGCTGCACATTCGCAAGAATGGTCCCGTTGCCTTTGGCGGATATTTCTACGGCATTACCGGATTCCATGGATTCCACGTATTCTCCGGCGTCATCATCAACATTGTAATGCTGATCATGACACAGAAGGATGTATTCGCTAAGCGCGGACATTACCTGATGATCGAGAAGGCCGGATTGTACTGGCACTTCGTAGATCTGGTATGGGTATTCGTGTTCCTCTGCTTCTACCTGATCTAAAACAACGAACCCTAAACTCCGAACTCAAACTACCATCTTCTCACTTCGAACTATATTTTATGCAACATCCCGCCTTTGAAGAAGTAACCGTACACCACCACGTAGACGATGCTACATTTAAAAAGCGCGTCCGCAGCACCACCATTCTGCTGTCGGTGGTTACCATCGTTGAATTGTTGATCGGTTTGGCGATCTACAATATTCACAAAGGAGAAAACCCCAGCGAACTGTTGGTGTTGATGTTCAAGGGCATGGTTTGTATTCTTACCCTTGCCAAGGCCTATTACATCGTAGCGGTCTTCATGCACTTGGGCGATGAGATCCGCAATATGATAATGACCATTGTAGTTCCCCTGCTGTTGTTCGTTTGGTTCATCGCTGCCTTCATTTGGGATGGTCATTCCTACAAGAACCTGCGCAACAAGTACGACAGGCATTTCAAGGAGACGACCATGCCTGCCAAACACGGGGCACACAAATAAGCATTGCGATCGAACCCAAGGGGTTCTGGGTTGTTCTATAACCGACGCAATCGAATTCAATTGAGCAAACGCGCTTTTCTCGCAATTTTAATGGCACTTTTCGTGCCCTTGGTCGCATACTTCCTTGTATCCGACCTGAGTGGTTCTGCCACGCAAATGCCTCGCCATTACTATCCCGATTCGGTTGTTCAACGGGTAAAAAAGGGCAAGCAGGTGACCGATACGGTTTGGCACCAAGTGAGAGAGCCGAAGCTTGTCAACCAACTGGGTGACACCATCACCTTTGATAGTTTGCAAGGGAAGATTCTGATCATGGATTTTTTCTTTACCCGTTGTCCGACGATCTGTCCTCGCATGACGATGAACATGAAGCGGATGGCTGAGTCCATTCACAACGGGAAACGGGTGGGGGACAAAACCAATAAGCGTGTTCATTTTCTTTCTGTCAGCATCGACCCCGAGCGCGACAGTTTAACGCAGATCAAAAACTGGGCTGATCGTTTTCAAGTGAATCCGGAGCAGTGGTGGATACTCACTGGCAACCGCGATTCCATTTATCGATTCGTATTGGAAGAGATCAAGTTGGGGTTGATCGATGGGGAAGGAGTGGATTCCAATTTTGTACACAGCGATAAGTTCGTGCTACTGGATACGGCTCGGCGGGTGAGAGGATATTACAGCGGATTGGATTCAATGGCCCTGAATAAACTTTCCAATGACTTGGTCTTGCTGACCATGGAAAAAGACCCAAACCGAAAATTCTTCTTAGCCGGCAAACTCCCCATCATGGCCTTCGCCTTTTTGGCTGCGATTTTCGGCGTGTTTCTACTCATCTTCTTATTAAAAAAATCTCGTTGATATGTTAACAGCTGTCTGGAAAAAGAATGATGCCAAAGCCCGTTTGCTGATCTTCACTTTTTCTGCCATTGTTTTTGCGGCGGTGGTCCTCTTGGGTCGTATTCAACTGAAAGTCGATCTGGGATTTGATGTGCATGCATTTGCTCAAGTGAATGCCATTATTAACTCATTGGTAGCGCTCTTGTTGCTGGGCGGATTGTTCAGCGTAAAAGCAAAAAACTATTTATTGCACAAGCGCCTGATGCTAACCGCTATGTTATTGTCGGTGCTGTTTTTGGTGAGTTACATTGCGCATCACCTATTTGCGGGTGAAACCTCTTTCGGCGGTGAGGGAACCATTCGTACGGTATATTATTTGATATTGTTCACGCATATTCCCCTGGCGGGATTGATCCTGCCTTTCATTTTGTTCTCTGCGTATCGCGCGCTGATCGGTGAGTGGGCCGCACACAAGAAACTGGTTCGTTACACTTGGCCTATTTGGTTCTATGTAGCTGTAACCGGTGTGATCGTGTATATACTGATCAGCCCCTATTATCAGTAACGATAAAGCACTTTGTTGCGGGCGATGATGCATGCGCCCATCACGCCGGCACGTTCGCCCAATTTGGCAAGCGAGAGTTGTGTATCGCTGTTTACCAGACTCAATGAGTATTTGTTGACCGCACTGCGAATGGGTAAGCGCAGGTAATCACCGGTCTCAGAAAGTGTTCCGCCCAAGATCAACAATTCTGGGTTGAATACATTGATGAGCATGGCAATGCCTTTCCCCAGCTTTTCTCCAATATCGGCGAGGATCTCGATGGAGAGGATGTCTTCATTCTGCGCCGCCTCAATGATGTCAAGCAAGGTGATCTCACTTACGTCTTTTTTCTTCCGCATGGCCGATGAACTGGAGCCTTGCTTGATACGCTCCCGAAATTTTCGGATCAATGCCATACCGGAGGCTTCTGTTTCCAGGCATCCTTTTTTGCCGCAGTGACAGAGCACTTCATTTTCAAAAAAGGGAATGTGTCCGAACTCTCCGCTGAATCCTGATTTACCGTAATACAATTTGCCATCGATGAGAATGCCCAAACCAATTCCGTAATCCATGTTCACGTACAACACATTTCGATGGGCTTGAATATCTGTGCCACAATATTCTCCATAGGCCATTGCCCGCGAGTCGTTCTCCAACACTACCGGAATGCCGATCTCTTGCTCAATGACCGTTGTCAGGGGTTCTTCATGAAAATGAAAATAGCTGTAACTGTATCCGTTGGTATGATTGATGCGTCCCGATAGATTGATTCCCACACTCAAGATCTTTTCTTCGTTGATCTTTTGTTCGGCAATGAAGTCTCGGATGATCGTTAGCAATTGCTGCAAAGACTCCGGCGTGTTCTCCAATTTGAATGGGATCTTTTCTCTCAGGTCAACCAAATGCTTTTTAAAATTCAATAAGCCCAGGTTCACGTAGTATCGCTTCACATCCACCCCAATAAAATAACAGGCCTCCGATACCAACCCATAAATACTTGCCCGACGCCCTCCGGTTGAATCAAATTTCCCCTCGTCCTTCAGCAAGCCATCCTCGATCAGTTCATTCACCAGACTGGTCACCTTGGGCACACTCGTATTCAACTCCCGACTAAGCTCGGTGATGGTGGAATGACCATTCTGGTCTATAGTATTGATAATCAGTCTTTTGAGCGACCTATTCTTGAAAACTACCCCGGAGGCGTTTTCGTCGCTAAAAACCTCAAAAAGTCTCAAATGGCTGGCCATGGGCAAATCGTTTCCCTAAAAGAGGGAAGGGCAAACTAAAGAATTTGAGGAAAAACAGACAAAAAACTTAAACATTAATAAAAAAAATTAAAAAGTATCGAGGAATGTTAAAATAATTTATGTTTTTTTGATGGCTTCGATATTTTTTAAACCAATTGCTTGTCATGCTTGCGAATGCTGCTGCGGTAGCCAGTCCTGGTATTGCCCGATACAGTGAATTGTATTTGTCGGAGTTGAAGGATAACATTCTTCCTTTTTGGGTAGAGCATAGTCTGGATGAAAAGAACGGCGGCTATTTCACTTGTTTAGACAGAAACGGAAAGGTATTTGATACAGATAAGTTTGTTTGGCTGCAGGGTCGACAGGTTTGGTGTTTCAGTTACATGTATAAAAACCTGGAGCAAAATCCCCAATGGCTGCACACCGCTTTATTGGGAGCAGAGTTCTTGAAGAAGTATGGAAGGGATGCATCCGGTAATTGGTATTTCTCATTGACGGCCGAGGGTCAGCCTTTGGTACAGCCGTACAATATTTTCAGTGATTGTTTTGCGACCATGGCCTTTGCGGCACTGGATCGCATTCAGCCGCGCGATGAATGGAAGCAGATCGCCTTGGATACGTTTGAGAATATCATTCGTCGTCAGGATAATTGGAAGGGCATTTACAGCAAAGTGGTACCGGGTTCCCGTCCGCTTAAGAATTTCAGTTTGCCCATGATCCTTTGTAACCTCTCGTTGGAGTTGGAGCATTTGATCGGTGCCGATCGGGTGAATTCCTTTGCACCACAGGTAGTGGATCAGGTGATGAATGTATTCTATCAACCCGATTCCGGATTGATCCTGGAGAATGTCCATCCCGATGGAAAACCCTCGGATAGTTTTGAGGGACGCGTATTGAATCCGGGCCATGCCATTGAAGCCATGTGGTTCATCATGGATCTCGGAAAACGCTTCAATGATAGTAAGCTCATAGAAAAGGCCAAGGATATTCTGTTGCATACGTTGGAGTATGGATGGGATAAAGAGTACGGCGGAATATTTTATTTCCTTGACATCAAAGGGCATCCAACCCAGCAGTTGGAATGGGATCAAAAACTTTGGTGGGTACATGTGGAAACACTGGTTGGATTGGCAAAAGGATATGCACTTACCGGTGATCCGCGTTGTGCAGAATGGTTTGAAAAAGTGCACGCCTATACCTGGTCTCATTTTCGGGATGAGCCACATGGAGAGTGGTTTGGTTATTTGAACCGCCGAGGAGAAGTATTGCTGCCTTTAAAGGGAGGGAAATGGAAAGGATGTTTTCATATTCCTCGTTCGCTTTACCAAGTATATAAAACCTTATCCCCATTGTCTGCATGACAGTTAAGCGTGCATACATATTGCCCCTGATTTTGACATTGGCTGGATTGAATCTGATCAGCAATGGGTCTTCGTATGCGCAGAGTCGTAGGGTAGATGTATTGGTTGTAGGAGGAGGTGCAGGCGGTACCGCCGCTGGCATTCAGTCGGCACGCAGTGGTGCCCGCACCCTCATTGTAGAGCCCACGACCTGGTTGGGTGGCATGCTTACGGCTGCGGGTGTATCAGCCACCGATGGAAATCACATGCTCCCTTCCGGCTTGTGGGCTGAGTTTCGCGAGCAGTTGTACAAAGTATATGGTGGTCCGAACCGGGTGGCAACGGGTTGGGTAAGCAATACGCATTTTGAGCCACGCGTAGGCGATAGTATTCTAAAATCAATTGCGGCAAAAGAATCCAACCTCGATGTTTTATTTGGATATGAGCTGGAGAATGTGACTCGAAAAGGCAATCGTATCAAGGGTGCAAGCTTCCGTCATGTACAATCCGGCAAGAAATTAAAGGTTCGTTCGTCGCAATTGGTCGACGGAACAGAATTGGGAGATGCAATTGCAATGGCCGGGGTGCCTTATGATGTAGGAATGGAGGCGAGTGCGTTGACCGGTGAAGATGTCCAGGTTCCTGCATCGAACGACATCATTCAGGATATAACCTATGCGGCGATATTGAAAGATTATGGAGCGGGTGCGGATTGCACCATTGTACGTCCTCTCAATTATGATCCGCTTGAGTTCGATGGTGCTTGTACCGATTATTACAATGATAAATCTCGTCTGGCTCCCAATGTAGATGCCAAAAAGATGATCACTTATGGGCAACTTCCCAACAAGAAGTACATGATCAACTGGCCCGGTTATGGAAATGATATCTACTTGAATGTGATCAATCTTTCACCCCAAGCGCGTGTACAAGCATTGGAGGCAGCCAAGCAACAAACACTTCGATTCATTTATTTCATGCAGACGCAGTTGGGCTTTCGTCACTTGGGATTGGCTGCGGATGAGTTCAATACGCCGGATCGTCTTCCGCTTATTGCTTATCACCGCGAGGGACGCAGGATGCAGGGATTGACTCGATTCAAGATTCAGCACATCGCTCGGCCGTTCCGGGAAGAGGAACCGCTGTATCGTACCGGAATTGCGGTGGGTGATTATCCGATCGATCATCATCACCGAAAAAATCCGAATGCCCCGCAGCATTTGGGATTTTATCCAGTGCCTTCCTTCAATGTTCCGCTCGGATCGTTGATTCCTCAGCAGCACATAGGAATCATCGCAGCAGAAAAAGCGATCAGTGTGAGTAATGTAGTGAATGGTACTACACGTTTGCAGCCTTGTGTGATGCTGATTGGGCAAGCGGCTGGTTTGCTGGCAGCGAAAGCGGCTACGTCCAACCGCTCAGCTGTTGAAGTGTCGGTTCGTGAACTGCAACAATCTTTACTGGAAGCCAAGGCATATATAATGCCTTATGCCGATATCACCCCCAATCATCCTCATTTTGCTTCGGTGCAACGAATCGGGGCAACCGGATTGCTGCGGGGAAGATTGCAACCTTCTGCCTGGGCCAATCGCACTTGGTTTGATGCCGATTCGGTGGTGACTTGGAGTGAGTTGGCTCCAGCACTTCGTTCCTATTTCAATAATTCACTCTTCAGTGTGAGCGATGGACTGCTGAGTGGCAGGGATTTGCTGTGGTTATTGGATAAGTTTCGTCCGGGTCGAATTCAAGAAGTACAATTGAAGGAGGTATACGCATCCGCGGGATTTCCCAATTGGGATCTCAATCGTCCGGTCCGTCGACTGGAGCTGGCCGTAGCACTCGATCGTCTGGTAGATCCGTTTGGATCCAAGGCCGTTGATTATCAGGGAAATTTTAAATCACCATAAAACCCAAACATTCAAAAAACGATTGTTTATGAAACATCTAACCATTTTGAGCTGCTTTCTCCTCTGCATGCTGGGGCAGGTCTTCGCTCAATCCAACCGGGTTGTCGGAACGATATCCGATGCCTCCGGTAAAGGAATTGAGGGAGTATCTGTAACCGTCAAGGGGAAATCTGTTGGCGTGATCTCAAACGCAACAGGTAACTACTCTATTCCCGCGAATGTGGGAGATCGTCTTCTTTTCTCTTCTGTGGGTTTTGCCCCAATGGAAGTAGAAGTAAAAAATAACCGACTCGACGTTACCCTGCAGTCTGCCAATGGCGATCTGGGTGAAGTAGTAGTAGTTGGTTACGGATCTCAACGCAAGAGCAACGTTGTGAGTGCCATCACCACGGTGAAAGGGTCAGAGCTGATCAAGCGTCCCCTTGCTTCCACCAGCATGGCCCTGCAGGGATTTGCTCCCGGCGTGGTGATCCAGCAAGGATCGGGTCAGCCCGGTGCCGACGGAGGTTCTATTAACATCCGTGGCGTAGGTTCCATCACCAATAGCAGTGCTCCGCTGATCATTGTAGACGGAGTGGAGGGTGTTAGTATGAACGATGTGGATCCCAACATCATTGAGAGCATCACAGTGCTGAAGGATGCAGCTTCTACGGCTGTATATGGAGTGCGTGGTACGAACGGAGTGATCCTCATTAAAACCAAGCGCGGTCAGGCTGGAAAAACATCTGTTTCTTTTAACAGCTTTTTGAGTAAGCAAACGCCTACCAATTTTCCAGAACTGGTTTCTTCTGTCGATCACATGATCCTGTTCAATGAGTTTCGTACCAATGCCGGTGCGGCTCCACAGTTTGCACAGGCAGACATCGATCGTTACAGAACTTCGCCAGCTGATAATATGAATGTATTCAATACTGACTGGAAAGACCTGATCTTCCAGAACTCAGGAATGATGCAGAACCACAACTTGATCGTGAATGGTGGTTCTGACAAGGTCAGCTTCTTGGCTTCGGGTA
>CAYYXC010000047.1:0-10188 GCA_964475505.1 uncultured Chitinophaga sp.
CAGTGGCTTTTCGCATGGATAAGGGCTCCCAATGGCGAAATAGCTTCCAGCGCCACCCCTTGAGTTCACCTGTTTTGTAGTAGGTGGTAATGACGCCCTGCATTGAAAGGATGGAGGGACCATCGAACTCCAAAAGTGCCGCACCATGCAGTGTTTCCGTGCCCCAGCAATGGATAACATTCGGTTTTATCTGCTCTAGCATTTTTCGATATGCAAGCCGCTGCGGCCAGCGTGCTAGCAACATGCTTGTCGTGATGCTAGGGCACGGTAATCTATGAAAATATTGGTTCCAGCATTTTGTTGAGACCATGCTGCGTGTTGTTCTATCCAAAACGCACCAATGGATTTCGAAGTCTTTTTGCGTTTCCCAGGCTTTAGCCAACTGCGGCAGCCAAGTAGCCGCATGGCCGCCACCGCGACCTGCCATGACACCGTCCAATACACCGATTGGAAATTCGGCCATAATGCAGACTTTTTTCATGAAAAAAATGTGATATTTGTTGGTATTAAAAGAGTCTTTTGCGAGAGGCAATTCGATGCCGAGTCTTGAATCCAATCATATGGATCTACATGCACTGCCCGATTGGTATGAGAAACAAGAATGCTACTCTTAATGCTCCTACAACTCACTGACCAAATTGCAGTAGCTCTCGACATATGCTGCACGATTGTAACAGGCTTCTATCGCCCGTCTGCCTGTAGTTCCGAGCTTGAGAGCCTGGTCGGAATTAATCGTGAGATGTTTCATGGCATGGGCCATTTGCGACTCAGTTTTGACACAAATTCCACCTGGCATGTCGGCAATGCAGCCCGCATCCCTTGCGATCCATGGTTTGGATTCGCGCATGGCCTCCAATATTGCAATGGGCTGCGCTTCGTGATCGGCAGACAAAACAAAGGCATCACAAGCGGCAAACGCGTTGAGTGTGTCTTCACGACTCTGGCCTTGTAGCCAGATGATGCGGCCAATCCGGTCGGCTTCCGAAAGGGATTGGTCCTCTATTTGAAAGCGTTCTGACTCGGAGTTGAACTCGCTGCCAATGAAGATCAGAACGGCATTTGGCAAACGTGCGGATCGGAACGCTCTGGTTGCGAATCCCTGATCTTTCCTCCGGCTGTAATTAGCCACACAAAGGAACAAAAATTGGTCGGATGAGACCCCATGCTCTCGACGAAACGCTTCAGGACTTGTGTCACGTTCCTGCGGATCGATTCCGTTGGGAATGACCGTCCTGCCTTGGTATTTGGTTGCTTTAGCGAGCCAATGATCGAAAAAGCCACGTAAGTCGGCGCGTTCGCTCAAGTAAACCGCGCGATCAATGTTTCTAATCCATTTGACCATTTTCAGCGCTTCCAGCACCGACCATGCCCAGAATCCAAGTCCCCATGGAAATTTTTGAGTGCGGGTCCACTGAAGAGCTGGGTATCCGTGACTTACGAGTATTTTTTTCGATTTGATACGACCCAGCATGTCAATGGGAACGAAGATCGACCAACTGTAGGCATGAAAAATGATCACATCCCAGTCACCACTTGCGAGGAAATCACGATATTTTTCAACATCACCACGGAAGGGGCATTTGTAACGCCCGCTTCCCTGTATCTCGAATTCATGAATCGTTGCGCCGTGCCACTCCATGAACTGGCGCGATGGCCGCACGGGTAATGTGGCAACATCCACTTCCCAGCCTCTACGCAAGAAACCTTCGGTCATGACGGCTGCGGCCTCGGAGACACCGTCTTTGTTGGGTGGAAACGTAAATGATGCGATGAGTATCTTCATTCAGATGTAGGAATGGAAAAACTATTTCTCAGCCGAATGGCATCTGAGAAGCATGGCTGAAAATTAAAAGTATCAGGCCAGTCCATTATCGGGGAGAAAACAGCCCCCATATGAACGCGTTGACCATCAATGATTGACTCGTTTCGGCCACGACCTGAGAAAACGGAGTGCGCCTCTGCCAATTTCCCATGGAACAGGCAGACTTGTTAGGAGTGCTTTGCAGAGGACATCCAAACGCAGGTGATCCGCCATAGCGAGGGTGTTAAAAGCAGTCCACCAATTTTGCGCGACGATGGAGTGTTTCTCAAACCAAGGTGCCTCGATATTAGCGAGGTGGATTTGTCTTACATGCGCACTTTGATAGGCCATGTACCCTGGACGACTGGTGGCAGCGGCGGGATGTTTGCGGTAATATGCGGTAGGCGAGTTGGAAAATGAGATTTTAGCGCCCTTGTGAATCAGGCGCAGCCATAGATCCAGATCTTCACACATATGAACCGCGGGATCGGTCGAAAAACCGTTTAGTTCCCGCAATTTGTCACGACGAACGAGGGTTGCCGAGGGCGTGATGAAGGACATTTGGAAGAGTGAAAAGACAAAGTCCTCTTCCAATTCGTTATTTGGTGGACCCCAGAGGCCCAAGCTTATTTCGGAATCCTTTTCGAATTGAATCACGCTGCAAAAAACCAGATCGGCTTCGTCCTTCTGGAGCTGGCGCATCAGATTGCCGACATGGTCTGGTTTCCATACATCATCGTGATCCAAAAAGGCGATGAACTCGCCGCAGGCTTCTTTGATGCCCGTATTCCGACTCGCTCCGAGACCTTGATTCTTTTCATGCCGTAGCAAACGAAGGGTGGGGGCGAAAGGATTCTCTGTAAACTCGGCAAGGATGTCATCAATCGGCTCGGGAGAGCAATCGTCGATGACGAGGACTTCAATATTTGGATAGATTTGGGCGATAACAGATGCGAGGCTGCACTTTAGATAGTTCCGAGCTTTGTACGCTGGAATGATGACGCTAACAAGGGGCTCTGCTTCAAATGCCAGACTCATTTGCTCGATTATTCTGATGTGATCTTGTTGATCTTTAATCTTATTCTTTGAGTAAGATCATTGCGCCAAAAGCATAATTTTCTCTGCAAGGTTCTCCGCTGGATCATGTGGCATGCGATGGCGAATGTGGGTTGCAGCATAACTTCCCATCGCCTGGAGACTCGATCTTAAATGCCATGCCTTCAAAATGGTATCTGCAACGCTTTCCGCCGACGATTCTCTGATAAAGTAGCCGTTTTTATCATCGATAATTTCGCTTATCGCACCTGCCACATGGGTTGAAAGAACGGGGCGTCCCAACCATAATGCCTCAAGCATGGCTAGCGACGTGCCTTCGTGCCTTGATGGTAAAAGAAGGGCATGATGGTCCTGCCATATTTCATTTGGGGTAGCATGACCTAACATTCTGACATTATCCAAACTCCATTGTTCGATCAGGCGCTGGCATGTGGAAGACCATGGCCCTTGGCCATAGATCGATAGAGAAATGGGAAGATCACGTATGCTTGACGAGGCAAACGCCTCCAAGGCCAGATCCTGCCCTTTGGCAAATGGCTCAACTCTGCCCACCATGGCCAGTTTTAGACGATCGTTTGAGCAATGTGGCCAAGGCAGAGGGTTGCTAGGCGTAGAGGTATTCAGTGGGTTCCAAGCCACCTCTAGGTTGTCGGCGGTATATGCCACTTGTGTTCTAAAAAGCCTGAGGTTGTCCTGAGAAACAAAAAATACTTTCGTTGCCGACTCATAACATTCGCGCAGCAACGATGCTTGCCTGTCGTTTGGCCATGAGGCTACCGCGTTGGCTTGTACGACGATGACATATGGTATTTTTTTTATTCGCAAAGTCTCCAACCAACTAAGACCGTCACTTATGCCTCCCTGTGATACCACGACCAAGTCGGCATCGCTCCACCGACCAGGGGCAGGATATGGCGCGGATATTTTTGATCCGATCAACTTTGCATTCAGCGCCCCTGCCCAGCCATTCAGCCTCGCATTCTTTAACCCATAACCATGAACAGAAACACCGGCTCTGACTAGCTCATCCATTTTAGTGTGCCAACCGCGACTCACATGGTAATGAGCGGATACCGTGTGATTGGAATTTTTGAGTGATATCGCAGCTCGCTGCCAGAGCTCTTCGCTACCTCCCCATGGATAGGCAGCCATGCTTGTGATGAATGATATTATCATAAACTAAAATTAACTTAAAGTATTTTTATCATAAGTCATATAAGTTAGTTAAAATAAATGCTTGAAAAATTTGGTAATAAATTGCTTTAACATCCTAATGGGCGCAGTGATTAATTTACCCAAAACATAGTATCTACCATTCGGATGCGAACTCGTAAGCTTGGACTTCTCTGCCTGTAGTCGGTAGTTTAGTTCTGATATTTCTTTTTCTCTGCCTTGAATTGCTGCAATATAATTTTTTTGAAATATATGACTATTCTTAGCAAGTAAATATGAAACAATATCCGCTCTTTTTGAAAACGCCCCTTCGATCATTGAGTTGATATTTCTACGATATCTAAATAGCGGCTCAGGCAGTACCTTAAATGTAACCCCGATATCAGCTGCTCTAAGCCAAAAGTCCCAATCCTCAAAACCACTACGCATGTCCTCGTCATATCCTGACAATTTTACCCATAGTGTCTTAGAAAAAAGCGACGTACATACTATAGGATTTATGTGAACAAAATGATCGATACTTGTGCCTGGTGGCTTCCATATACCCGAGTACGCCCCGAAAAACTCTACGTAAGTTGAAATAACTTCTAAATCAGGAACCGCACCGAATAAGCTTAGACATTTTTCAAGAAATAGCGGCTTGATAAGGTCGTCGGAATCAAGTGGTAGTATAATTTTTCCTTTTGCTGCGGCTATCCCAGCATTTCTGGCGCTTGCTAGGCCTCCATTTGGCTTTTCTAAAAAACTAAATCGGACATCTTTATCCACCCATAGGCGAGCAATTTCTGCTGTATTGTCTGGCGATCCATCGTTTACTATGATGCATTCCCAATTTTGATAGCTTTGATTAAACACACTAGCTAGCGTTTGCGGTAGTAATTTTGCCTGGTTGTAGCAGGGAACTACAATGCTGACGGACGGGTAGTTTGTCATACTAATTTTATATTTATCAATGTGTAAAAATACCCCCTAATTTTTTTTGCAAGAATCGTCATACGCTGAGTAATCTTGAAAACTATCTTCATATACGTTGAACTCGATATCCAATCCGCTTCAGGCCAGAAAGAAAAATGGGAGTAAACCGTGTTACTGCGAAATTGCTTTAACAAGTGCTTTAGCCCAAGTGGCTGGACTAGACTGAGTGCATCTATACCTTCTTGATTACCAGAGATCGTGACAGATTTTGTTAGATTGACAATTTTCTCGGTTGGGTGACTAAAAAATGTATTTATAGTTGCAAAGGCAATTTCACGACACGTGTTAGTGTCAGAAAGAGTATTAAGAATACACGAGTCTGCTAGTTTACAGTAATTTTCAACTTCTAGGTGGATAATTTTGATAGAATCTAATAGTTTAATATCATTGGTTAACTGTGAAAATACTGGTTTTGCATCTTCATATCCGACAGTTCCAGGATGATCGGCAAGTCCGAGTAAATGCTCAAGCAAGGTCGCGCGTTTTGATTCAAGATGAAACGGATTGTAAAAATTTCTTACATCATGAGGTGGTGTCTTGAATAGCGATTCAGAAAATCCTGCATGGTGTGGTGATTCTCTCTCGAGGTGTAAGCCTAGATAAAAACCCATTGATAAATGATCTTTTCCTGCGTATTGGAGGATTCTGCGCATTGCTGTTTGGCAGGTCATATACCATCCTAAATCCACGACTCCGAAATTTGTGCCATCAAATAGACCGGATTTTTCAAAATACCTCAGGACTTCTTCCCTGAGCTGTGATGAGTTATACAGTATTAGATCTCGGATTTGTGGATTCTGAATTGCTCGGTTAAAAGAATACCATTTCTCATTTGAATCTAGTTTGGTAGTAGGCAGCAATGAAAGTGATTCAAAAATGTAATGAAATTTACCGTAAGTGACACTAAGTTTTTGAAGAGTTTCTTCGACTGTAGGTATTTCGAAAGTTCTTCGCAGCCATGAAAGGTTCAACTGGTCTGTTTCAAGTACAGAAGGTAAGAGTAATGCTTTTCTGGATTGATATATGTAGCGACAGTCAATATCCCCGAATCGTGGGGCAAGTACTTTTGCTGCAATCCATAGCATTTGTCCGTCTCTTGCAGCAAAGTAGAGCCGTTTTATGCCATGATGACGTGCACGATTGAGAATCCAAGTGGCAATCGTAAGGCAGAGCGGCCCTGCAAAATGCTGCACAAATTCTCTTATTGCTTGCGGAGGCTTATCTAGGCGAACGACGGATTTATATTGCCTGCCGAGCGCAACCACGCTTTGCATGCCTTCACCAGAAGTCGGTAAGGTATTCAGGGCTTTGATTGCTATGTTTTCCAATCTCGGCGCATTGCAACATTCGGCCCTTATGCCGAGAGCTTTGGGAACGCGTATATCCGAATGTAAATTATCACCGTAATGAATAAGTTGGCTCGCGGAAATTCGTTCTGTTTCTAGAACCTTTTTGAATAATGAACCTGAAGCTTTTGTGATGCGATGTTCGGATGAGGCATATATCTTGTCATCTTTCTGCAAGATCTGGTATTTAGCCAAAATGCATTCTAGAAAATTGACTGGTAGATAAGTGTCACTGATAAATAACACTCTCCCATATTTAGTACGTGCCTGCGCGATCTTATCTAGTGTATCATTGACAGGAAAAAGCGATTCGAATTCGCATTCCATTTCGATTTCAGCATAGCGTGGCGAATATTCTATACCAACAAGTCCTGATAGCCTCAGCCATATTTCCTCAAGGGTGATTTCTTCAGAAAGCGTTTCTTCTCGTACAATCCTTTCAGCATTAATACGGGCGGCGAGAAAATCATTACTTGAAATTGAGCCTAGCTGATGACCTTGCGATTTAAGATTTTCATACAGTTTAAGAAAAACGCCTGACGGAGCGAGTGATTTTCTTAGTAGCGTAGTCTCGAATATGTCAAAGCTGTGAAGCATGATCAATGACGCTTTCAGCGCGAGCTTATTGATTTGTTCGATTTTTCTGCGGTTGCCACAAGATTCAGTTCAAAACTTATTTTGTCTAAATTCAACCAGGACAGCTCAGCTTGGAAAACCTGAAGCCAACACCAACGAACCATCCACTTTCGAATGGCCGGCCAGTTGGAGCGTTTCCAGATGCGTCGTGGACAACGCCCGATTCCTTTGGATGAATCTAGCCAAGGTTCTTCAAAGCCTGCGTTTCGGAGGACAAAATGGAGAGAGTGCTCCGTGAAACTTGAAAAATGAGTGTAGTCGCCATAGCGCCACCTCGATGCTAACATGGAATTGGCATTTGGTACTGTTAGGAATAGACGGCCGCCCGGCTTCAACGAACCAAAGATTGCTCTTAGGAAATCGATTTGTATGGCGACCGGAACATGTTCCAAAACGTCCTTTAGGATGATGAACCCATATTTCAATTTTCTTTCTTCGAGGAACGCAATGGTGTCTGTGCTGACGCTGACGTTGAATCCCGCTGCGGCGGTTTTCGCCGCTTGCTGTGGCGACGCTTCAACACCCTCCAGGCTTTTGAAGCCCATACATCGAAGCGCTCTTAATGCAAAACCAAAACCGCAACCTATATCTAGAACAGGTGTTTGCTTGTCATCGGGAACATGAGGGGAAAGTAGGTTTCGATGCCATTCCTCCATTTCCCTCACATGAGTCTCGGAGTCATCATGGAATTGAGAATAGTAAATCGAGTAGTCGTAGGTTTCCATTAGTGTGAGGTTTTATCGGTAGTATTCATTTTAACCTGTGGGTTTGGGAAGATGATTGGCCCCCATCCGGCCGGCCATGTTGCGCTATTTGAGGATCGTCCGAGGGGGGGCTGTACTTCAAAACTAAGGACGTCCATCACGACATCATAATCAACATGACCTTCCAAGTGGTTGCCTCTTCCGACGGCAATTCCCAAGTGGTAATGGCCTGGGCCAAGAGGAAAACCCTTCAGAATGACCTCCGTCGTAGCGGTCTCACCAGATTTTAAGGCCAGAAATTCATCCCCAAAACAGCTACCGACCGGTGTGCCATCAGATTTAAATACAGTGAGACTAATGCGGCATGGAGGCACTGATTCCTGTGCCTTCAAAGTTACTGAAAATCGAATCGGTTCCTTATGAGCAAAAATTGACGAATCGCCGGGGAAAGCTAATGAGATGAATTTCACAGCCTGAGAACCTGTCCATGATCTCCGCTTATGTTCCACTTCGTAGAACAGGCCTTTGGGGTTTGCTTGGTGAGAATAATACAGAACGGCTTCTTCAGTGCTTCCGACAAATGATAGATTTCCGTTTGCAAGCACTATGCCTCTGGTGGTCAGTTGTAGCATTGCCCCCATGTTATGGCTTACAAATAAGACCGTTCTACCAGCGTTAGCAACGTTCTTCATTTTTCCTAAGCATTTTTTCTGAAACTCCGCGTCGCCAACTGCTAGTACTTCATCGACGATTAGTATTTCGGATTCTAAGTGAGCTGCTACTGCAAAAGCGAGACGTACATACATACCAGAGCTATAGCGTTTTACCGGAGTATCAATGTAACGATCACAGCCCGAAAAGTCTACGATTTCATCGAACTTGCGGTCAATTTCATATTTTCGCATTCCGAGAATGGCACCGTTAAGATAAATATTCTCTCGACCACTTAGTTCTGGATGGAATCCTGTCCCAACTTCCAACAATGAGGCAATACGGCCCTTAGCTTTAATTTCTCCAGTAGTTGGTGTAGTGACACGAGATAGAATTTTGAGAAGGGTGGACTTACCGGCTCCATTTCTCCCGATGATTCCGAGTACTTCACCCTGTTTGACTTCGAATGAGACATCCTTAAGCGCGTAAACATAATCCGAATTACCTTTTGATGTCCTGTCGTTTGATTGTCCGATCTTAAGGTATGGATCCTCCTTGCCACGAATTTTGTGCCACCAGCGATTCACATCGTGAGATAGAGAACCAGTGCCAATCTCGCCAAGGCGATAAAGTTTCGATATATTTTCTACAGAAATAACAGTACTCATTTTCTTGAAATATTAAAATGAAAATTTAATTTTTTAAACAGTGTCCATGAACGATTTTTCGACTTTATTGAATACGATTATTCCGACAAGTAACATTAATCCGGTTACTGAGGATGAAATGCACAGTGAAGACCACGGGATAGTACCGCCTAGGAACAAGGCGCGGAAGGCTTCGATAGGGGCGGACATTGGATTGAGTTCGACCATCCAGCGCCAATTTTTAGGAACTGCACTCATCGGGTAGATTACAGGAGTGCCATACATCATCAATTGGATTCCAAAGGTAATGAGAAAGGTAAAATCCCGATACTTGGTCGTGAGTGAGGAAACAATGATGCCAGCGCCGAGTCCAAGTGCGGCCATTATCAAGATAAGGGCTGGAGTTAGGAGTAAAATTAAACCCCAGTGGGGATTGAGCAAAGCTCCAGTTGAGATGTAATAAAAAAGAAAACCTAAGAACAATATAAACTGTATACCAAACTGAATTATGGTGGAGCTTACGATGGAGATAGGCACGATTAGCCTCGGAAAATAGACCTTTCCGAAGATGGCTGCGTTCTGAACGAAAGTATTTGATGTTTTTGTTAAGCAGGTAGCAAAATAGTTCCATGGTGTAGTTCCGGCCAAGTAGAAAAGCATAGCGGGATAGCCATCGGTCGGTATCTTGGCAACTCCGCTGAAGACGATAGTAAATACCATAGTGGTAAGGAGGGGCTGAATGAAAAACCAGAGAGGGCCTAAAACGGTCTGCTTGTAAACTGCTACAAAGTCCCGACGGACAAATAGCCAAAGTAAGTCTCTATAAGCCCAAACATCTGTTAGATGAAGATCCCACCATTTTGTTTTAGGTTGGATGCGTAAGGTCCAATTATTGTCATTCATATGTATAAGATAAAATATTAATATTTAATAACGAAGATAGTTAAGAATTCATTATTTATTTAAAATTTTCAACCCTTATATTTATTACGATTTTTTTATTCGATATGTTGCATCTCATTTTGACATTTATTTGTTCAGTTCTCTTTTTACGGGGCGCGATGAGTTGGCCCCCGAAGTTTGCGCCACTGGTGCGCTAAACTGAGTTGTGGGCAGGGGATGCGGGAGATTGATAGGAGATCATAGAGCTTGGGTCAACGGTGCCGTTCCCTTTTAGAAAAAAAGGGCAGCTCGTGTGT